>NZ_JBAKFV010000013.1:0-215090 GCF_036889365.1 Caulobacter sp. CCNWLW153
ACGGTCAGGAAGATCACCGGGGCGATGACCATCTTCACCAGCTTGATGAAGGCGTCGCCCAGCGGCTTCAGGTCGGCGCCGAACTTGGGCCAGAAGTGGCCGATCAGGGCCCCGGCCACGATGGCGACCAGCACCTGGACGTAGAGGTGGGTGTACCAAGGCCCCTGGCGAGGCGGCGCGCCTCCGGCGGGGTTCGTCTGCGGGATCATCGATGGCCTCCCCGGCCGTCGTCGCCGATCCCGACGCCGCTGCGGCCACGCTCTAGATGTCGCCGCCTCGCCAGGCGGGGCAAGCGTTTTCGGGCGTGGCCGGAGGAGGGCCTACGACTTGGGCTTCTTGGACTTCACGCTGGGCCAGGCGGCGGCGTATTCCTCGGGCGTCAGCTTGCGCATCGCCGAAACGCGATAGCTGCGCGAGGACCCCGTGACCTCGGGCACGATCACCGAGGCGTCGAGCGGCGAGCAGATCCACGAGCCGCCGCGCGACTTGATGCCGATGCGGTTGGCGACGTCCAGGTCGAAGGGCGTGTTCAGCAGGGTCAGCTGGAAGGCTTCCTTGCGGCCGAGATCGACATTGAGCGTGCGGTCGTCGACGACCTGGTAGCCGCGGATCTGGTCGGCGAAGAAGCAGCGGTCGGCTGTGCCGGACTTGGCCTTGCCGGCCGGAGCCGGGGTCTGCGCCAGGGCCGGCGCGGCGAGGCCGGCGGCCAGGCCAAGGGCGCAGGCGAGAAGAACGGAGCGTTGCATGTCGAAGGCCTCCTGATCGGACCGGCCACCACTATAGCGCGACGAGGTCTGCGCTGTATTTCCGTTTGTAGGCCGATTGCGGCGAAATCAGGCGGCCTGGCGCGACAGGTCCTCGATCCAGGCGTCGAGATCGGCCACGGCGCGGCGCACGCCCTGGCGCAGGCGTTCCAGGGGCGCGGCCAGGGGCCTGCCCTCGATGCAGGCGGTCTCCAACTCGGCGGCGTCGCGCGACAGGCGCATGAAGCCGAGGATGCCGGCCGAGCCGGCCAGCCTGTGGGCGTCCTCGCGCAGGGCCTCGGGGCTGTCGTCCAGGAAGCGTTCGACCAGCTGCTGGCGCAGCATGCCGGCCAGGCGCGCGACCCGGGCCGGGCCCATGGCCGCGGCCAGGGCGTCGCGGGCGGCGGCTTCGTCTTCGGCTTCGTCGCCGGGGGCGGCCATGGCGGCGGCGTTGGCCAGGTGCAGGGCCAGGGCCTGGTCGAGGTCGCGTTCGCTGAGCGGCTTCAGCAGGTGGCCGACCATGCCGGCCTCCAGGCAGGCGGCGATCTGCTGGGGCGCGCCGCTGGCGGTGAGGGCCACGATCGGGGCCGTGGTCAGGCCGCGCCGGCGGATCTCGCGCGTGGCCGTCAGGCCGTCGACCACCGGCATGTGCACGTCCATCAGGACGAGATCGAAACCGGCGCGCTCCAGCGCCTTGACCGCCTGGGCGCCGTCGTCGGCCGTCTCGACCACGCAGCCGCGGCGGCCCAGCAGTTCGCGGAACAGCTCGCGGTTCAGCTCGACGTCGTCGACCAGCAGGATCCGGCGGCCGGGGAAGGCGGCGCGTCCGGTCGTCTCGGCCGGCGCGACGGCGGTCGGGGACGCGGCCAGGGGAAGGGCGATCTCGAAGGCGAAGGTCGAACCTTCGCCAAGCTCGCTCTCCACCCAGATGCGGCCCTCCATCAGCTCGACCAGCTCGCGCGAGATCGCCAGTCCCAGTCCGGTGCCGCCGAAGGTGCGGGTGATCGAGCTGTCGGTCTGGGAGAAGCGCTTGAACAGGCGGTCCAGCTTGTCCGGCGAGATGCCGACGCCCTGGTCGACGACGCTGATGCGCAGGCTCGCGCGGCCGTCGGCCTGGCCGAGGACCTCGACCTGGGTGGTCACCGAGCCATGGCGCGTGAACTTCACGGCGTTGGACAGCAGGTTCAGCAGGATCTGGCGCAGGCGGTGGCGATCGCCGACGTACCAGCCGTCGAGGTCTCCGACCATGCGCAGGTCGACCTGGTGCTCGTCGGCCTGGGGCTCGACCATGGCCGTGGTCTCGACCAGCATCTCCTTCAGGGCGAAGGGCGCGCTTTCCAGGGTGACGGCGCGGGCCTCGAGCTTGGAGAAGTCGAGGATGTCGTTGATCAGGGCGTTGAGGGCCTCGCCGGCGCCGCGCACCCGTTCGGCCCGTCTACGGTCCTCGGCGGCGAGGTTCGGGCTCTCGGCCAGGAGGCGCGAGAAGCCGATCACCCCGTTCAGCGGCGTGCGCAGTTCGTGGCTCATATTGGCCAGGAACTCGGCCTTGGCGTGGTTGGCTTCCTCGGCGGCGTCGCGGGCGGAAGCCAGCTGGGTGGCCATGGCCGCCAGTTGCAGGGTCTGGTGCTCGAGGGCTTCCTGGGCCTCGACGCGGGCCGTCTGGTCCTGGACCTGCGCGATGAAGTGCTTGGGCGAGCCGTCGGGCGCGCGGACCAGCGACACCGAAAGGTGGACCCAGACGATGCGGCCCTCCTTGTGGATATAGCGCTTGTCCATGCCGTAGCTGGGGATCTCGCCGGCCAGTAGCTTGCCCAGCAGGGCCAGGTCCTTGTCGAGGTCGGCGGGGTAGGTGATCGTCTGGAAGTCGGTCACCAGCATCTCGGCCTCGTCGTAGCCGACGATGTCGCAGAAGGCGGCGTTGATCTTGTTGAACGCCCCGTCGAGCGTGACCAGGGCCATGCCCACCGAGGCGTGATGGAAGGCGGTCTCGAACTCCTCCATCTGCGCCTTGCGGGCGCTGATGTCGTGCATCAGGGCGGTGAACTGCCAGCCGTCGGCGCTGCGCGCGGCGCTGATCGCCAGTTCGACCGGAAAGACCTCGCCATCACGCCGTTGGGCCGAGATCTCGATGCGCTGGTCGAGCACGGCGCCGCGTCCGGTGGCGAGGAACTGGGTCAGGCCCTCGTCGTGGGCCTGGCGCAAGCCGGCGGGGATGATCAGGTCGGAGAGCCTTCGGCCCTGGGCCTCGGCGGCGGTCCAGCCGAAGGTGCGTTCGGCGAAACGGTTCCAGTCGGTGACCACGCCGGCCTCGTCCATGGTGACGATGGCCTGGTAGGCGTCGGCGATCACCCGCCGGGCGCGGGCCTCGCTGGCCTCCAGCTTGCGGCGCAGGGCGCGTTCGTCGGTGATGTCGCGCAGCACGCCGAAGACGGCGATCACGCGGCCGTCCTCGTCCAGTTCGCAGGTGGCGCGCGAATGACCCTGGCGCACCGAGCCGTCGGCCCGCAGCAGGCGCAGCTCGTGCTCGAGGACCGCGCGCTCGACCACCACCTGGCGGGCGCGGGCCTCGGCGGCCGCCCGATCGTCGGGGTGGTACATCTGCAGCCAGTTCCCGAAGGTCGGCGTGAAGGTCTCCGGGTCGCGGCCGTAGATCCGATAGACCTCGTCCGACCAGCTGATGGTCTGGTTGACGAGGTCGCAGCGCCAGTGCCCGACGCCCGAGATCGCCTCGGTCATGGCCAGCATGCGGCGCTGCTCTACCATGTGACGTTCGGCCCGGCCCTTCTCCATCCGGGCGACCACGGCGTCGGCCAGCATGCGCAGGCGGTCGAGGTCTTCCTCGGAGGGGCGGGGGCGGGGCGCGGTGTCGATGACGCACAGCGTGCCCAGGTTATGGCCGTCGCGGTCGCTGAGCACGGCGCCGGCGTAGAAGCGGATATCCGGCGCGCCGGTGACCAGCGGATTGGCGTTAAAGCGGGGATCGGCGGTGGCGTCCTCGACGACCATCACCGAATGCGGCTCCTGGCGCAGGGCGTGGGCGCAGAAGGCCATTTCGCGCGGAGTGGACTCCGCGGCCAGGCCGTATCGCGACTTGAACCACTGCCGGTGTTCGTCGACCAGCGAGATCAGGGCGATCGGCGCGTCGAACAGCTCGGCGGCGAAGCCGGTCAGCCGGTCGAAGGCCGGCTCGGGAGCCGTGTCGAGGATGCGGTAGGAGGCCAGGGCCGCCAGGCGATCGGTTTCGAGCATGTTCGGGACGCCGCTATCTCAGGTCGATAACCTGACCCGATACGCCTTCACATCTACTGAACGTTGGTATCCGCGCGCTGCGGCCTATTGAAGCAGAGGGTGGCGCACAAACGAAAACGCGCCTCTCCGCGAGGGATGAGGCGCGTGATCGGAAGATCGAAAGAGAAGAGGGCGGTCAGGCCGGTTCGTCGTCGACCATCGCCTTGACCAGGTCGACCACGCGGCGGCGCAGGCGCCGGTCGTTGAGGCGGGGGAACAGGTCGGCCAGTTCCAGGCCCTCGGGCGTGGCCACGAACTGGGTCATGCGCTGGGCGACGCCGTCGTCCTCGCCGTTGTCGGTCTCTTCCAGGCCGTCGAAGAAGTATGAGACGGGCGACTGCAGCAGGCGCGCCGCGTCGTACAGCTTGCTGGCGCTGATGCGATTGGCGCCGCGCTCGTACTTCTGGATCTGCTGGAAGGTGATGCCCAGGGCGTCGGCGAGCTGCGTCTGGCTCAAGCCGAGAACCTTGCGCCGAATCCGCATGCGGGCGCCGACATAGATATCGACGGGGTGAGCGACTTCGGCGGTGGGCTTCTGGGTCATGGTGTTCTCGTCCTCGGCTCCGGTCGGACCGTAGCGGTGCACGTGGCGCGGTTGTTTATGGTCGAGAATAGACCGCTGATCGTATTCCGTCACCTCGCCTCGACGTCGCATGTCGCTAAGACGACACAAATGCCGCACCCTTGCGTCGGTCCGCCGACAGAAAGGCATTCGGACTTGACCTTTCGGCCGCCGGGCGGTGTCTGCCGCCCATGATTTTGCAGTCAGGCGCGCGCGTCGCGATCGCCGGAGCCGGCGCTTTCGGCTCGGCGACGGCGCTGATTCTCTCGCGACTCGGGTTCGCGGTGACGGTGTTCGACCCCGCGCCGCCCGGTGAAAACGCCTCGGGCGTCGCCGCGGGCATGCTGGCGCCCGCCGCCGAGGCGGTGTTCGACAAGGTCTCGCGCAGCCACCTGCCGGTGCTGCGCCGGGCGCGCGAACGCTGGACGGCCTTCGCTCAGGACCTGGGGATCGCGATCGATCGTGGCGGTCTGGCCATCGAGGGAGACGCAGGCTTCCTGGCCGAGGTCGAGGCGGCGCTGGTCGAGGCCGGTGCGCGGTTCGAACGCACGCCGAGCGGCCTGTTCAGCGACGAGGACTGGCGCCTCGACGCGCGCCTGGCGCTGGCGACCCTGCGCGAGGCCGTGATCGCGTCCGGCGCGACGTTCGATGCCCGGGGCGTGGTCGGCTTCTCCGAAGGACGCGCGACCCTGGACGACGGCGAGGTTCTGGCCTTCGACACGCTGGTGGTCGCCACGGGTGGCGGCGGCCGGGGACTGGCGCCGGAGCTTTCGGCGCTGACGCCGATCAAGGGCCAGATCCTGCGCCTGGAGACGCCCATGGCCGGCGGCCCGGTGCTGCGCGGCAAGGGCGTCTATGTCGCGCCCGGTCCGAGACCGGCGGTGGGCGCGACGATGGAGGCGGGGCGCGACGATCGCGAGCCCGATCCAGACGTGGTCGAGCCGCTGCGGATCGCCGCCGAGGCGCTTCGGCCGGAACTGGCGGGCGCGCGGGCCGTGATCGAGGTCGGCGTGCGGGCCTCCACGTCCGATGGCCTGCCGCTGGTGGGCGAGAGCCGGGTTCCGGGCGTGATCCTGGCGGCCGGCGCTCGTCGCAACGGCTGGCTGCTCGCTCCGCTTGTGGCCGACATGGTCGCGGCGTATCTGACGGACGCCGATCCCGGAGAGGACGCGGCCGCCTTCGATCCACGGCGTTTCGAAGGCTAGATAAAGAACGACGAAGCGCAGGGAAGGGACGACATGGCCGGTTTCTGGCTGACCGACGAGCAGGAAGCGATCCGCGAAGGCGTGGCCAAGGTGTGCGCCGCCTTCGACGACGAATACTGGCGACGGACCGACGAGACCGGAAACTTCCCCGAGGAATTCGTCGCCGCCATCGCCGAAGGCGGCTGGCTGGGCGTGGCCATGCCCGAAAGCGTCGGCGGGGCGGGCCTTGGCCTGACCGAGGCGGCCGTGATGATGCAGACCGTGGCCCAGTCGGGCGCGGGCTTCTCCGGCGCCAGCGCCATCCACCTCAACATCTTCGGCCCGATGCCGCTGGTGAAGTTCGGGACCGACGAGCAGCGCGAGCGCCTGCTGCCGCGGATCATCTCGGGCGAGGACAAGATGTGCTTCGCCGTCACCGAGCCCAATTCGGGCCTGGACACCTCGAGCCTGGAGACGAAGGCCGAGAAGGTCGACGGCGGCTATCGCCTGAACGGCCGCAAGATCTGGACGACCGGCGCCCAGCGGGCCAACAAGATCCTGATCATCGCCCGCACCACGCCCAAGGACCAGTGCGCCAAGCCCACCGGGGGCCTGAGCCTGTTCTACACCGACCGCGAGCAGATCGAGGCCAAGCCGATCCCGAAGATGGGGCGCAAGGCGGTCGAGTGTAACATGCTCTTCATCGAGGACCTGTTCGTGCCCCAGGAGGACTTGGTGGGCGAGGAGGGCAAGGGTTTCCAGTACCTGCTGCATGGGCTCAACCCCGAGCGGGTGCTGTTCGCGGTCGAGGCCATCGGCCTGGGACGCGCGGCGCTGGCGAAGGCGGCGACCTACGCCAAGGAGCGCGTGGTGTTCGGCCGCCCGATCGGCCAGAACCAGGGCGTGGCCCATCCGTTGGCCAGGTCATGGGCGGAACTGGAGGCGGCCAACCTGATGGCCTTCAAGGCCGCCGCGCTCTACGACGCCGGCAAGGATTGCGGGGCCGAGGCCAACGCCGCCAAGTACCTGGGCGCTGAGGCCGGCTTCACGGCCTGCGAGGCCTCGGTGCTGGCCCATGGCGGCATGGGCTACGCCAAGGAATACGACGTCGAACGCTACTTCCGCGAGGCGATGATCGCCCGCATCGCGCCGGTCAGCCGCGAGATGATCCTCAACTTCATCGCCGAGCGCGTACTGGGCCTGCCCAAGAGCTACTAACCCCGACGCCCGCCCCCAAGGATACGCAGGGAGCGGGCGTCGGCGGCCGGGTCAGTCGGCGGCGTTGAAGCGGATGGGGATCCTTACCTGCGCGCCGTCGACCGCCTGGCCGTTCTCGAGTTGCGGCTTCATCTTGAAGAACCGCGACAGTTTCAGAGCCGCATTGCCGAAGCCTTCGCTGGCCGGGCTCTCGGCCGCCACCACGCAGTTCTCCACCGTGCCCTTGGCGGTGACCGCGCAGTTCAGCGTCGCCCCGCCCGAGACCCCGCGCCGCTGGGCGCTTTCGGGGTAGTAGCGCGACATGTCGTCGGCGCTGGGCATCCGCAGCCAGGTCGCCCGGGTGATGACCCGGGGCGCGACCGTCGGCGGCGCGGGCGGGGCCGGCGGGCCTTCGTCCAGCGTCACCGGCTCGCTCGGCTTGAACGGGCCGGGATCCTTGGGGATCGGCGTGACCAGCGGCTCGGTCTGCGTCTGGGTCGTGGGGACCGGTTGGCGGACCGGCAGCGGGTTGCTGGCCTTGGGCGGGACCCGTTCGGCCTTTTCCGGCGGCGGAGGAGGCGGGGGCTTGGGCGGGGTGTACGGCGGGCTGATGATGATGTTGCCCGGCTCGATCCGCTCGGGCAGGCCGCCGTACTTCTGAACCGCGACATAGGCCAGCACCGCCACGTGGGCCGCGCCCGACAGCGCCAGGGCGAAGACCAGGCCCTTGGAGAGCTTGCGCTTTTCGTCGCGGTCCAGGCCGGCGATGCGCGGGTTGAAGTCGGCGGGTTGGGCGATCATGGCGACCTCCGTGAAGCGGCGTCGATCGGTGTCGACGTCTTGACGCTGTCACGGAAAATGACGCTCGTAAACAGATAAAATGACGTTCGTAAAATCTACTGTGGTCGGCCGGTCTCCGGCAGCAGGTCGCCCAGGTCGCTCCAGGTCAGGACGGGATGGCGACGGACCTTGCGCATCAAGCCTGCAAGCCACTTCCACGCCGCCTCGTCGTGGTCGAGGTGGTGGGTCAGCAGGCCGATCGGCGCGTCCCAGGTCCCGGCCTTCCGGCGGCGCGCCAGTTGGCGGCGTAGCTGCGAGGTCAGGCGAGCCTTGCCCCTGAAGCGCGGAGCCGGGTTCCAGCGCAGCAGGTCCAGATGGGTGTCGATGCGCGGCGGGGCGGCTTCGGGGGCGACCTCCGACCAGGCGCTCCAGCCGACGTAACGCTCGTTGGCCAGGGCGTCGGTCAGGCGGGGGTGAACCGCGTTCCAGGGTGGGGTGAACAGTTTCAGCGCGCCGGGCAGGGGGGCGAGCCGGGTCCAGCCATCGCGCAGGGCGGCGGCGATCTCGTCGGCGGTGCGCTCGGGCGGAAACTCGAAGGCGCCGCCGCCGGCGCTGCGATCCACGTGGTCGGCGCCGTGCTGCACCACCCGTACGCCGCGCACGGTGGCGAGGCGTTCTGCGAGGTCGGCGCGGTCGCCGTCGGGAATGACCGCCAGGGTCAGGGGGGCGTCGAAGGCCAGGGCGTGGGCCAGCAGCCGCTCCAGCGCCGGGCCGGGCGTGCGGGCGTCGTCGTCGCGCCACCACAGGCGGGCGCGGCGCCCGGCCGCGCGCCAGCGGGCCAGTTCGCGCGACAGCAGCAGGGCTTGAAGCATCAGGCCAGCGGGGAGGTCGAGGCCACGGCCTCGGCGCAGACCGCCGTCGGGTCCTGGACCATCGAGGCCGTGCCGCGCACTTCCAGCTGCATGCGCAGCACCGACAGCAGCGGATAGATCGCCGCCATCAGCGCGATCAGGAAGCCCCAGCCGCCTTCGCGCCAGCCCTGGCGCGAGACGTAGCATTTGTAGAAACGCCGCACGCCGCGGAAGGCGTTGCGGCCCAGGCCCGGCCACTCGCCGGTCTCGGCCAGATCCTTGGCGCGCAGTTCGGTGTAGCGGTCGAGGCGGCGCAGCATGTCGGAGATGTTGTCGTCGACCTCATGGCGGATCGGCGTGCGCAGCGACGGACCGGCCTCGCCGACGAACTTCACCGATGGATGGACGCGCTGGGTTCCCCAGCTCTTGACGCCGCGTCGGAAGAGACGGGCCACCGAAGTGGTGCCGAACGAGCCGCCCCAGCCGTACTTCACCAGTCGCGGGCCGATATAGTTGTCGACGGGGATCTGCCGCCAGTCGCCTTGGCCGGACGCCACGGCGGCGCGCACTTCGGCGGCGAGCTCGGGGCTGACATATTCGTCGGCGTCGATCTCGAGGATCCAGTCGCCGGTTGCGGCGGCGGCGCCGGCCGCGCGGCGGGGGCCCTCCAGCGGAAACGCGCCTTCGACCAGCACCGCGCCGTACTGCTTGGCGATCGCCGCCGAGCCGTCGGTGCAGCGGTCGAGCACGACCACCAATTCATCGGCGAAGGCCAGACGCGACAGGCATTCGGCCAGTCGGGCTTCCTCGTTGTGTACGCAGATCAAGGCCGAGAGTCTGGCCATCGTTTCCCCCGAAAGTTGGCGCGCGGTAACATTGTTGCGTTATGGAAACAATGTTTCTCGCATAATTGGGGCAAGCTTCAGCGTGGCAGTTTGTCGCGGGCGCGAGAGAGGGGCGGGGCGACTTGTCGCGGGCCGGTCCGGCGAACGCGGAAACGTGGTTAAGCCGGCGTTAACCACGCTGGTTCAGACATTCAGGCCATGGCCGTCCAATCCATCCGCAACGTCGTCGAGTCGGCGATCCAGCGCGCGTCGAGCGCGACTGGTGTCGACTTCACGTTCCTGATGGGCACCGCCAAGCGCGAGAGCGGCTACAATCCGGCCGCCAAGGCGCGGACTTCGTCGGCCTCGGGCCTGTTCCAGTTCGTCGACCAGACCTGGCTGGCCACGCTGAAGAAGCACGGCGCCAAGTACGGCTACGCCCGTTATGCCGACCTGATCCAGCAGGGATCCGACGGCAAGTACCGTGTGGCCGGAGACGAGGCCCGCAAGGCCGTTCTGGGCCTCAAGCTCGACCCGCACGCCGCCTCGCTGATGGCCGGCGAGCTGGCGTCGGACCATGCCTCCTATCTTCGCGGCCGGGTGGGGCGCAGCCCGACCTCGGGCGAGCTCTACGCCGCCCACTTCCTGGGCCCGCAAGGCTCGGCTCGACTGATCGAGGCGGCCAACCGCAATCCGGGCGCCAGCGCCGCGTCGATGTTCCCCGAAGCCGCCGCCGCCAACCGCTCGATCTTCTATCGCGACGGTCGCGCCGCCACCGTGGGCGAGGTCTATGCGAACCTGACCAAGAGCGCCGGCGGCAATGGTGGCGTCCCGACCGTGCGCGAGCGTGAACCGGATACCAACGAGGGCTTCCTGCAGTACGCCTCGGGTCGGCGCCTCGACCGCATCGACCAGCAGAAGGCCGTGGTGGACCTCGTGCTGCGCGGGTCGCAGGGCTATGGGGGCGCCTTCAGCGGCACGCGTTCGGACGACGGCGGCGGCGTCAGCCGGGTGGCCAACAGCCTGTTCTCGGCAGAGATGCTGCGCATGCTGTCGGACGCCAACGCCGGTTCGGCCGGCGGCAAGGCGCGCTAGGTCCTCAGGGCCTCGATCTCTTCCTTGGAATAACCGAGCTCGGCCAGGACGGCGGCCGTGTCGGCGCCCAGCGCCGGCGCGGGCGTGCGCGGCGCCTCGTCGATGTCGGAAAAGCGGGCCGGCGCGGCCGGCGAGCGGCGGCCGTCCAATGTCTCGACGAAGCAGCCGGCGGCCTGCGCCTGCGGGTCCTCGACCAGGTCGCGCGGCGTCTGCCAGGGCGCCCAGGTGATGTCGCCCGCGTCGAGGGCGGCGGCGGCGGTTTCGTAGTCCATGGCGCCGAAGGCTTCGTCGAGGATGTCGACCAGGGCGGACGTGTTTTCACGCCGGGCCCGGGCGCCGGAGAAGCGCGGGTCGTCGACCAGTTCGGGCCGGCCGACGGCGGCGGCGATCCTGGGCCAGTCGGTCGCGCCCTGGCGGGCCAGCAGGCAGATCCAGCGGCCATCGCTCGTCTGGAAGAAGTTGGCCAGCGGCTGCACGGCTTCGCGGCGGGGGCGGGTCGAGGCCAGCTTGCCGAAGTGCAGCTGGATGGCGAGGTCCGAGCCGATGGCGTAGGCGCCGGTGCGCAGCAGCGAGGTCTCGACCAGCCGCCCGACGCCGGTGCGGTGACGCTCGTGAATGGCCGCCAGGATCGCCGAGACCGTGGCCAGCGAGGTGACGTGGTCGCCCATGCCAGTGCGGATCGGGAAGGGCTCGGCGCCCTTGGGCGCGGTCAGGGCGCCGACCCCGGCCCGCGACCAGAAGGCGGCGACGTCCATGCCCGGCTTGTCGGCGTCGGGACCGGTGAGGCCGTAGCCGGTGAGGCTGGCGTAGATCAGGCGGGGGAAGGCCGCGCGCAGGGTCTCGTGGTCGAGGCCGGCGCGGCGCAGAGCCGCGGGGCGCACGTTGGTCAGGAAGATGTCGGCGGTGGCGACGAGGCGTTTCAGGGCCTGCGCGCCGGCCGGGGTGCGGATGTCGAGGACGATCGAGCGCTTGCCCCGGTTGTCGAGCTCGAAGACGGGGTTGGCGGCGTGGTCGGAACCGATCGTCTCGAAGAAGCGGCGCATCGGGTCGCCTTCGGGAGACTCGACCTTGACCACGTCGGCGCCCCAGTCGGCCAGGATGCCGGCCGCGCCCGGAGCGGCGATATAGGTGGCCAGCTCGACGACCTTGAGGTCCCGCAGCATCCGCTTCCTCCGCTCTGTTCTTGTCGTTGGCGACAGGATGGGCGGTCAAACGAGCGTTGGGAAGCCTTCTCAGGCCGCGCCGCGCGAAGCCTCCGCGCGCGGTTGGCGGGTAAGGGCGGCGGCGTCGGCCACGGCGCGAGCCACGCCCGCCACGCTGACCGGCTTGCGCAGCACGGTGTCGGCGCCGGCCTCGGTGCACTCGCGGGCTTCGTCGGCGTCGCCGCCGATGACGGCGATGATCGGCATCTGGCCGCTGGCGCCGGGCAGGGCGCGCAGCTCGGCGGCGGTCTGCGGGCCGTCCAGCACCGGCATGCGGCCGTCGAGCATGACGAGGTCGAATTCGCAGACCTTGGCCAGATCGACCGCGCGGCGGCCGTTCTGGGCGTGGACCACCTGGTGGCCGAGTTGTTCGAGGATGGCGCGCAGCATGGCCGCGTTCAGGGCGTCGTCCTCGGCGATCAGCACGCGCAGGCTGCGCTGGACGTCGGGGGCCGGATCGGCGGCGGCCAGGGTCTCCTCGACCGGCTCCTGCGGGCAGGGGCAGGCGACGTCATAGGGCAGAAGCACGGTGAAGCAGCTGCCGACGCCCAGCGCGCTGCTGGTCTCCAGCGAGCCGCCCATCAGCCGGGCCAGCTGGCGCGACAACGACAGGCCAAGGCCCGCGCCGTTGACGCCCGCGCCGGTGCGCTCCACGCGGCGGAAGGGCTCGAAGGCCTGCTCCAGTTCCTCGGCCGACAGGCCAGGGCCTGTGTCGGCGACCTCGATGGCGATGCGGTCGTCGCCGCGCGGCTCGATCCGCACCTCGACCCGGCCGCGGACGGTGTACTTCACCGCGTTGCCGACGAGGTTGGCGATGATCTGGCGGGTGCGCATCGGGTCGGCCATGGCCGCGCCCAGCACCCGGTTCTCCAGCGACGCGTCGAC
This sequence comes from Caulobacter sp. CCNWLW153, assembly GCF_036889365.1. NCBI lineage: Bacteria > Pseudomonadati > Pseudomonadota > Alphaproteobacteria > Caulobacterales > Caulobacteraceae > Caulobacter > Caulobacter sp. CCNWLW153. Next base: position 12,612 of record NZ_JBAKFV010000013.1, read on the forward strand.
GTGGACGGCCAGTTCCAGGCCCTTGGCCAGGGCGTGCGGGCGTTCCAGCAGGACGAGGTCGCGGACCAGGCGCACCGGCTCGAAGGCCTGGGTCTCGACCGCCAGGCGGCCGGACTCGGCAGTTTCGGCGTCGAGCGTGGCGTTGAGCACCGCGATCAGGTCCTGGGCCGCGTCGAGAGCGGCGTTCAGCTGTTCGCGGGAAGGCGCGGCGCGTCCGCCCTTGCCGGCGGCGGCGGCCAGCACGTGGGTGACGCCGGTCAGGCCGTTGCGGATCTCGTGGCTGAGAGTGGCGACGATGTCGGACTTGGAGCGGGCGGTGCGCTCGGCGCTCTCCAGCACGCGCATCCGTTCCTCGACCAGAGCCTCGTGGGCCACGGCCAGGGCGTGCTGGCGGCGCAGCATGCGGTTGAAGATCAGCGCCATGGCCAGCGCCAGGGCCAGGCCCCCGACGGCCATCAGGCCGGTCTGGCGGCTTTCGGGGCGGCTGAACAGCGCCCATAGCGGTCCCGCCGCCGCCACCGGGGCCACCACGACGAGGCACTGCGGCACGGGGGAGGCGAAGAAGATGCAGACCATGCCGGCGGCCGCGGCCAGCAGCAGCAGGGTCTCGCGGATCGGTCCGGCGGCGTCGGCGAAGGCCGACATCTGGACCACGCCCAGCGCCCACAGGAGGCCGCCCGCGACCTGAAGCCGCAGGCGCATGGTCAGGTCTTCGGCCTTCGGCGTCTTCAGCCAGTTGTTGATCCCGTAGAACACGCCCCAGTTGATGGCGAAGATCGCGAAGCTCAGCGTCATCCACACCGCGTTGCGGGCGAACGAGCCCGCCCAGACGAAGAAGGGCAGGCTTACGGCGAAGACGGCCAGGGCGTAGGGCAGCAGCGCCACCTGCACGCCGAGGGCGAGCGCGGTGTCGGCCCCGGGCCTTTTCACATCGTGGGTTCGGCGCTCAGCGAACAAGAATCGGATCCTCGGGCGTTCAGGCGAGGACGCTAGGCGAGCACGGTTTGCGGGTGGTTACGCGGTATCGTTAATGCACAGGGCTTTCCGGGCAAACAATCGTTAAGCCTAACCGCCCATCCTTTGATTCGACCGTCCATTCGCAGAAGGCCAGGCCCATGGCCACGACCCGCGCCGCGCTGACCAACGACGACATCCGCATGCTCGTGAAGGGCGCGACGCCTGACGAGCGCGCCCTGGCCGCGCACCGGCTGTGCCGCAAGATCGACCGCGCCGAACTTTCCGAGGAAGAGCGCCTGCAGGCCCAGGAAATCCTGCGGGTCATGGCCGCCGACGCCGCCGAGCTGGTGCGCCGGGCCCTGGCCGTGACGCTGAAGACCTCGCCGCTGCTGCCGCCGGACGTGGCCAACCGCCTGGCGCGCGACGTCGAGAGCGTGTCGCTGCCGGTAATCAGCTTCTCGCCGGTGTTCACCGATCACGACCTGGCCGAGATCATCCGCCTGGGCGGCCCGGTCCGCCAGATGGCGGTCGCCCGCCGGCCCAAGCTGTCGAGCAAGGTCACCGGCCTGCTGGTCGACCAGGCCCCTGAAGACGTCGTGGCCGCGGTCTGCGCCAACGACAACGCCCGCTTCTCGGATCTGGCCCTGCAGAAGGCGCTGGACCGCTTCGCCAAGTCCGAGAGCGTGCTTCAGGCCGTCGCGTACCGCGCGGTGCTGCCGCTGTCGGTGACCGAGCGCCTGATCGACATGGTCGGCGACCAGCTGCGCGAGCACATTCTCGACAACCACGCCCTGTCGGCCGAGCGGGCGCTGGAGATCATCGTCGGCGCCAAGGAGCGGGCGACCATCGACCTGGTCGACCAGGCCGGCCGCACCGCCGATCCGAAGGCCTTCGTCACCCACCTGAACCGCGTCGGCCGCCTGACGCCGTCGCTGCTGCTGCGGGCCCTGGCCCATGGCCACATGACCTTCGTCGAATGGGGGCTGGCCGAACTGGCCGGCGTGCCGCATCACCGCACCTGGCTGATGGTGCACGACGCCGGCGCGCTGGGCCTGAAGGCCGTCTACGAGCGGGCCGGCCTGCCATCGCGCCTGTTCCCGGCCTTCCGCGCCGGGGTCGACGCCTATCACGGCATGGAGTTCGACGGTCGTCCGGGCGAGCGCGAACGGTTCCAGGAACACATGCTGCAACGCTTCCTCACGTCCTCCCAGGCGGTGTCGCGCGAAGAGAGCGACTACCTGCTGGACAAGCTGGACCGCCTGGCGGGCTTCAAGGCCCGCGCGGCGGGGTAGGGGCTAGAGAGGCCTTTCCGGCCCTTCGTCCAAGATGCTCCCCCTGAAGGGGGAGCTGTCGCGGAGCGACTGAGGGGGAGGGGGCCTTGGCGTCGGCGGAAGAACTGACCTCAGCAGATACTTCCCCCTCAGGGCCACCTCCCCCTTAAGGGGGAGGGTTTCTGACGCCGCGCCTTACTCCTTCGGCAAACCGGCGCCCGCCGCGTTGATCCAGCCCACCAGGTCGCCGATGACCTTCGCGTTGGCCTGGTCGAAGGCGGCGACGATGGGGCCGACGCGGTTGTCGGCGGCCTTGACCTTGGCTTCGAAGACCTGGTCGCCGACCAGGGCGCGGTCGCCGGTGCGGCTGATGACGCCGCGGACCTGGACGATCACTTCGGGCGGGGCCTTGGGGCCGTCGACATAGGCGGCCTCGAAGGCCCGGACCTCGAGCCGCAGGACCATCTGGGCCTTGGCCACCTCGCCGCGGCCGATCAGGCGGGCGCGGCCGGGATCGGCGTCGAAGGCCCGCGACAGGGCCTCGTCGAACTGCACGCTGGCCGGGGCGATCCAGCGGGCGCCGGCGACATAGGCCGCCTCGCCGCCGGAGCCGGTGGTCAGGATGCGGTCGCCGGCCGAGGGGCGGGTGAAGACCGTCGGGGCCTTGAGCACGCCGAACATAGCGCCCGGCGGACCCTTGGTGGCGGCCGGCGACGTGGTTCCGAAGCGGTACATGCCCGAGGGCTCGGTCTTGGGGAACACGCTGATGCAGCCCGACAGGCTCAGCGCGAGACCGGCCAGGGCCAGGCCCGAGGCGTATTTCTTGAAGGACGCGCTCACGGCTTGATCTCCACTTCCTTGGCCGGGGCCTTGCCCACCAGGCCGCGCGGGTTCTGCTCCACCTCGCCGACCAGACGGTCGAGGGACTCGGCGGCCGACTGCAGCGTGACGATGGCCGAGGACAGCTGCGGCAGGCCGGTGGAGGCGAAGTCGCTGGTCGGGCCCTCGAGGCGGCTGACCATGGTGCGCACGTCCTTGGCGGCCAGCTTGATCTCGTCGGCGGCCGCGCCGAGGTCCTTGATGGCCTTGCGACCGTCGCCGTCGACCACGCCCTGCGTGGAGCGCGAGAGGTTGGCGATCTCCTGGGCGGTGGCGTCGATGCTCTGCAGCGCCTTCTGGGCGTCGGCGATGATCTCCTTGCGCTCGCGCAGTTCGGCGGTGACCGACTGGACGTCGGAGAGGCTGGCGCTGAAGGTCTTGATGTTGCGGTCGGACAGCACGCGGTTGACGCGGTCCAGCGCCTCGATGGTGCGGCTCAGCACCGTGCCGCCGCCTTCCAGCAGGTCGGACAGGGCGCTGCGCTGGCTGCGGATGATCGGCACCTCGCCGCTCTTGACGGTGTCCTTGAGCAGCGGCTTGGTCGAGGTGCCGGCGGTCAGCTGGATGTAGTTGACGCCGGTGATGCCCTGCGGCTCCAGCGTGGCGTAGCTGTCGACGCGGATCGGCACGTCCGAGGTCAGACGGGTGCGGGCGATGACGCGGTTGGGGTCGCTCTTGTCGAGCTCGATCTTGGTGACCTCGCCGACCTTGATGCCGTTGAAGTGCACCTCGCCGCCCTCCGACAGGCCGCGCACCGCCCCGACGAACAGCACGTCGTAGAGGTCGTAGTCCTTGTTGAATTGCAGCTTGGCCAGCCAGACGACGAACACCACCAGACCCATGAACAGGATCAGGCAGGCCGCCCCGACGAGGGCGTAGTTGGCGTTTCTTTCCATCAGCGGCTCCTCGCCGTAGCGGCTTTCCCGGCCGCGCGTCCGCGCGGGCCCAGGAAGTATTCCTTGATCCAGGGGTGGTCGGAGTGCTCGAGTTCCTCGACCGGGGCCTTGGCGATCACCTTCTTGTCGGCCAGCACGGCGACGCGGTCGGTGATGGTGTAGAGGCTGTCCAGGTCGTGGGTGATCATGAACACCGTGAGATCGAGGCTGTCGGACAGGTCCTTGATCAGCTCGTCGAAGGCCGCCGCGCCGATCGGGTCGAGGCCGGCGGTGGGTTCGTCGAGGAACAGAAGCTCGGGGTCCAGCGCCAGGGCGCGGGCCAGGCCCGCCCGCTTGCGCATGCCGCCCGACAGCTCGGCCGGCTTGAGGGCCCCCGCGCGCGGCGGCAGGCCGGTCAGGGCGATCTTCAGGTCGGCCAGTTCGAGGATCTCGCTCTTGGGCAGGCGGGTGTGCTCGAACAGGGGAGCGGCGACGTTCTCGCGCACGGTCAGGTTCGAGAACAGCGCCCCCTGCTGGAACAGCACGCCCCAGCGGCGCTCCAGCGCCGTCCACTTGCGGCGCGAGGCCTCCTGCATGTCCTCGCCAAACAGGCGGATGACGCCGCCGTCGGGGACCTTCAGGCCGATGATGCTGTTGAGCAGCACCGACTTGCCGGTGCCCGAGCCGCCGACCACGCCAAGCACCTCGCCACGCTCGACGGTGAGGTCGAGATTGTCGTGCACGACGTTGTCGCCGAAGCGCGAGACCAGGCCGTCGACCTGGATCGGCGGGGCGGATTCGGCCGGCTTGGGGGGCGGGGCGGGCGCGGGGGAGGCGGCCGTCTTCATACGTTCAGCTCCATGTAGAGCAGGGCGAAGACCGCATCGATCAGGATGATGGCGAAGATGGCGTGGACGACGGCGGCGGTGACGCGGCGGCCCAGCGACTCGACGTCGTTGCCGACCTCCATGCCCTGGCGGCAGCCGATCGCGGCGATGACCATGGCCATCACCGGGGCCTTGGACATGCCGATCCAGAAGTGGGTGGCGCCGACATAGTCGGTCATCCGCTGCAGGAAGAAGCCGGGCGACAGGTCCAGCACCACCCAGACCACGACGATGCCGCCGGCGAGACCGGCGAGCGTGGCCACGAAGGTCAGCAGCGGGATGGTGATCAGCAGGGCCGCGAAGCGGGGCAGCACCAGGGCCTCGTAGGGGTCGACGCCGATGACCTGCATGGCGTCGATCTCCTGGTTCATCTTCATCGAGCCGATCTCGGCCGCGAAGGCCGAGGCCGAGCGGCCGGCCAGCAGGATGGCGGTGATCAGGATGTTGAACTCGCGCAGCACCGACACGCCGATCAGCTCGACGCTGAACACCTGGGCCCCGAAGTCGGTCAGCAGGTTGGCGCCCAGCAGGGCCACGACCGCGCCGATGAAGAAGGTGGTGGTGGCCACGATCGGCATGGCGTCCAGGCCCGCCCGCTCGGACAGCGAGATGATCGGCGCCCAGCGAATCTTGCGCGGGTTGATCGCGCAGCGGGCCAGGGCGGTCAGCAGGTGGCCCAGGAAGATCAGCGTGCCGTAGCCGTCGCGCAGCAGGTCGAACAGGCCCCGGCCGATGCGGTCGAGCAGGGCGACAAAGCCGTGCAGGCGGTTGTCGGGCGGGCATTCGGCCTGGGTGGCCTCGCCGACCAGCTCCAGCAGGCGCAGGGTCTGGGGGCGCGCCTTGATGTTCCCGGCCGTCAGCCGGCCGTCGGCGGCGCGGATGATGGCGTAGGCGCCGGCCGTGTCGCAGCGGTTCATGCCGGTCAGGTCGAGGTCGAACGATTCCGAGCCCTTCATGGCCTCGGCGAGTCGCAGGCCGGCGTCGGCCATGCCGCGCGCCGTCCAGTCCCCGGAAAGCACGACGGACTTGCCGCCGTCCTTGTCGTCCAGGGTGAATTCCGCCGGCACGCCCATCTACTGCGCTTACCCCTCGTTACAACGCACGCCCAGACTAGCAGGGACTGTGTCGCCGGCTCAAACGCTTCAAGGCCCAGCTTGTTGCGTCATGATCATGGCCGAACACGGACGACCAAGCTTGCAGCTTTATGCGGCTCCGCCGCAAAGACGCCGTCAACAGGCGATAATCCAACGCTCGGTTTGTAGCGTCGCCCGGGCGCGCGGCATAGAAGGGCCGCATGGAATTTGCTTCTGTCAGCCGGCGCGGCGCGCTCGGTACGCTGTCTCTCGGAGCCCTGGTGGCCATGCTCCCCCGTCTTGTTGCGGCGCAACCGGCGCCTGTGGAAGGCGAGGCGTTCTCGCCCGACATCCTGCGCGGCCTGGCCGAAAACCTAGCCAAGAAACCCTATCGCGCGCCGGTCGCCAGCGGCGACAAGAGTGGTGGCGGGGGCCTGGCCGGCCTGTCCTACGACGAATATTTCCGCATCCGATTCCGCGGCGAGCACGCCCTGTGGGCCGACCGCGCCGCGCCGTTCCGCGCCGAGTTCTTCCCGCCGGCCTATCTCTATCCGCGCGTCTTCCCGATCTACGAGGTCGAGGGCGGCGTCGCGCGGCCGGTGCCGTTCGATCCGGAGATGTTCGACGTGCCCGGCGAGCACGCCGGCGCGGCCAAGGCCATCGGCGGCTTTTCGGGCCTGCGGCTGCTGTGGCCGCTGAACCGCGCCGACAAGCTGGACGAGATCGCTGTCTTCCAGGGCGCGAGCTATTTCCGCAGCCTGGGTCGAGACCAGTTCTACGGCCTCTCGTCGCGGGGCCTGGCCATCGGCGCGGGCGAGCCGAACGAAGAGTTCCCCAGTTTCGAGCGCTTCTGGCTGGAGCGTCCGGCCGACGGGGCCGAGACGGTGGTGGTCCACGCGCTGATGGACAGCCCAAGCTGCACGGGCGCCTACAGCTTCACGATCCGGCCGGGCCAGGCGGTGACCTTCGACGTCACGGCGACGATCTTCCCGCGCGTGAAGATGACGAAGATGGGCGTGGCCGCGCAGAGCAGCATGTTCCTGTTCAACGTCTCGGACGGGCCGCGGGGCGACGACTTCCGCACCGCCGTGCACGACAGCGACGGCCTGGCCATGCTGACCGGGACCGGCGAGCAGATCTGGCGGCCGCTGACCAACCCGACCGCCCACCGGCTGTCGTACTTCCAGGACGAGAACCCCAGGGGCTTCGGCCTCGTGCAGCGGGCGCGGCGGCTGGAGGACTACGGCGACCTGGAAGCCCGCTACGACCTGCGGCCCAGCCTGTGGGTCGAACCCCTGGGCGCCTGGGGCAAGGGCGCGGTGGTGCTGGCCGAGCTGGCGACCCGCAAGGAGAGCGACGACAACATCGCCGTCTTCTGGCGGCCGGAGCAGGCCTGGGAGGCCGGTTCGCGCGTGGACCTGTCCTACCGCCTGCATTGGGGCGGTGAACGCCTGGGCGACGGCGAGGCGAGGGTGGTGCGCACCCGCACCGGCGCCGATGCGCAGGACGGCCTTCGGATGTTCACCATCGACCTGTCGGGTCCGATGCTGGCCGACGGGCTGGACGGCGTGCGGCTCGACATCGAGGCCAAGGGCGGCGAGACCACCTGGAGCAACATCACGCCCTATCCGCGGGCGGCGACGGTGCGCGCGGCCTTCGGGCTGAAGCCGGTCGGCAAGCAGGCCGAGCTCAGCCTGCGCCTGACCCGCGACGGCAAGCCGATCTCGGAAACCTGGCGCTATCTCTGGACGGCGTGACGGGTCGTCGCAGGGCGGCGGCTTGTACGGCTTTTGCGTAAGAACCCGCCTGGGTTTCAATCTTGGTTAATGAATTGCCGTCACGGCTCTTCCGATCAGGATTCCAGTGACCAGGGGTGGCGGCATGAGCGCGCAGAACCAGCTCGACCAGCGCATGAGCTTCATGCGCTTCGACCACAAGGACCGCGCCGCCCTGCGGGCCGCCAAGCCGGTGATCGACGCCGAGATCAACGGCGCGCTGGACGCGTTCTACGCGCAGGTCCGGGCCTTCCCCGAGACGCGCAAGATGTTCTCCAGCGACGCCCACATCAGCAACGCCCAGGGCCGCCAGGCCTCGCACTGGCGTCGCCTGGCCACCGCCGAGTACGGCGCCGACTATCAGGGCGACGTCGCCCGCATCGGCAAGGCCCATGCCGTCATCGGGCTTGAGCCGCGCTGGTACATCGGCGGCTACGCCCTGGTGGCCGAGAAGCTGATCCGCGCCATGGTCGAAAAGCGCGCCAAGAGCCTGTTCGCCAGCGCCAAGAACGACGCCGAGCTGGCCGACGGCCTGGTGGCGCTGAACAAGGCCGTGATGCTGGACATGGACCTGGCCATCTCGACCTATCTGGAACTGCTGCAGGACGAGCGCGACCAGCTGGAAGCCGAGCGCGCCAGCGCCGAGCAGCGCCAGGCCGACGCCGTGCGCGCCGTGGGCGACGCGCTGTCGCGCCTGGCCGCCGGGGATCTCTCGGCCCGCGTCGACGGCGCCCTGTCGCCCGAGTTCGTCAGCCTGAAGTCCGACTTCGACCAGGCGGCAGCCGCCCTGGCCGAAGCCATGGGCGCGGTCGACCGCGCCACGCGCGGCATCCGCTCGGGCGCCGACGAGATCGCCTCGGCCGCCGACGACCTGGCGATGCGCAGCGAGCAGCAGGCCGCCACCCTGGAACAGACGGCCGCCGCCGTCGAACAGCTGACCTCGACCGTCGCCAAGACCGCCCAGAGCGCCCGCGAGGTCTCTTCGCGAGTCGGCGAGGCCGCCACCGAGGCTCAGCGTTCGGGCGCGGTCGTGACCCGCGCCGCCGAGGCCATGAGCCAGATCGAAAGCTCGTCCAACCAGGTCAACCATATCCTGGGCGTGATCGACGAGATCGCCTTCCAGACCAACCTGCTGGCCCTGAACGCGGGCGTCGAGGCGGCTCGCGCCGGCGACGCCGGCAAGGGCTTCGCGGTCGTGGCGCAGGAAGTGCGGGCCCTGGCCCAGCGCTCGGCCGAGGCCGCCAAGGAGATCAAGAGCCTGATCTCGGACTCCAGCCGCCAGGTGGGCGAGGGTGTCGAGCTGGTCCGCCAGACGGGCGACGCCCTGCGCGGCATCGTCGACAAGGTCGGCGCCATCGACAGCTTGGTCAACGAGATCGCCGCCTCGGCCAACGAGCAGGCCAGCGCCCTGACCGAGGTCAACAGCGCCGTCGGCCAGCTGGACCAGGTCACCCAGCGCAACACCGCCATGGCCCAGCGCTCAACCGACGCCACCCGCGCCCTGCGCGCCGAGGCCGCGGACCTGGCCAACCACGTCGGCGGCTTCCGCATCGGGTCGAGCCAAGCCGCGCCGACCCAGCGCTACGCCGAGCCGGAGCATCCGGTGCATGCTGCCCGGGCCAAGGTCGCCGCGTTCGCGCGGCCGGGCCGCTAAGGCCTTCAGGCTTTAAAGATCGAAAGGGGGCGCGGTCCGTGAGGGCCGCGCCCCTTTTTCGTTCAGTTCAGGCGGGTCAGGGCTTGGGCGCGTCCGAGGCGACGACATAGTCGGTGCTCGTGGGGCCGTAGCCGAAGATGTAGACGCTGGCTGGTCGTGGGTCTGGGCGAAGTGATCCACGCCCGCCGGCTCGGTGTAGAAGCTGCCCGGGGGCAGTTCCTTGACCAGCGGGACCTCGTTCCTGCGTCCGTAGCCGAATAACCAGGTCCCGGAGACCACCACGGCCGTGCGGTCGTCCTTGTGGCTGTGGGCGGCGATGCGGGTATGGGGCGGCACGCGGATCTCGATCGTGTAGGGACCGGCCTTGGTCGGATCGCCGTACAGGGTGGTCGTCCGGATCCCGGCGACGCCGGAGGTGCCGGCCCCCGCGCCGCCCTTGGCCAGGGCCGCGATCTCGGGCGGCGTCAGGCGCAGGTCCTGGGCGTGGAGCGGACCCGCCGCGGCGACGCCCGCCAGGCCCAGAAAGCCGATCGTCAGGCGACGCGCGCTCATGGCCTGGCCGCCGGCTTGGCGTCGAGGAAGTCGTGGACGATCTTCACCGTCGCGGCCGGGTTCTCCTCCATGATCCAGTGGCCGGAGGCGGGGATGACGCCTTCGGTGACGTCGCTGGCCGTGTAGCGCATCACCGCCGCCATGGTCAGGCCGAACGACTTCTCGCCGCCCAGGGCCAGGACCGGCATCGGAAGCTTGCCCTTCTCGGCGAGTATGGCCTTGTCGTCGATGGCGTCCTGGTCGAAGGCGGCGAACTGGGAGAAGCCGGCGTGCATGGCGCCGGGCTGGGCGTAGAGCTTGGCGTAGTGGACGCGGGCGCCTTCCGAGAACTTGGCCGGATCGGCCGAGAACTCGTTCCAGAAGCGGTCGAGATAGATCCGCTCGCGGCCGGCCACCAGCCGCTCCATGTCCGGGCCGCCGAAGCGGAAGTGCCAGAGCAGCGGGTTCTTGGTGATCTCGTCCCAGGGGCCGATCCCGGGCACGGGGGCGTCGATGAGGACGAAGCGGCCCACTCGCTCGGGGCTGCGCATGGCGAAGGCGTAGCCGACCATGTTGCCGATGTCGTGGGTGACGAGGTCGGCCTTGTCGACCTTCAGGGCGTCCAGCACCCCGGCCACGTCGCCGGCTTGGGTCTTCTTGTCGTAGCCGCCGGTCGGGCGCGACGACAGGCCAAGGCCGCGCAGGTCTGGCACGATGACCGTATGGTCGCGGGCCAGGTCGGCGGCCAGCGGCGCCCACATGTCGCCGGTCTCGCCATAGCCGTGCAGCAGCACGACCGCCGGTCCCTTGCCGCCGACCCGAACGTGGATCGTCGCGCCGTTGGTGGTGATCTGGCTGGTCTTGAAGCCGACGGGGAAGGGCGGGGGCTGGGCCAGGCTCGGCGAGGCCGAGGCCAGGCCGGCGGCAAGGACGGCGGCCATTGCGGCGCCGAGGAATGTACGGGTCATCGGTGTTTCTCCGGAGGCGTGCGGCCGGCGTTCGTCGACGCCTCCGCGATTTCCGATGACACTGTTCGTCCGGTGTGCTTGAGCCCTCAATGCCAACCGGGGAGCGAGTGTTTACCCGGATGGGTATGCGGGCGCGGCGCGGTTCGGCGCAGTGTGAGGCTCGGCTTCAGTCCGGCTTCAGGGGGACGCGATGATCGACTGTCGAGGTTCGCGGGCCGCCCTCGCGTTGGCGCTGCTGGCCGCCTTCCTGTTCGCCCCGACAGCGGCGCCGGCGCAGTCCGACGCCCTGTCGATCGCGCAGTTTCGCCATACCGCCTGGCGGGGCGCGGCCTCGGCCCCCGGACGGATCAACGACATCACCCAGACGCGCGACGGCTATCTGTGGATCTCGGGTTCGGACGGCCTGGCGCGGTTCGACGGCGTGACCTTCGACACCTTCTCGCCGGCGAGCGACGATCCCACCGTCTTCTATGGCGTCGCCCAGATGCTGGAGACCCGCACGGGCGAGCTGTGGGTCGGCCGGTTTCAGGGGGAGGGGGTGTCGGTCTTCCGGGATGGTCGGTTCGCCTCGACCGGCATGCCCGATCCCTCGCGCCAGATCACCGAACTGCTGCAGGATCAGGACGGCGTCATCTGGGCGGTCAACGCCAGGGCCACGAACTCGCTGTCGCGGTTCGTCGGCGGGCGCTGGGAGACGCTTGAGGAGAGCTGGGGCGCGCCCGACGGCTGGATCATGTCGGTGGTGGCGGCGCGCGACGGCGTGTTGTGGGTCGCCACGCTGGACAAATTGTTCTTCCTGCGCCGGGGCGCGCGCCGCTTCGAGCTGAGCAACGCCCGGGTCGGCGTGGGCGCGGGGCTGGCCGAGGACGCCGCCGGCCATATCTGGATCTCCGACCAGGAGGGAACGCGCCGGCTGCCCGACTACGCCGCGGGCCAGACCAGCGCGCGCGGCCTGCCCGACTATCCGGCGCCGGGGCGGCGCCTGCGCACCAAGATCGTCTTCGCGCCCGACGGCAGCCTGTGGGGCGCGACCGGTTCGGCCGGCCTGTTCCGCATCACCCATCCCGACGGGGCGGGCGTGATGACGACCTACGGCGTCAAGGACGGCCTGACCGACGACCAGGCGGCGTCGGTGTTCGTCGATCGCGAGGGCACGGTCTGGACCGGCGGCGACCGGGGCCTCAACGCCTTCGTGGCGCCCAGCATCGTCGAGGAGGCGGCGATCCCCGCCGGGGCGGACGAATACTTCGTCGCCGAGGACGGTCGCGGCCTCGTCTATGTCAGCGACAGCGCGGGCCTCTTCGTGATCCGCCCCTACAAGCCGCCCGTCCGGATCCGTGAGGGGCTGACGCGCGACATCGTCCTGTGCGGCGGCGAGGGCGTCGTGTTCCTGCTGCACGACGGCGTCGTGGACGAGATCCGGGACGGCCGCACGGTCCGGTCCTTCGCGATGGACAAGCGCCGGACGCTGTTCCGATGCGCGGTCGGAGCCGGCGGGACGCTCTGGGTCTCGTCCAACGACCACAAGCTGGCGATGCACGACGGCGCCGGCTGGCATGACCGGCGGGCGCTGACCAGCGGCGTCGACGAGCAGTTCGCCATCGACCGCCAGGGGCGACCGATCGTCATCAGCGGCTTTTCCAGCCTGACCCGCATCGAGGGCGGCAAGACCACGACCTGGAGCGGCGCGCAGCTGCGGCTGGGGCGCCTGACCTTCGTCAACGACGGCGCGGCCGGCCTGGTCGTCGGCGGAGCGGCGGGCCTGGCGCGGCTGTCGCCTGGCCGCATCGAGCACATCGACCTGCGTCGCCATCCCTGGCTGCGCAACGTGCGCTACATGCTGGAGACGCCCGACGGCGAGGTCTGGCTGTTCACCTTCTCCAGCATCGTGCGGCTGTCGGCGGCCGACCTGAACCGGGCCTTCGCCCATCCCGACGATCCGATCCCGCATCGCGTCTTCGACGAACTGGACGGCCTGACCAGCGGTTCGGCGCGCTATGACGGCGTGCGCACGGCGCGAGGCGGCGACGGGCGGTTGTGGTTCCTGGGCACGGCCAGCGTCATGCGCATCACGCCCGGCGGCCTGATGCGCAACGACGCGCCGCCGCCGATCCTGATCCGGGCCGCGACGGCGGGCGGGCGGGCGCTGCCGGCGACCGGGGCCGTCACCCTGCCGGTCGGGGTCTCGCGGTTGCAGATCGACTATGTGGCGCTGAGCCTGCGCACGCCGGGACGAGTACGTTTCCGCTATCGGCTGGCGGGGATCGACGAGAGCTGGGTGGAGGCCGGATCGCGCCGCACGGCCTTCTACAACAACCTGCCGCCGGGCCAGTATCGTTTCACGGTGATGGCCGCGAACGACGACGGGGTCTGGAACACCACGGGCGCGTCGCTCGACGTAACCGTGCCGCCGACCTTCTGGCAGTCACGGCTGTTCCTGGTGCTGTGCTTGCTGGTCTTCGCGGCCATGATCTGGGGGCTCTACCGCGTCCGGCTGCGGGCGGTGACAGCGAGAATCCGTACACGGATGAACGAGCGGATCGCCGAGCGCGAACGGATCGCCCGCGAACTGCACGACACGCTGTTGCAGGGCGTGCAGGGGCTGATCCTGCGCTTCCAGCTGATCGTCGAGGACCTGCCGCGCGAGCAGCCCCAGCGGGCGCCGCTGGAACGGGCGCTCGACGCCGCCGACGAGGCGCTGGGCCAGGCCCGCGACCGGGTGCTGGACCTGCGCGCGGCCGATCGCGCCGAAGACCTCGAGGCGGCGCTCTCCAAGCTGACCCAGGCCCGTGGCGGCGAGGGCGGGCCGCCGGTGGGCGTCTTTGTCGAAGGCGCGCCCCGGGCGCTGGACGAGATCGCCGCCGACGAGGTGCTGGCGATCGTCGGCGAGGCCGTGGCCAACGCGCGGGCCCACGCCGGCGCCGGCTGCATCGAGGTTCGCGTCGCGTTCGGATCGCGCCGACTGACCGTGGCGGTCGTCGACGACGGCAGGGGCATGGCGCCCGACATCCTGCGCGAGGGCGGCCGCCACCGCCATTTCGGACTGGCGGGCATGCGCGAGCGGGCGCGCACCCTCAGCGGCAGGCTGGCCATCGAAAGTCCGCCGGGCGGAGGCACGCGCATCGTCGTCACCATTCCGGCGCGGACGGCCTATAGTCCCCGACCTTGGCCGTCGTGGCGCGAGCCGCTCTCGCGGCTTTGGAAGGGGAGGCCCTGGCATGGATGATCCGAGCGTCTCCGCCGGGCTCATCCGGATCCTGGTGGTCGACGACCATCCGATGCTGCGGGACGGCATCGTCGGGCTCGTCGACCGGCAGGCCGACATGCGGGTGGTGGGCGAAGCGGCCGACGGGATCCAGGCGCTGGAGGCCTTCGCCGCGCTGCGGCCGGACGTCACCCTGATGGACATCCAGATGCCGGGCCTGGACGGCGTGGCGGCGATCGAGCGCATCCGGGGCCTGGATCCGCGGGCGGCGGTCATCGTCCTGACCACCTATCCCGGCGACACCCTGGCCCTGCGCGCCCTGAGGGCGGGGGCCAGCGGCTATCTGCTGAAGAACTGCATCCGCAAGGAGCTCTTGGAGACCATCCGCAACGTCCATGCCGGGCGACGGGTGCTGGCGCCGGAGATCGCCCAGGAGATCGCCCTGCACGCGCTGGAGGAGCCGCTGACCGACCGCGAGCGGGTGATCCTGCTGCAGGTGGCCGAGGGGCGGGCCAACAAGGAGATCGCCCGGCGCATGTCGGTGTCGCCCGACACGATCAAGGCCTGCCTCAAGACCATCTACCTCAAGCTGGACGTCGGCGACCGCACCCAGGCCGTCGTCGCCGCCGTGCGCCGGGGCTACATCGGGCTCTAGATTGAGCGCGCCCGGGCGGGTGAGCCGCGCGCACCTAACCCTGGCGCGCTCTAGGGCGCCGGCGGCGGGGCCGTGGACGCGCGGTGGATCAGCTCGAACGGCAAGAGCTCGTCGATCGGCGCGGCCATGGCGCCGGCCGCGCCGCCTTTCACTTGGCCCTTGATCAGCAGCCGCGTGGCCAGTTCGGCCATCTCCACGACCGGCTGGCGCACGGTGGTCAGCTGCGGGCGCGAGAAGCGGGCGCTGGGGCTGTCGTCGAAGCCGGCGACCGAGACCTCGCCGGGCACCAGCACGCCGGCCTCGGCGGCGGCGGCCAGCACGCCCAGCGCCATGTCGTCATTGGAGGCGAAGATGGCGGTGGGGCGGTCGGGCAGGGCCAAGAGGGCCTTGGCCGCGTCGTGGCCCGACTGGAAGGTGAAGTCGCCCTGGCGGATCCAGGCCTCGTCGACGGAGAGGCCGCGGGCCTCCATGGCCGCCAGATAGCCTTGGCGGCGGGCCTGGCTGGCGCCGTGGCGCGGCTCGCCGACCACGAAGCCGATACGCTTGTGGCCAAGGCCTGCCAGGTGCTCGGTGACGTCGCGGGCGGCGGCGAAATTGTCCATGTGGACGCGCGGGCCGGGACCGTCGGTCTCTTCCGGACCCAGGCGCACATAGGGCGTGCCGGACTTGTTCAAAAGCTCCAGCACGATCTCGTTGTCGGAGCTGGGCGGGGTCAGGATCACGCCGTCGGGCTTGAGCGCGGCCAGCAGGGCGCCGACCTCCTGGCGGATCTGCGGGGCCTCGTGGTCGATCAGCTCGACCAGCAGGTGGTAGCCGGCGTCGCGGCACTGCAGCGTGGCGCCCAGCTGGATGCGCGACAGGTAGTCGGCGCCGCGCTCGCTGCGCCAGTGGTCGATGGTCAGGGCCGCGTCGACGAAGACGGCGATGACGAAGCTCTTGGAGCCGGCCAGGCTGCGGGCCGACAGGTTGGGGCTGTAGCCGAGCGCCTGCGCGGCCTCGAGCACGCGCTCGCGCATCATCGGCCGCACGTTAGGCTCGTTGTTCATGACCCGCGAGACGGTCTTGATCGAAACCTCGGCGCGCGCCGCCACGTCGTAGATCGTCACCGAGGCCATCGGTCTGCCGTTTCCCCCGCTACCGGACTCAACCCTTTGTCCGAGCCTAGAGCATTTGTCGTGCCTAGGGCGACCCCGCCAGCGACGAAAAAACTCGGGGACAGGCCTGAAGGCCCCTTGCCGGGGGCTGAAGGCGCGGCGAAGGTCGCCGGGCAGGCGAACGCGGCGGCTTTAATGACCGCGTCGGTTACAGGGAGCAGCCATGTCGCGGAGCGGCGCCAGCCGGCCGGTCGAACCGGTTCGGCCCAGTTTCATCGCCGCCTTCACCTTCGCCCAGATCGGCGCGTTCATCAGCTTCATGCCGCTGATCCAGGTGCTGCTGCCGCTGAAGGCCGCCGCGCTGGATCCCGCCCAGAAGGCCCTGGTTCTCAGCCAGACGGCGTTCTGGGGCGCGCTGACCGCCAGCGTCGCCAACCTGCTGGCCGGGGCGATCAGCGACCGGACGACCTCGCGCTTCGGCCGCCGGCGGCCCTGGCTGCTGATCGGCCTCGTGGGCACGCTCATGGCCTATGTGGCGATCATGCTGGCCGACAGCCGCCTGGAGCTGATCCTGGGCGTCATCGGCTTCCAGCTGGCCTTCAACATGCTGTTCGCCGCTCTGCTGGCCCTGCTGCCCGACCGCGTGCCCGACGCCCAGAAGGGCCGGGTGGCGGCGTTCCTGAGTCTGGGCCACCCCATCGGCGCCGTGGCCGGGGCGGTGCTGGTCGGCGGGCTGCTGGCCTCGGAGGCCTCGCGCTACGCGGCCATCGGCGTCGTGCTGGTGCTGGCCATCGCGCCCTTCGCCCTGCGCCTGAAGGATCCGCCGATCACCGCCGACGCGACCGAGCGCTTCAGCCTGGTGGCGTTCCTGAAAGGACTGTGGGTCGATCCGCGCAAGCATCCGGATTTCGCCCTGGCCTGGGTCAGCCGGTTCATGGTGCTGGTCGCGATCACCCTGACCCAGTGCTACATGCTCTACTACCTTCAGGACGCGCTGAACTATCCGGCGCTGTTCCCCGGCCGGCGGGCCGAGCAGGGGCTGGCCCTGCTGACCACCGTGGCGACCGTGGCCAATGTGGGCTGCGCGATGATCTTCGGCATGCTGAGCGACCGGCTGGGACGGCGGAAGCTGTTCGCGGCGGGCGCGGCGATGATCCTGGCGGCGGCCATGGTGACCTTCTCGCTGACCCCGGGCTGGACGGTGGTGCTGGCCGGCTTCGTGGTCTTCGGCTGCGGGGCGGGCTGCTACTACGCCGTCGACATCGCTCTTGTCAGCCAGGTGCTGCCCTCGCAGGACGACGCGGGCAAGGACCTGGGGGTCATCAACCTGGCCAACACGCTGCCCCAGGCCCTGGCCCCGGTGCTGGCGGTGTGGTTCCTGGGGCCCAGCCGCACGGACTATCATTCGCTGTTCCTGGTGGCGGCGGGGCTGGCCATGGCTGGCGGTCTGGCGATCCTTCCGATACGGGGCGTGCGGTAGAGTCCCAAGCGGAGCCCCCGTGCCGCAGTTCGTCACCATCACCGATCCCGCCGACCCGCGCGTGGCCGCGTATCGCGACATCAAGGAGCGCGACCTGGTCGGCCGGGAAGGGCGGTTCATCGCCGAGGGCGAGACGGTGCTACGGGCGTTCGTGCGAGATGCGCCGGGGCGGGTGGAATCGCTGCTGATCGATCCCAAGCGACGGGACAAGCTGTCGGAGGTGTTCGACGGCCTGCCCGGCGAGACGCCCGTCTATCTGGTCGAGCAGGCGGTGCTGGACGCGCTGGCCGGCTTCCACCTGCATCGCGGCGTACTGGCCGTGGGTCGCAAGCCCGATGCGATCCCGGCCGCCGACCTCTTGGCGGGGCTGCCCGAGCGGGCGGTGGTGGTGGCGCTGTTCGGCATCGCCAACCACGACAATCTGGGCGGCATCTTCCGCAACGCCGCCGCCTTCGGGGCCGACGCGGTGCTGCTGGACGCCGACTGCTGCGATCCGTTCTATCGCAAGGCCATCCGGGTTTCGGTGGGGGCGACGCTGAGCGTGCCTACGGGCTGGATCGGCCGCGACGAGGACGCCGTCGACCTGCTGCGGGGAGCGGGCTTCACGCCGCTGGCCCTGACGCCGTCGGCGGAGCGGACCCTGGCGGAGCTGGAGCCGCCGGCCCGGGCGGCGGCGCTGCTGGGCGCGGAGGGGCCGGGGCTGTCGGCCGACGTCATCGCGCGCGCCGAGGGGATCGGCATACCGATGGCGGGCGGCTTCGACTCGCTGAACGTGGCGACCACCAGCGGGATCGTTCTGCATCACCTGAGGTTCGGCGGCCGCTGAGCTTGTCCACCGGTTACCGGGCGCTCTAAGGTCCGGCCCAACTTGAGTTGGCGCGTGATGGCCGCCGAAACCGCTGACACTTTCGGCTATCACGCTTGCAGTAGAGTTCGGGAGAAACGTCATGCCGCAACTGAACCGCCGGAGCGCCTTCGCCCTGCTGGCAGGGATCACCGCCCTGTCGACCGCGAGCATGGCCAGCGCCGCGCGCAAGCCGGCCGTGCCCGAGCCCAGCGAGGTGCGGCCGCTGTGGCCCAATGACCCGCCGGGCTCGAGCGGCGTGACGGCCCAGGAGACAGTGATCGAGCGCAGCGACGGCAAGGGGCCGCGCGACCGGGCCGTGACCCACACCCGCAAGCCGACGCTGAGCCTTTTCCGCCCGCGCAAGCCCAA
Organism: Caulobacter sp. CCNWLW153; assembly: GCF_036889365.1. Lineage (NCBI taxonomy): Bacteria > Pseudomonadati > Pseudomonadota > Alphaproteobacteria > Caulobacterales > Caulobacteraceae > Caulobacter > Caulobacter sp. CCNWLW153. Next base: position 31,132 of record NZ_JBAKFV010000013.1, read on the forward strand.
TGGTGCGGCGGTGATCCTGATCCCCGGCGGCGGCTATGAGCGCGTCGTCATGGACAAGGAAGGCTTCGAGACCGCCCAATGGCTGGCCGACCGCGGCTACACCTGCTTCGTGCTGCTCTATCGCCTGCCGGGCGACGGCTGGGGGGCGGGGCCGGACGCGCCGCTGCAGGACGCCCAGCGGGCGCTGCGCCTGGTGCGTTCGTGGGCGCCGGGCATGAAGTTCGCGCAGAACCGCATCGCCATCATGGGCTTCTCGGCCGGCGGACACCTGGCGGCCAGCCTGACCACCCGCTTCGAGGCCCAGGTCTACGATCGCGTCGACGCCGCCGATGATCTTTCCGCGCGCCCGGACCTGTCGGCCCTGATCTATCCGGTGATCACCATGACAGCCGGGACCACCCACGCCGGCTCGCGCAAGCAACTGCTGGGCGCGTCTCCGTCTTTCGAAGCGGTGCAGGCCTATTCGGCCGAGACCGGCGTTGGCGGCCGCACGCCGCCGGTGTTCCTGGTCCACGCCGCCGACGACAAGGCCGTGCCGGTCGAGAACAGCCTGATGATGTTCGCCGCCTTGAAGGCCAAGGCCATCCCGGCAGAACTGCACGTCTTCGAGGAAGGCGGCCACGGTTTCGGCCTGCGCTCGATCGAAGGCAAGCCGGTGGCGGCCTGGCCGACGCTGTTCGAGACCTATGCGAAGAAGAAGGGGATCTGAGTTCCTTGGCCCTCTCTCTGAGAGAGAGGGAGGGCCCACGCCGTAGGCGTGGGAGGGTGAGAGGTGACAAACTCACCGACTGAGGCAGGGCCGTTCAGCCGCGGGCGGTGGCGGGATGGATCGAGGTTTGCCGACCAGTGGTGAAACCTCTCACCCTCCCACCGCTGCGCGGCGGGCCCCTCCCTCTCTCAAAGAGAGAGGGATTTTACCTACCGCCCCCCGATCGGCGCCATGGTTCCCGAGGCCGGGGCGTAGCTGTAGCCGCCGCGCTTGAGGTCGGCCGAGAGGGTGAGGGGGGCGACGCCGCCGTTGAGGCGTGCGCGGTAGACCATGGTCGTCTCCAGGGTGCGCATCACGTAGTTGCGGGTCTCGCTGAACGGGATGCACTCGATGAAGTCGAGCGGATCTGTGCTGGCGCCGCGCGGGTCGCCGCACAGGGCCGTCCACTGCGGCGGACGGCCGGGGCCGGCGTTATAGGCCGCGGCGGCCATGATGTAGGAGCCGCTGAAGCGGTTGATCATGTCGCCCAGGTACACCGAGCCCAGGCGCATGTTGTAGTCGGGCTCGAACAGGCGATCGACGCTGTGGCTCTCGCCCAGCTTGCGGGCCACGCCGGCGGCGGTGGGCGGCATCAGCTGCATCATGCCGCGCGCCCCGACCGACGAGCGGGCGCGGGGGTCGAAATTGCTCTCCTGGCGCGAAATCGAATAGACGAAGGCCGTCTCGGCCGCGCCCGGAATGGGCGTGAAGTGGTGGTCGAGCAGGGGATAGCCGCGCTCGGGCAGGATGAAGCCGCGCTGGGCGGCGGTGCGGACCGCGCGCATGGCCAGGTCCTGGTCGCCGGTGTTGCGGGCGAAGTCGACCAGCAGGGCCTGCTCCTGGGCCGTCGGCAGCTGGTCGTCGATATAGAGGACCAGGGCGCGGAAGGCGTCGTTGGCGCCGACGTCGCGCAGCAGCTTGGCGGCGCGGATCAGCTCGCGGCTCTCGAAGCGGGCGCGGTCGGCCTGGGTGACCACCGGGTCTTTCTCCAGGCGGATTTCCTTGATCCCGGCCTTCTCGGCGGCCAGCTGGCCGTAGAAGGTGGTGATGTGGCGCGCGCCCTCGGCGTAGAAGGCCTGGGCGGCGATGACGTCGCCCTGCGCCTCGGCCGCGCGGCCCTGCCAGTAGAGGGCGCGGCCGCGGGTGATCGGCGAGGCGCCGATCTCGTTGATGCGGCCAAAGTGGGCGGCCGCCGCGTTGGCGTCCTTCAGGCGCGACAGCGCGATCCAGCCGGCGAAGAACTCGGCCTCGGCCGCGTCGGCGCCGCCAGGCAGGCCGGCGTTGGCGGCGGCGTAGGCGCCGCGGCTGTCGCCGTTCTTGATGGCCGACATGACCAGCTGCTTGCGTTCGCGCCAGATGGGGCCGGCGGTGTCGTCCGACGGCGGGGCGGCGGGGAAGTAGCGCACGAGGTCGAGCGCCATCACGTCCATGCCCTTGCGGCGCAGGTAGGCGGCGCGCTCGAAGGCGACGCCCGGCGAGACCTGCTGAGCCGGGGTGAGGGCGGCCACCAGGTCGTTGGCGTTGCCGGCGTTGGCGCGCAGGGCGATGCGGGCCTGGGCGGTCGCCTGCTGGTCGTAGGGCAGCATGGCGACCATGTCGCGCGCGGCCGGCCCCTGCGGGCCGTACAGCAGCATGTCGGCGCGCTGGGCGTAGTCGTCGGCGGTGAGTATCGCGCCGAAGCGTGCCTGCATGGCGCGCTGGGCGTCGGCCTCGAAGGTCTTGCCGCGCCAGAAGCGACGGATCAGGTTCGTGGCGTCCTGGGCCCGGCCGCTGGCCTGGTAGGCGCCGGCCAGGGCCATGGCGCCCTCGGCCGTCTGCGGCTCGGAGCCGCCGAACCAGGCGATGGTCTGGACCGGGGTGAGGCCGGAGGTCGACAGGGCCTTCTCGGCCGGCAGGTCGCGGCGCGAGCTGCGCGGCCAGCCGTTGAGGTCGCGCCGGGCCTGGTCCAGCTCGAAGAAGCTCATGCTCTCGGCGCCGACGTCGGCCAGGGCCCACAGGGCGATCTTGCGGGCCAGGGGATCGGAGATGCCCATCATCGCCGCGCGCACGGTCGAGGCCGAGCGCTGGCCCATCACCGCCGCGCGCAGGTTGGCCGCGTCGGTGTCCGACAGCGTGCCGGCATAGGCGGTGGGCGGGGTGCTGACGAGGCCGGGACGGGCCGAACCGGTATAGGGCTGGGGCGCGCTCGGCAGGCCTTCCTCGTCCAGCTGCTCTGTCTGGGCGTCGGCGACGCTCGCGACCAGGGTCAGGCTGACGCAACCAAGAAGAAGCCGACGAATCCCAAAAGCCAAAACGCGGTCTCCTTCAGTACCGAGGCGGTGGTCCGAGCCCTTGATGAGGGCGTCTGGCGGCCGATTTTGGGCCGCATGAGCCGTATAGCCCGGTTCGCCGCTTGATCGACCCGCCTTTCAACACCGCAGAGTGACGAAAAGGTCGGAACGACCAGTTGCGGTCGATGGGGGCGGAGACATATTGTCCGCCCCCACGTTTCAGCCGCAACTCTCGCGGCGTCTGCTCACGGCAAATTGCAAGTCATGGTCCATTCCCCTTTCAAGGGCGTCATCCCGGCCCTGGTCACCCCGTTCCTGAACGGCGAGGTCGACGAGAAAGGGTTCGTCGCCCTGGTCGAGCGCCAGATCGCCGGCGGCGTGCACGGCCTGGTGCCGGTCGGCACGACGGGCGAGACCTCGACCCTGTCGCATGACGAGCACAAGCGCGTCGTCGAGCTGTGCGTGAAGACCGCCCGCGGCCGCGTGCCGGTGATCGCCGGCGCGGGGTCGAACTCGACCGACGAGGCCATCGACCTGGCGCGCCACGCCAAGACCGTCGGCGCCGACGCGGCCCTGGTGGTCACGCCGTACTACAATCGTCCGAGCCAGGAAGGCATGTACCAGCACTACAAGGCGATCAACGACGCCGTGGAGCTGCCGGTGTTCGTCTACAACGTGCCGGGCCGCAGCGGCGTCGACATCTCCAACGAAACGCTGGTGCGCCTGTCGAAGCTGCCCAACATCGTCGGCATCAAGGACGCCACCGGCGACCTGACCCGCATCAGCATGCAGCGCATCACCTGCGGCCCGGACTGGGTCATGCTGTCGGGCGATGATCCGACCGCGCTCGGCTACATGGCCCACGGCGGCCACGGCGTGATCTCGGTGACCTCGAACGTCGCGCCGGACGCCTGCGCCACCTTCATGAACGCCTGCGTCGGCAACGACTGGGAGACGGCCCGCTACTGGCAGGACCGCCTGATCAAGCTGCACAAGGCCCTGTTCCTCGACTCGTCGCCGGGTCCGACCAAGTTCGCCCTGGCCCAGCTGGGCCTGTCGACGGAAGACGTGCGCCTGCCGATCACGCCGTGCAGCGAGGCCGTGCGTCCGGCGATCGTGGAAGCCATGCGCGAGGCGGGTCTGGTCTGATGACCAAGCCGATCGCGGAAAACCGGCGCGCCCGGTACGACTACTTCATCGAAGAGACCTTCGAGGCCGGCATCATGCTGACCGGCACCGAGGTTAAGTCGCTGCGCGTCGGCCGGGCCAATATCGCCGAGTCCTATGCATCGGTCGAAGGGCGGGAGATCAAGCTGATCAACGCCGATATCCCGCCCTACGGCCACGCCAACCGCTTCAACCACGAGCCGCGCCGTCACCGGAAGCTGCTGCTGCACCGCAAGCAGATCGAGAAGCTGATCGGAGCGGTGCAGCGCGACGGCCGCACCCTGATCCCGCTCAAGCTCTATTGGAACGAGAAGGGCCTGGCCAAGCTGGAGATCGGCCTGGCCAAGGGCAAGAAGAACCACGACAAGCGCGAGACCGAAGCCGCGCGTGACTGGGCGCGAGACAAGGCCCGCCTGATGAAGGGCGACCGCGGGGACTGATCTGGTCGTTCAGAGAACCTCCCCCCTTGGGGGAGGTGATCGCGAAGCGATCGGTGGGGGCTGACTTCCCATCGCCCCGAAAGCTGAAAACGTCCCCCCACCGGCCTTCGGCCGCCTCCCCCAGGGGGGGAGGATCTTCGTCACAGACGCTCTCCCTGAAGGGGGAGCTGTCGCGGAGCGACTGAGGGGGAAGGGGCTGCGACGGTGGCGGATCTACCGACCTCATCAGGAACTTCCCCCTCCGGCCCTTCGGGCCACCTCCCCCTTCAGGGGGAGGATCTTGACCCTGGCGCCGCTTTTGCTCCTTCCTTTCCGAAGGAGTCCGCCATGTCCGATACTGGTGCAAACACGGCCAAGGTCGCGCGTCCGCTGTCCCGCGGCGGGCCGCTGGATGCGCTGCGGTTCTTCGCGGCCTTCTTCATCGTGGTCTATCACTACGCCGAGCAGGCGCCGGTCTCGCTGTTTTCGATCCACCCGGCGTTCGGGCGGGGCTACCTGGCTACCGACTTCTTCCTGCTGCTGTCGGGCTACGTGCTGGGCCGGGCCTATGGCTCGCGCGTGTCGGACGGCCGGATCCACGACGGCGCCTTCCTGATCAAGCGCATCGGCCGGGTGTGGCCCGCGCACCTGGTCATGATCGCCGCCTTCGTGGCCCTGGTGCTGGGCACCACGGCGCTGGGCATGCAGCCGCGCAATCCGCAATGGTACCAGTGGGACCAGCTGCCCCAGCAGGTGTTCCTCATTCAGACGTGGGGGTTCCAGGGGCCGTCGGGTTGGAACATGCCGACCTGGACCCTTTCGGCGCTGCTGGTCTGCTACGCCCTGTTCCCGACCATGTGGCGGCTGTTCGGCAGGATCGGCTCGCCGTGGATGGCGCTGCTGGTCGGCTGCGCCGTGTTCGTGGCCGTGGACGTGTTCTCGCGCCAGGTGTTCGGCCTGCCGTCGTTCCACCTGCACCTGAAGAACGGCCTTTATCGCGCCATCCCGCTGTTCCTGATGGGCGTGCTGATCGCCCGGCTGGCCCGCGAGGTGGTGATCGGCCCGAAGCTGGCCGACGCCCTGGCCGTGTTCGCGGTGGTCGGCTTCGTGGTGCTGAACGTGATCGGCGAGTTCGCCTATCCGAGCCTGGCCCTGCTGGGCCTGCTGATCTTCGCCGCCAGCGGCTCGGCCCAGAACGGCTGGGGCTGGGCCAAGACCGGCGGTCGGCTGTCGTTCTCGCTCTACCTGACCAACCAGTTCGTCGGCGCGGTGTGGTTCGCCATGCAGCGCCTGCTGGACCAGAAGGTCGCGCTGCCCGAGGCCGCCCACTGGGCGATCTGGGCCATGGCCTTCCCGGCCGCCCTGGTGTTCGCCTGGCTGTTCGAGCGCCTGGTCGACGCGCCGCTTCAGGACTGGCTCAAGCCGCGCCTGGAGAAGGCCACCGCCGGCTGGGGCGGCAAGCGCGAGCGGAACCAGGCGGCTCAGGCGATGGTTACGACCCTGCGCTGAACGGCGCCCCGAAATCGCCTTGCCGATCACGGCGAGATAGGCGACGAGGGATAAAACGCGCGTTCCAAACGCAACGCGCCAAGGGAGTCTAAACCGAATGCTCAGGACCGCCATTCTCGCCGCCGTCGCCAGCGCCGCCTTCGTTGCGCCGGCCATGGCCGCCGACATCTCGGGTCTGTGGCAGACCGAGACCAACGGCGGCCAGGTCGAGATCAGCCGCTGCGGCAACAGCCTGTGCGGCAAGCTGCTGACCTCGGACAACATCAAGAAGAACCCGGCCCTCAAGGACGAGAAGAACAAGGATCCGTCGCTGCGCACGCGCCCGCTGAAGGGCCTGCAACTTCTGTGGGGCTTCAGCGGCGGCCCGACCGAATGGACCGGCGGCAAGGTCTACAAGGCCGACGACGGCAAGACCTATTCGGGCACCATCACCATGACCAACGCCGATACCCTGAAGCTGAAGGGCTGCGTGGTCGCGCCGCTGTGCAAGACCCAGACCTGGACCCGGGTGAAGTAGCTTCTCTCAAAAGCAAGACGCCGCGGCAGCCGACCAGCTGCCGCGGCGTTTTTCGTGGGTGCGACCCCTCATCCGTCAGCTGCGCTGACACCTTCTCCCGCAAGGGGAGAAGGATTAAAGCGGCGCGCACACCCCTTCCAGCCAGGCGCGGACCTCCGGCTCGACGCGCGGGCCGATCTCTTTCAGCACTCGGGCGTGGTAGGCGTCGAACTGGGCGACTTCCTCGGCGGTGAGCAGCGCCTTGTCGACCAGGCGGCGGTCGATGGGGGCCAGGGTCAGGGCCTCGAAGCGGTGCATCGGGCGGTCGCCGCCGGCCACGGGTTCGGCCGGCATGACGACTTCCAGGTTCTCGATGCGGATGCCGTATTCGCCGTCCTTGTAGTAGCCGGGCTCGTTGGAGACGATCATGCCAGGCTGCAGGGCGATGGTGTTGGGCGCCTTGGAGATCCGCTGCGGACCCTCGTGAACGCCCAGATAGACGCCGACGCCGTGGCCGGTGCCGTGGTCGTAGTCCAGCCCGTGGGCCCAAAGCGCCATGCGCGCCAGCGCATCGATGGCCGAGCCGGTGGTGCCGGCCGGGAAGCGCAGGCGGGCGATGGCCAGGTGGCCCTTCAGGACCAGCGTGTTGCGCGTGACCATCTCGGCCGAGGGCTCGCCGATGGCCACGGTGCGGGTGACGTCGGTGGTGCCGTCCAGGTACTGGCCGCCGCTGTCGACCAGCAGCAGCGAGCCCAGCGCCGCACGCTCGTTGGAGCGTTCGGTCGGGCGGTAGTGGGGCAGGGCGCCGTGGCCGTTGGCCGCGCCGATGGTGTCGAAGCTGAGGTCCTTCAGCACGCCGGTGGCTTCGCGGAAGCCCTCCAGCTTGGCGACGGCCTCCTTCTCGTCCGGCGGGCTCGTCTGGCCCTCGGTGGCCAGCCAGTGCAGGAAGCGGGTCAGGGCGGCGCCGTCGCGGCGGTGGGCTTCGCGCGTGCCGTCCAGTTCGACGCCGTTCTTGCAGGCGCGGGGCAGGGTGCAGGGGTCCATGCCCCGCACGACCTTGGCACCGGCGGCGACCAGGGTGTCGAAGTACCAGGCCGACGACTGGGCCGGGTCGACCAGCACGCTCTTGCCGGAGAGCTCGGCCAGGGCGCCTTCCAGCGCTTCGGGCGCTTCGAGCGAGACCTCGTTACCGAGCCAGGCGGGCAGGTCCTCGGTGACCTTGGCCGGGTCGAGGAACAGGCGGGCGCTGCCGTCGGCGCGCAGGACGGCCTGGGCCAGCGGCAGGGGCGTGCGGATGACGTCGCCGCCGCGGATGTTGAACAGCCAGGCGATCGAGGAGGGGGCGGTGATCACCGCCGCATCGGCGCCCAAGGTCGAGGCGAGGCCCGAACCGACGCGGGCGCGCTTGGCCGAGCTTTCCTCGCCGGCGTATTGCACCGGATGCGGCACGACCGGCGCCTGCGGTTGGGCCGGACGCTGAGCGCCCCAGGCCTCGTCCAGCGGGTTGGCGGCGACGGGCTTGAGCGTCGCGCCGGCGCGGGCGGCGGCGGCTTTCAGCACGTCCAGCGCCGCGGGGCTGTGCAGGCGGGCGTCGTAGCCGATCACCGCGCCCTTGCTGGCGGTCTCCAGATAGGCCGGCACGCCGCCCTCGACGAGGTCGCGGATCTCGAACACGCCCTGGTCGACCTGCTCGCGGACTTGAAGCGTATAGCGGCCGTCGACGAAGACGGCGGCGCGGTCGCTCATGATGACGCCGGCCCCGGCCGAGCCGGTGAAGCCGCTGGCCCAGGCCAGGCGGTCGTTGGCGGCGGGCAGGTACTCGTTCTGGTGCTCGTCCTCGTGCGGCACGAGGAAGCCGTCGAGACCCTGGCGGGCCATGGCCTCGCGGATCAGCGGAACGTGGCGCGGGCCAAAGCCCGGATCGGTGGATTCATCGAAGGTCTGGCGCATGACGACCGATGTATGCCGCATGCGCCCGACTTGGAAGGGAGTTATCGCGGCTGATCGGCCTGGGGCGACGGGGCCGTGCCGTCGGTCGCAGCCGGAGCGGTGGCGGCGGCGTCCTGCGCCGCGTCGGCGGCGGTCTGGGCCTGGGTCTCGGTCTGGCGCCGCACGCTCTCGGCGGCGGAGGCGGCTTCGCGGGCCGAAGCCTCGGCGGCCTGGCGGGCCTGGTCGGCGCCGGTCTGCAGGCCCACCTGCGCACCCTCGACGAGGCCGGCGGCGCGGCCCTGTTCCTGGGCCTGGGCGAGTTGGTCGGAACTGGCGTCCATCGGACGCGAGGTCAGCATGAAGGCCACGGCGATCACCGCCACGATGGCCACGACGCCGGCGACCAGCCAGCCCAGGGGGCTGGACTCGCGGCGGACTTCCACCACGCGCTCGGGCTGTCGCGGGGCCTCGGGGTGAAGCGAAGGGTCGGTGTAGGTCATGGTCGTTTCCTCGAACGATGTTGTCCGAGAGAACGTGGAGGCAAGCGGGGGCGTTCCGCCCCTCGTCGTCGAGGGGCGGCGCCGAGAGTCTACGGCCGTTGCAGCACCAGGGTCGCCCAGGCGTCGCGGTGGATGCAGCTGACCACCTTGAAGCCGCGCGACAGGTAGGCGGCCTTGACCATCCGCTCCTGGGTGCGCAGCAGGCCCGACAGGATGACCGTGCCGCCGGGGACGAGGGCGCGCTTGATGTCCTGGGCCAGGCTGATCAGCGGGCGGGCCAGGATGTTGGCGAACACCAGGTCGTAGGGGGCGTTTTCGGCCACCAGCTTGTTGGACAGGCCCGAGGCGTGGACGAAGCGGGCGTTGGCCATGTTGACCTTGGCGTTCTCCTTTGAGATCCGCACGCTGGGCTTGTCGATGTCGGTGCCGACGGCCAGCTTGCTGCCCGTGCGGGCGGCGGCGATGGCCAGCAGGCCCGTGCCGGCGCCGACGTCGAGCACCTTGTTGAACTTCCTGGCCTTGATCAGGCGGTCATAGGCCTGGAGGCAGCCGACCGTCGTGCCGTGGTGACCGGTGCCGAACGCCGCGCCGGCCTCGATGCGCAGGTTGACGGTGCTGGCCGGCAGGCGACCGCGATCGTGCATGCCGTAGACGAAGAAGCGGCCGGCGCGCACGGGCGGCAGGCCCGACAGCGCCATGGCCAGCCAGTCGGCGTCGGCCAGGGCCTCGCGCTCGACCTTCAGCGGATAGCCGCCCAGCAGTTCCAGTAGGGCCGCGTCCTCGTCCTCGGTGGTCGGGAAGGCGTCGATGCGCCAGATGCCCTTGTCCTCGTCCTCTTCCAGGATCGAGTAGGTGGCGCCTTCCAGGCCGGGCATGTTGTCGATGGCGTCGGCGGCGGCTTCGGCGTCGGCGCGCGCGCCGCGGGCGACGATCTGCTGGTGGGTGTAGTCGGTCATGCCGCTCCAATAGTCGGACGCGCGACCAAAGGCGAGACCGTCCGGCGTCCGAAAGCGGGGGCGGGGCTCCAAATTTCGGGCGCGGGGTCGGGCGGCGCCAGTCGCCAGGTCAGCGGCGGCTCCTCGCGCGGGCGCCGTTCGCGGGCCGGCTGCAGCGCACCGGCCCGGCCGAAGACGGGCCCCAGAAGGCGCGTGGCGGCCGCGCAGGCCAGGGCCCAGGCGATGCCGTTGCGCTCCAGGATGAAGCTCTCCGAGAAGGTGGTGATCAGGAAGATGACCAGGAACAGCGTGGCCCAGTAGCCGTCGCGCACCTTGTCGAAGCGGAACAGGGCGACCAGCAGCGGCAGGCCCAGGACCAGGGCCGAGAGCCCGACGCCGATCCAGCCCAACTGGGCCAGCACGTCCAGCCAGCCGTTGTGGGCGGTGGGCACGTTCCAGCCGGTTTCCTTGCGGATGAACAGGGCCGGCACGGAGTCGTCGCGCCAGAACACCGCATAGCCGTAGCCGGTCAGCGGGGCCTTGGCCGACTGGCGCATCAGGGCGTCCCAGATCTCGGTGCGGCCGGTTAGGGTGGGGTCCTTGCCCAGGGCCTTGAACAGCAGCTCCGGCGCCAGCCACATGACGATGGCCGCGCCGCCGATCACCGTGACACCCAGCCAGACCATCGTGATCGCCGTCGCCGGCCCGCGCCGCATCATGCCCAGCAGGCCCGAGCCGACGAGCCCGATCAGCAGCACCATCAACGAGGTCTTGGACTTGCTCATCACGATCATGAAGGCGCACAGCACGATGGCGCCGATGAACAGCCTGCGATGGCGCGTGCCGGCCAGGATGGCGGCCATGGCGCCCAGGGCGCCGTAGACCATCATCGCGCCCATCTGGTTCTTCTCGAACCACAGGCCGCGCCAGTCGCCGGCGTTGATGTCGTGCTGCACGCCCATCTTCGGATAGGCGATCGCGGCCAGCAGGCCGCCGGCGCCGAGCACCAGGAAGGTGGTCGCCAGGATCTCGGCCATGCGGCGACCGTCGAAGCTGGCGGCGAAGTAGAAGCCGAACAGGGTGGTGAAGGCCGCCGCCAGGGCGCGGCGGTTGGTGGTGCCCGGGTCGAACGACCACGAGGCCGAGGCGAACACCCAGAACACCAAGAGGCTCAGAAGGCTGGCCGGCAGCCAGAACTTCATCAGGCGGGGCGCGCGCCACAGCACCAGGGCCAGGATCAGCGCATAGACCGGCAGCCACATCAGGCGGAGGATCGGCATGTCCTCGCCGCCGGCCTGTTCCGGATCGAGAAACGGCCCGATCAGGGCGTTGGACAGCATGAACAGCACGAAGCCGCAGGCCCAGGCCTCCAGCGTGCGCAAGAGCCCGCCTTCCTCCTCGATCCTGTCCGGCGCCGCAGCGTCCATGGTCGTTCCCGTGTGGCGCGAAACGGCACAGTTACCGGTCGCATGAACGGGAGGCTGCAAGGGGGAGGCCGGAGTCGGCTGTGATGGCTTTGCACATGCAATCACGCCTTCCTGGGCCTCGCGCCCAGGACCCATCGGTCAACCTGCTCAAACCTTTCAAGGTCGTTCGCAGTCTGAGCAGCGGCCGCCATGGGCCCTCGCCACAAGGGCGAGGGAGGCGGCTTTTATCGCACAGGCCTGCTTGCTGATGAGTTCGTGAAACCTAGTACCGCAGAGCCACTTCCGTCGGGACGGGGGTCTGGGCCGGCGGGCCGGCCACCACTTCCTCGGGCAGGCGCTTGTCGAGGATGTCGCCGCTGGTCGAGGCGAAGCTGCGGGGCGGGGCGTCGGCGGGTTCCGTGGGGACGGCCGGCTGGTCGTCCAGCGCCGCGGTGGTGGCGCCCGAGGCCGAGACGATGTCGGCGTCGGCGGGATCGGGCTCGTAGCTGGCGGGCTCGATCAGGCCCATCTGCGCCATGTCGGCGGAGGTCAGCACGACCGGCGTTTCGTCGATCGGCGGGCGCAGGAAGTCCTGGCCGATGACGTAGTCTGGAACCTTGCCAGCGGGCCAGGCCATGGGGGCGGCCTCGGCGTACTGGCTGCCCTGGATCTCGGCGTAGGGCTGGGGCTCAGGCTCCTGCGGGCCGATCTGCATGGCGACGCCGGCGATCGCGCCGAGGGTCAGGGCGACGGGAAGGCCGACGATGGCGGCCCGGGTCTTCAAGAGGTCGAGCGGCTTCATGTCCACATAGCGTCCGAGCCGGAGATTCGTTCTAGGCTGAGGTTCGATTCCGGGCGGAAAGGCGCGAGCGATCATGAGCAAGACCAGGGGCGGGGGCCTGCTGCGTATTCGCGAGGGCGGCCACGCGCGGGTGACCTATGTCGAGCTGTTCTTCGACCTGGTGTTCGTGTTCGCGATCACCCAGCTGTCGCATGGGCTGATCGGCCACCCCAGCCTGCTGGGCGTGGTCGAGACGGGCCTCTTGCTGATGGCCGTCTGGTGGGCCTGGATCTATACCGCCTGGGTCACCAACTGGCTGGATCCCGAGCGGCCGCCGGTCCAGATCATGCTGTTCCTGGTGATGGCCGCGGGCATGGTGATGACCATGTCGATCCCCACGGCCTTCGAGGGCAGGGGACTGCTGTTCGCCCTGGCCTATGTGGGCATCCAGGTGGGGCGCAGCCTGTTCACCGCCTGGAGCGTGCGCCACGACCGGGGACTGAAGCTCAACTTCCTGCGCATCACCGCCTGGCTCGCGGTGTCGGGCGTGCTGTGGATCGCCGGAGGTCTGGCCCATGACGGCCTGCGCCTGGCCTGCTGGGCGGCGGCGATCGCCATCGAATACGCCTCGCCGGCCGCCGGCTTCTGGACCCCGGGCCTGGGCCGCAGCAGGACCGCCGACTGGACGGTGGAGGGGGCGCACCTGGCCGAGCGCTGCGCCCTGTTCACGATCATCGCCCTGGGCGAGTCGATCCTGGTCATGGGCGCGACCGCCGCCGGCATGGACTGGACGCCGGTGGTGGCGGCCTCGTTCGCCTCGGCCTTCGTGGCCAGCATCGCCATGTGGTGGATCTATTTCTCGTTCACCGCCGAGGCGGCCAGCGAGGCGATCAGCCATTCCGACGATCCGGGCCGGGTGGCGCGCATCGCCTACACCTACAGCCACCTCCTGCCGGTGGCGGGGATCATCGTGGCGGCCGTCGGCGACGAGTGGGTGATCCACCATCCGGTGGGCCATGCCGATCCGAAGATCTCGGCCGCCCTGATCGGTGGGCCGCTGCTCTTCCTGCTGGGCGGGGTGCTGTTCAAGAAGGCGGTGTTCCGCATCTGGTCGCCGTCGCGCAGCGCGGGGATGGCGGCGCTGCTGCTGCTGATCCCGGTCTCGCCGCTGGTCTCGCCCCTGGTGCTGTCGCTGCTGACCACGGCCGTGCTGGTGCTGGTCGGGGCCTGGGAGAGCCTGGCGATCCGGCGGCGCGGGCATCAGCTGCGCGGCTGACATGGCGCCGCAACGGCGCCGCAAGACTCGTCTATAGGGTCGCGCCAGAAGCGCCGCCTTCCTCCCCCGCGCGGCCGCAACCGGGACATCCAGTGATCAAAGAGCGTTTCCCCGACACCAAGGCCCTGATCTTCGACTGCGACGGCACCCTGGTCGACAGCCTGGGCCTCTATGCCGTCGCCTGGCCAGCGGGCTTGCGGTCCACGGGCCATGCGATGGAGGCGTCCTGGTACCTGGAGCGCGGCGGCTTTTCCGGCGACATGCTGATGGACGCCTTCGAGCGTGAGGTCGGCCAGACCCTCGACCGGGCCCAGGTGATGAAAGCGGTGTGGGCAGCCTACAGCGCGGGGATCGACAGCCTGGCCGAGATCACGGCCGTCACCGCCATCGCCCGCGCGTTCCACGGCCGCCTGCCCATGGCGGTAGCCTCCAGCGGTCCATCGGACTTCGTGCGGCTGAGCCTGAAGTCGCGGGGGCTGGACGTATTGTTCGACACCATCGTCACGGTCGAGGACGTGGCTGCTGCCAAGCCGGCCCCGGACCTCTACCTGGAAGCCGCCCGCCGGCTGGGCGTGCCGCCACGCGACTGCCTGGTGTTCGAGGACAGCATCCAGGGCCTGCAGGCGGCCGCGGCGGCCGGCTGCAACGCGATCGACGTGCGCGAACTGATGGAAGAGGCGGCTTAGCTACCGCCCGTAGGCGGCCTCGGTGGCGCGGATCAGGCCGTCGATGACGCCGGGTTCGGTCGAGGCGTGGCCGGCGTCCCAGACGATCTCGAAATGGGCCGAGGGCCAGGCGCGGTGCAGGGCCCAGGCGCTGGCCAGCGGCGTGACCACGTCGAAGCGGCCCTGGACGATCCAGGCGGGGATGTGCCGGATCGTCTCGATATTGTTGAGGATCCAGCCGTCCTGCGGGAAGAAGCCGCGATTGACGAAGAAGTGGCTCTCGATCCGCGCGAAGGCGATGGCGAAGTCCTCCTCGTTGAACTTCGGCGGCCGGGCCTCTGGGCCGCGCAGCGAGATGGTGTCGCCCTCCCACTGGCTCCAGGCGTTGGCGGCCTCGGCCTGGACGCGGCGGTCGGCGTGGACGAGGCGCTTGTGATAGGCGGCCATCAGGTCGCCGCGCTCCTCGGGCGGGATCGGCGCCAGGAATCTTTCCCAGGCGTCGGGGAACAGCATCGAGGCGCCGTCCTGGTAGAACCAGGCCAGCTCCTTGTCGGTCAGCAGGAAGACCCCCCGCAGCACCAGGCCCTCGACCCGGTCGGGGTGCTTGATGGCGTAGGCGAGGGCCAGGGTGGAGCCCCAGGAGCCGCCGAACACGGTCCACTTCTCGATGCCCAGGTGCTCGCGCAGCCGCTCGATGTCGGCGATCAGGCTCCAGGTGGTGTTGTCGTCGAGGCTGGCGTTGGGTCGCGAGCGGCCGCAGCCGCGCTGGTCGAACAGGGTCATGCGCCAGCGCGACGGGTCGAAGAACCGCCGCATGGTGGGGTTGATCGCCCCGCCGGGGCCGCCGTGCAGGATCACCGCCGGCTTGCCGCGCGGCGCGCCGCACTCCTCGTAATAGATCTCGTGGGCGCTTCCGGTGGGCAGCCAGCCGAAGGAGAATGGCTCGACCTCGCGATAGAGGCCGCGACGGCCGATGGAGGACATGGCTGCGAGTGAAGCGTGACGGTCCATGGCGCGAGCCTAGGCGCTTTGCTCGCCCGTGTGAACGGCGCTTCGTTCGTCGGCGGAAGGCCGTGAGCAAGCTTGACCGCCGGCAACCTGGGCGATAACGCGCTGGAGGGCTGATATTCGGGGGCGAGCGACATGCGGCGGCGGGAACTGATGGCGGGCGGACTGGTCGCGGGACTGGCCGCGCCGAGCCTTGTGCTGGCCAAGCCCAAGCACGCGGTCGCCGGCGACGTCGCCCCGGAGTTCTCGATCTCCACGGTCAACAGCGGCGTCCATCGCCTGGCCGACATGCGCGGCGACGTCGTGGTCATCAACTACTGGGCGTCGTGGTGCGCGCCGTGCCGGGCCGAGATGCTGGCGCTGGACCAGTTCATGCGCGAGAAGGCCGGCAAGGGCCTGCGGATCTACGCCGTCAACATCGAGAGCTCGCCGCCGGAGAAGGCCATGCGCGACCTTTCGGGCGCGCTGTCGTTCCCGGTCGGGCGGCGCCTGGCGGGCAAGGGCTACGGCAAGATCGACAACGCCGTGCCGACCAATTTCGTCATCGACCGCAAGGGCGTGGTGCGCCACGCCAAGGCCGGCGCCTTCTCGTACGACAGCTTCGCGCGCCTCCTGAACCCGCTGCTGGCCGAGGCCCGTCCCGTCGAGGTCGCCTAGAGGCCACGATTCCCGTTATGGTGCGTGCGCATGAGCACCACGCCCGAAGACCTGACCGACGACGACCTCTTGAACCTGCTGACCGACGATCAGCTGGCCGAGCTCGACAACTCCATCGCCGAGATGTTCGGCGCCGAGGGTCTGGACCGCGCCGAGGCCCTGCTGGTGCTGGCCCGGGTCTATTCGATGCGCGCGGCCGAGCGCGACGAGGCCTCGGCCCTGGCCCTGCTGCAACTGGCCGCCGCCATGCGCCGGCGGGCCGAGCGGCTGATGCAGCGGCCGCAGTAATGGAACCCTCCCTCTCCCTATGGAAGAAGGGACGAAGAGCCGCTCACCCCACCCTCAGCGTGCCGGCGTCGATCGCCTGGGTGATCCTCACCTGGCCCTTTTCGTCGCGGATCTCGATCGTGACCTTGGGGGCGGGCGGCGACCAGTCGATGGTGATCAGGCCGAAATTGCGTTCGCGCAGCACCGCCGAGGCGCGCAGGGCGTTGGGCGGGGTGACCGGCCAGACTTCCGTCAGGCCCGACGAGGTGGCGTCCCACATCGGATAGGGGACGTTGAGGTCGAGCTTGCTGACCTCGGCGTAATGGGTGTCGCCGCTGACGAAGAACAATCGCTCGGCGCGCTGGCGGCGGATGGCGTCGAACAGGCGCTGGTGGTCGCGGGCGTAGTTGATCCAGCTTTCCCAGCCGGCGAAGTCGGCCAGCACCTGCAGGCTGGAGCCGAAGATCCGCAGGTCGGCGGGTTGGGCCAACTGGGCCTCCAGCCAGGTCCACTGCGGCTCGCCGATCATGGTGGCGTCGTGGTCGGCGATGCGGTCGTAGGGGCCGGGCGTCTCCTTGCCTTGCAAGCCGCGGGCGACGGCCCAGGCCTTGTAGCCGCCCTTGAAGGTCTTTTCGGCCAGCGGCGTGCGGTTCCAGCGCAGGTCGGGCAGCAGGATCTGCACCCGGCGTCCTTCTGGACCAAAGACGTAGGCGGCATAGACGCCGTCGCGCGTGCGGCGGGGAGAGTTTTCCGGCTCGCCCCAGAAGTCGCAGAACTGGCGGCGGCTCTCGGCCTTCATCGGATAGTCGCCGCCGGCGTCGTTCTCGCCGAAGTCGTGGTCGTCCCAGATGGCGACGACGGGGATCTCGTCGCGCAGTCGCTTGAAGTGCGGCTTGGCGGCCAGCATCGCGTACTTGGCGGCCATCACCTTGGGATCGCGGGTGTCGGCGTAGATGTTGTCGCCCAGGAACATGAAGAGGTCGGGCTTGGCCGCGAAGATCGCCTCCCAGATCGGCTGGTCCTTGTCCTGCTTGGCGCAGGAGCCAAAGGCGATGCGGGTCAGCGGCTTGTCGAGGGTCGGGTGGGGCGCATCGACGACAGCCTGCGCGGCGGCCGGCGCGAGCGCCAGGGCGGCGGCCGACAGGCCGAGCGCCGAGCGGCGGGAGAGGTCGGTCACGGGCGTGAGCCTCCACGAAAAAGCCCTTCCCCCTCGATGGGGGAAGGGTTGGGATGGGGGTGTCCTGCGGAAGGAGAGGGTGAAGCAGCGCTTGTTGTCCAGCGCCGCGTCACCCCCAACCCCGGCCCTTCCCCCCATCGAGGGGGAAGGGGGAATGGGGAAGGCTTGATCAGAACGCCTTCTTGATGGTCACGAAGCCCTGGCGCGGCGGGGCCGGCAGCAGGGTCATGGTCGTGCCGGCGGTGTCGCGGTTGACGAAGCCGCCCGAGCCGACGGTCGAGATGTAGTCCTCGTCGGTCAGGTTGGTGATGTTGGCCTGGATCTCCAGGCCCTTGCTCCAGCCCTCGCCGTCGAAGCGATAGCCGAAGGTCAGGTCGGCCACGGTGTAGCCGTCGACCTCGCCGCCGACGTTCTCGTAGGTGTAGTAGCGCTCGCCGGTGTAGCTGACGCCGAGGCGGGCGAAGAAGCCGCCCTGCTCGAACTTCACCTCGCCCTTGAACAGGTTCTTGGGCGTGTTGACGACGGTCTTGCCGGCGGTGCGGGCGGCGATGGTGCCGTCGCCGTTCATGACGTCGTCTTCGTATTCGGAGCTGTTGTAGGTGTAGGAGCCGTAGACCGACCAGGCGTCGGTGAGGCGGAACTCGCCGGCCAGCTCGACGCCTTGGGTCTTCACCGAGCCGACGTTCGACAGCACGGCGGGCAGACCCAGGATCGGCGAGGCGGTCGAGGCGCTGAGCAGGCGGTTCTCGAAGGTCACGTCATAGAGCGCCGCGACGCCCTGGAAGCGGCCGTTGCGATAGCGGACGCCGCCTTCCCAGGTCTTGGAGCTTTCCGGCTCCAGGGTCTTGGCGACGTAGTCGACCACCGTCTGGCTCTGCGAGGCGAACGGACCGGCGGTGGCGGCCGAGACGTAGGCGGCCACGTTCTCGGTATAGCCGCCGAAGACTTCCAGGCCGCTGTCGAAGGCGTAGACCGCGCCGACCTGCGGCAGGAAGGTTTCCTCGCTCTTGATCGTGCCGGCCAGCGGGTTGCCGACCACGGTCTCGACGCTGTTCTCGACCTTCATGGCCTTGAAGCCGAAATTGACCTTGAAGGCGTCGGTGATCGCCCAGCTGTCCTCGATGTAGCCGGTCAGGGTCTGCGTCTTGAACCGGTACTGCCACTGGGTGGCGAAGGGGTTCTGCTGGAAGTCGAGCGGATCGCGCGACGGGCGCGAGACCGTCTCGGCGTAGAAGCGGCGGGCCTGGTTGAAGTGGTTGGTCTCGGTCCAGAAGCCGCCGCTCAGCTTGTGGGCGCCCAGGTCGACCGACAGGCTGGCGGTCAGGCCGCCGCGGTCGATGTCGTACTCGGTGGTGCGGATCGACAGCGGGGCGGCGTCAGAGCCGGCCGTGCCGAAGCCGGGGCTGGCCAGGTAGGGTGTGTACCACAGGCCCTGGCCCTTGTTCTTGTGCTGGTAGGCGGTGGCCTTGAAGTCGACGCGGTCGCCGAAGGGCAGGGCCAGGGTCGCGCCGTAGAGGTCGTCGTCACGCACGCCGGCGCCGGCGTAGTAGGCGTCGTCGACCGTGGCGAACGGGGCGGGTAGGGCCGTGCCGGTCTGGTAGGCGCGGGCCGCGGCGATGGCCAGGTTCCAGTTGGGGATCAGGTTGTCCCAGTCGCGGCCGAGACGCTTGATCATCTCGAACGACATGTCCTGGTAGTCCTGCTCGCGGCGTTCCGAGCGGGTGTAGAAGCCGGTCAGCGAGCCCTCGCCCAGCGGCAGGACGGCCTTGGCGTCGTATTGGCGCTGCTTCTGCTCGCTGCCGCCCTTCCACTTGTCGGTCTTCTGGTCGGCGACCGAGATGAAGGCGCGCAGGCCGCCCAGCTGTTCCAGGGCGCCCGTTTCGAAGCGGGCGAACACGCGATGCATGTTCTGCGAGCCGCCGGTCAGGTTGACCTGGCCGCCCATCACTTCCGACGGATCCCGCGAATAGAATTGCAGCGTGCCGCCTAGGTTCGAGG
Source organism: Caulobacter sp. CCNWLW153 (assembly GCF_036889365.1). NCBI lineage: Bacteria > Pseudomonadati > Pseudomonadota > Alphaproteobacteria > Caulobacterales > Caulobacteraceae > Caulobacter > Caulobacter sp. CCNWLW153. The sequence continues at coordinate 50,340 of NZ_JBAKFV010000013.1, forward strand.
TCGAGGCGGTGCCCAGCGAGCCGGCGCCCTGGGCCAGCTCGACCTTGCCGATGTTCTCGCTGGCGATGGCGCGGCTGATGTGCAGGCCGTTGTGGTTGCCGTAGCTCATGTCGCCCAGCGGCACGCCGTCGCGGGTGAAGCCCAGCTGGTTCTGGTTGAAGCCGCGGATCGACAGGCTGGTCGACCACTCGTAGGCGCCGAACGGGTCGGCCGACTGGAACGAGACGCCCGGCAGTTTGTCGATGGCCTTCAGCGGGCTCGTGCCGGCGGCCTGGGTGGCGATGCTTTCCTCGTTGAGGACCTGGACCTGGCGGCTCTGGCCCTGGCCGATGACCACGACGGCCTCGACTTCGGCGGCGGCGTCGGGCGCGGGTTCCGGCGCGGGGTTTTCGGCGGCCAGGACAGGCGCGGCGAACAGGAGGGCGCCGAGGGCGGCGCTGAGCAGGAGGGCGGACTTCATTGGACTATCCCCTAGTGCGCCGAGGGCGGGGAGGCCGCCGGGCGCGTCTGGGGCTGTTCGCCTAACGTGGATCGGCGACGTGGCTGCGACGGTTCTTTGTCGCCTCGCCGACAGTCCGGCGACGAACCTGTGAAGGGGCCGCGATTGCGCAAACCGGCCTCAGCCGCTATTTGAGCGGCCGATCCCCGAACCCGACCCGAGAGACGAAAAGCCCCTCATGGCGCAGCAATACATTTTCCAGATGCAGGGCCTGACCAAGGCCTATCCCGGCGGCAAGAAGGTCTTCGAGAACATCTGGCTGTCGTTCTATTCCGACGCCAAGATCGGCGTGGTCGGCGTCAACGGCTCGGGTAAGTCGACCCTGCTGAAGGTGATGGCCGGCCTCGACAAGGAATTCTCGGGCGAGGCCAAGGCCGCCGACGGGATCAAGCGCGGCTACCTCCCGCAGGAGCCGCAGCTGGATCCGACCCTGGACGTCTGGGGCAACGTCATCGCCGACTGCGAGGACAAGAAGGTCTTCGACAAGTACAACGAACTCGCGGCCCAGCTCGGTGAGGAATACACCGACGAGCTGATGGAGGAGATGACCAAGCTTCAGGAGGTCATCGACGCCAAGGATCTGTGGGACATCGATTCCAAGATCGAAATGGCGATCGACGCCCTGCGCTGCCCGCCCAACGACGCCAACATCGAAAGCCTGTCGGGTGGTGAAAAGCGCCGCATCGCGCTGGCCCGCCTGCTGCTCAGCAAGCCCGACATCCTGCTGCTCGACGAACCGACCAACCACCTGGACGCCGAGTCGGTGGCCTGGCTGCAACACCACCTGGAAGAGTTCCCGGGCTGCGTGATCCTGGTCACCCACGATCGCTACTTCCTCGACCAGGTCACCAAGTGGACCCTGGAACTCGACCGCGGCAAGGGCATCCCCTACGAGGGCAACTACTCGGGCTGGCTCGAGCAGAAGCAGAAGCGCGTCGTCCAGGAGCAGTCGGAATCGGAAGCCCGCCAGCGCGCGCTCACCCGCGAACTGGAATGGGTGCGCAGCTCGCCCAAGGCCCGTCAGTCCAAGTCGAAGGCCCGCCTGGCCTCGTACGAGGAAATGGTCGCCGCGCAGGAAAACGCCCGCGCCGCCCAGACCCAGGCCCACATCCAGATCCCGCCCGGCCCGCGTCTCGGCAACGTGGTCCTGGAAGTCACGGGCCTGGAGAAGGAGTACGGCGACAAGGTGCTGTTCAAGGACCTGTCGTTCCGCCTGCCGCCGAACGGCATCGTCGGCGTCATCGGCCCCAACGGCGCCGGCAAGTCGACGCTGTTCAAGCTGATCACCGGCCGCGAGACCCCCGACCAGGGCACCGTCAAGGTCGGCGAGACCGTGAAGCTGGCCTATGTCGACCAGTCGCGCGACGCCCTCGACCCGAACAAGACGGTCTGGGAAGAAGTCAGCGGCGGCACCGACGTGATGGTCGTCGGCAAGCGCGAGATCAACAGCCGCGCCTATGTCGGCAGCTTCAACTTCAAGGGCGGCGACCAGCAGAAGAAGGTCGGCCTGCTGTCGGGCGGTGAGCGCAACCGCGTCCACCTGGCCAAGACCCTGGCCACCGGCGGCAACCTGATCCTGCTCGACGAACCGACCAACGACCTGGACATCGAAACCCTGCAGGCCCTGGAAGAGGCGCTCGAAGAGTTCGCCGGCTGCGCCGTGGTCATCAGCCACGATCGCTGGTTCCTGGACCGCCTGGCGACGCACATCCTGGCCTTCGAGGGCGACAGCCACGTCGAATGGTTCGAAGGCAACTTCGAGATGTACGAGGAAGACAAGAAGCGCCGCCTGGGCGCCGACAGCCTGATCCCCAAGCGGATCAAGTTCCAGAAGTTCGCCCGCTAAGAGCGAGCTTCGGTCGAAGACGAAATGAGAGGGGCGGCTCCATCGGGGCCGCCCCTTTTTGCTTGTGCGCCTACTTGGGTTCCTTCGGCGGCAGGACGGGATCCGAGCCGGGCAGGTTCGAGCCCGGGTTCGGGGCCATCATGTCGTCGGGCGGGGTGTTGGTCGGCGGCGTGACCGGCATCGAGGGCGGGGCGTCGGTGGTCGGCGGATTGACCTGGGTGCTGGCGGCCGCGTCGCCCGACATCGAGCCGGTGGTCGAGGCCGGCGGCAGGGTCGCGGAGGTGTCGGTCGACGTGCCGACCGCGGCTTCGCCGGCCCACCAGTCCTTGGTCGCGCGCTGCTTGGCCGAGGCCTTGGAATAGGCTTCGAGCTGGCCGTAGGGGATCGGCTGCTTGGGCGAGGCCACGGCGGCTGAGGCCTTGATCTTCGGATTGGCGACGGCCGCGCCGCAGACGGCCCCGGAGGCGATCAGGGCGAGCGTCGCGCCCGCCAGGAGGGTTTTCGTGAACATGGGAGCTCTCCCTAAAGCGCCGTTCTCGGCGCCAGTCGATAAAACCCCTTCGGGGCCAAGGCGTTCACAGCTTCGCCGCGAACGGAACCGTCGGCGCCCATGACGGGTTGAGAGCGGCGCTTCAGATGTTCGTGCGTCGCGTGTTGAGTGCTGGCGCGCGGGCGTCAGAGGAGTAGCCTGTCCCCTGCAAGAACGATCGTCCCGCGGATCGGCGGCGGAGGCAGTCCGCCGCGCGCCGGGACCGGAGAAGCCGTATGTCGCAGACCCCCGTCGTGAAGCCCCACATCGTCCTGTCCCACGAGATGCTCCTGCCGATGCAGCCGCTGCTCGAGGGCGCCTACGAGGTGCATCGCCTGTGGGACTATCCTGATCGCCTGGCCTTCCTGGAGGGGCCGGGCAAGCAGGTGCAGGCCATCGTCCACGCCGGCGAGATGGTGCTGCCGCGCGACCTGCTGGCGGAGATGCCGCGCCTCGGTTTGATCGCCTGTGTCAGCGCCGGCTATGACGGCGTCGATGTGCCCTGGTGCCGGGCCCACGGCCTGGCGGTGACCCACTCGGTGGGCCTCAACGCCGGCGATGTGGCCGACCATGCCCTGGGCCTGCTGCTGAGCGCCTGGCGCGGCATCGCCGAGGGCGACCGCCGGGTGCGCGCCGGCCGCTGGACCTCGATGGACCGCATGGGGGCTCGCCATGGCCTGCGCGGCCGCAAGGCCGGGATCATCGGCCTGGGCCACATCGGCGAGGCCGTCGCCCGTCGCCTCGAAGCCTTCGACATCAAGGTCGCCTGGTGGGGGCCGCGTCCCAAGGAGGCCAACTGGCCGCGCGCCGAAGGCCTGCTGGCCCTGGCGCGCGACAGCGACATCCTGGTGGTCTGCGCGCGGCCGGACGCCAGCAACCGCCACATGGTCAACGCCGGGGTGATCGACGCCCTGGGGCCGCACGGCCTGCTGGTCAACGTCTCGCGCGGGTCGCTGGTCGACGAGGACGCCCTGGTCGCCGCGCTGAAGGACGGCCGCCTGGGCATGGCCGCCCTGGACGTTTTCGAGCAGGAGCCGACGCCGCCGGCGCGCTGGGCCGACGTGCCCCACACCGTGCTGACCCCGCACATGGCGGGCGCGACGCTCGACAGCATCCCGGCCATGGTCAACCTGACCCTGGAGAACCTGCGCCGCTATTTTCTCGGCGAGCCGCTGGCCAGCCCGGTGGCGGCCTGACAGGGTCGGTCGTCGGCAAGAGGGAAGGGATCGCATGGCCAAGGTGCTGGGTCTGGGCGGCGTGTTCTTCAAGGCGGAGGACCCCAAGGGGCTGGCCGCCTGGTACGCGCGGGTGCTGGGGATCAAGGTCGAGGACTGGGGCGGGGCGATGTTCCCGCACCCGAAGGTCGGCATGACCAACTGGTCGCCGTTTCCGGCCGACACCCGCTATTTCGAGCCGTCGACCGCGCCGTTCATGATCAACCTGATCGTCGACGACATCGACGGCGTGCTGGCCAAGGCCGCCGCCGAGGGCGTCGAGCCCACGGGGCGGCAGGACGAGGAGTACGGCCGCTTCGCCTGGCTGGTCGATCCGGCCGGTTTCAAGGTCGAGCTGTGGCAACCGGCCGCCGGAGGCTAAGGATTGGAAGATTTATCCCCGATCGCGCCGCCACGGTCGCGCCAAGGGGCTTTTTGATCTCCGCGCGGCGGGATATGGAGCGCCGCGCCGTCACAGAATTCGCTTGCCAAATCGGACATAAAGATATCTTTATATCCCTATGGCGCTATCGAGCGAACAGGTTGTCGACGTACTGCGGGCGGCGGGCGAAAGCACCCGTCTGCGCATCCTCGCGCTGCTGGCCGTCGAGGAGCTTTCCGTGCTCGAGCTGTGCCGGATTCTCGACCAGAGCCAGCCGCGCGTCTCCCGTCACCTGAAGCTCCTGGCCGAGGCTGGGCTGGTCGAGCGCTTTCCCGACGGCGCGTGGGTCTTCTATCGCCTGGCCGGCACGTCCGGCGGCGGGGCGGTGGTCGCCGCGGCCCTGGCGCTGATCCAGGCCGACGACGCCGTCGTGCAGGGCGACGCGGGCCAGCTGGCCGCCGTGCGAGCCGAGCGCTCGGCCGGGGCCCAGGCCTATTTCGCCCGCAACGCCGCGCGCTGGAACGAGATCCGCTCGCTCTATGTCGACGAGAACGAGGTCGAGGCGGCCATCCTGCGCGCGACCGGCGAGGGGCCCTTCGACGAGATGGTCGACCTGGGCGCGGGCGCTGGCCGCATGCTGACGCTTCTGGGCGGACGGGCGGTGAACGCTCTGGGCCTGGACCTGTCGCAGCAGATGCTCAACATCGCCCGCGACGAGGTGGCCAAGGCCGGGCTGACGGCCTGCGAGCTGCGGCACGGCGACATCTTCGACACCGGGCTGCCGGGCGGCTGCGCCGACCTCGTCACCGTGCACCAGGTGCTGCACTATCTGGGCGACCCCGCCGCGGCCGTGGCCGAGGCTGCGCGCCTGGTCGCGCCGCGCGGCCTGCTGCTGATCGCCGACTTCGCCCCGCACGACCACGAGTTCCTGCGCGAGGCTCACCAGCACCGCCGCCTGGGCTTCGCCGACGACGAGATCCTGCCGTGGATCGAGGCCGCGGGCCTGGTCCCCGAAACCAACATCGCCCTGCCGCCGATCACGGCCGAGGGGTTGACCGTCAAGATCTGGACCGCCCGGCGCCCCGGCGCGGCCCTCGCCGAAAGGACCGCCGCATGACCCTGCCGCCCACCCGCCGCGTGATCGGGCCGGTGGCCCGCGCCGGCGAGCGTCCCGTCGGCGCCGCCCGGCCGCGCGTGTCGTTCGAGTTCTTCCCGCCCAAGACCGAGAAGATGGAAGCCAGCCTGTGGGAGGCGATCACCCGCCTGGCCCCGCTGGACCCCGCCTTCGTCTCGGTGACCTACGGCGCCGGCGGCTCGACCCGCGAGCGCACGCACCGCACCGTCAAGCGCATCCTCGACGAGACCAGCCTGAAGCCGGCCGCGCACCTGACCTGCGTCGGCGCCAGCCGCGCCGAGGTCGATGAGGTGATCCACGACTACTGGAACATCGGCGTGCGCCACATCGTGTCGCTGCGCGGCGACCCGCCTCCGGGCGAGGGCGGCATCGGCGGCGTCTACGTGCCGCGCGAGGACGGCTACAAGAACGCCACCGAGCTGACGGCGGCCCTGCGCGGCGTCGCGCCGTTCGAGGTGCTGGTCGGGGTCTATCCCGAGAAGCACCCCGAGAGCCCGTCGCTGGACCACGACATCGAGGTGCTGAAGGCCAAGGTCGACGCCGGCGCGACCCTTGGCATCAGCCAGTTCTTCTTCGACATCGACGCCTTCCTGCGCTTCGTCGACAAGGCGCGCGCCGCCGGGATCACCATCCCGATCGTGCCGGGCATCATGCCGGTGACCAACTTCAAGGGCCTCAAGACGATGTCGGCCGCATGCCAGACCTCGGTGCCGTCGTGGCTGGCAAACCTGTTCGAGGGCCTGGACGAGGATCCGGAGACCCGCCGCCTGATCGCCTGCTCGGTGGCCGCCGAGATGTGCGCCAAGCTGCAGGAGCAGGGCTTCAACGACTTCCACTTCTACACGCTGAACCGCGCTGATCTCGTCTACGCCATCTGCCGGGTGCTGGGCGTGCGCGAGACCGCCCCGGCCCACGAGGCGGCCGCATGAGGGCCCTGGTTTTCGCCCTGGCGCTGGGCCTGGCCTCGACGAGCGTCGCGGCCCGGGCCGACGACAACGCCAACTGGACGCGGCCGATCAAGCCGTACCGGGTGGCGGGCAACATCTACTATGTCGGCTCCGAGGGCCTGTCGGCCTGGCTGATCACCACGTCGGAAGGCCATGTCTTGCTTGACGGCGGTCCGTCGGCGGAAGGCGGCAAGCTGATCGAGCGCAGCATCCAGGCGCTGGGCTTCAAGCCGTCGGACGTGAAGGTGCTGATCAACACCCACGCCCACTACGACCACGCCGGCGGCCTCGCCCAGCTGAAGGCCGACACCGGCGCCAAGCTGTGGGCCTCGCGCGCCGACAAGCCGGCCCTGGAGAAGGGCCAGCACTTCGGCGACAACGCCAACGGCCTGACGCCCTTTCCGGCCGTGAAGGTCGACAAGACGTTCGGCGACGAACAGAAGCTGAAGATGGGCGGGACTACCCTGGTGGCCCACCTGACGCCCGGCCACACCATCGGTTGCACCAGCTGGACCACACAGGTGGTCGAGAAGGGGAGGCCGCTGAACGTGACCTTCCCGTGCTCGCTGTCGGTGGCCGGCAACCTGCTCGTCGGCAACAAGACCCACAAGTCGATCGTCGCCGACTATCGGGCCAGCTTCGCGGCGCTGCGGGCGATCCCGACCGACGTGATGCTGCCCAGCCACGAAGAGCAGGGCGACCTCTTGGCCAAGCGCCAGAAGCAGCTGCGCGGCGACGCCGACGCCTTCATCGATCCGACCGAGCTGACCCGCTTCGTCGACGGCTACGAGACCCGGTTCAACCAGGAACTGGCGCGCCAGCAAGGAGCCGCCAAATGACCGACCTTTCCACCCGCGACATCTCCACGAGGCTTGGCCGCGTGGCCGCCCTCAAGGCCGCCGCCAAGGAGCGCATCCTCATTCTGGACGGCTCCTGGGGCGTGATGTTCCAGAAGAAGAAGCTGACCGAGGCCGACTATCGCGCCGAGCGCTTCGCCGACTTCGACGGCCAGATGAAGGGCAACAACGACATCCTGTGCCTGACCCGGCCGGATCTCGTGGCCGAGCTGCATTACGCCTATTTCGCCGCCGGCGCCGACATCTCCGAGACCAACACCTTCTCGGGCACCACCATCGCCCAGGCCGACTATCACCTGGGCGAACAGGACGTCTGGGACATCAACCTGGAAGGCGCCAGGATCGGCCGCCAGGTCGCCGACCGCTGGAACGCCGAAAACCCCGACCGTCCGAAGTTCATCGCCGGCTCTATCGGCCCGCTGAACGTCATGCTGTCGATGTCGTCGGACGTGAACGATCCGGGCGCGCGCAAGGTGACCTTCGACCAGGTCTACCAGGCCTATCGCCAGCAGGTGGACGCCCTCTACCAGGGCGGGGTCGACCTGTTCCTGATCGAGACCATCACCGACACGCTGAACTGCAAGGCCGCCATCAAGGCGATCCTCGACTGGCGCGACGAGGGCCACGAGGAGCTGCCGATCTGGATCAGCGGCACCATCACCGACCGCTCGGGCCGCACCCTTTCGGGCCAGACCGCCGAGGCGTTCTGGAACTCGATCAAGCACGCCAAGCCGTTCGCGGTGGGCTTCAACTGCGCCCTGGGCGCGGACCTGATGCGCCCGCACATCGCCGAGATGGCCCGCATCGCCGACACCCTGGTCGCGGCCTATCCCAACGCTGGCCTGCCCAACGCCATGGGCGAGTACGACGAGGAGCCGCACGAGACCGGCCACGCCCTGCACGAATGGGCCAAGGACGGCCTCGTCAACATCCTGGGCGGCTGCTGCGGCACCACCCCCGACCATATCCGCCACGTGGCGGACGAGGTGCGCGGCGTCACGCCTCGCGCTATTCCTGAGCGCCCGAAGGCCATGCGCCTGGCGGGCCTGGAACCCTTCGAGCTGGCCTGATCGAGTACGAGACGATGCGCACCACCATTCTTTTCGGCGGCCCCAGCCGCGAGCGTCTCGTGGCCGTGGCCAGCGCCCAGAGCCTGGTCCGCGTGCTGCCCGAGGCCGAGCTGTGGTTCTGGGCGCCGGACGGCCAGGTCTATGCGGCCAGCCAGGCCGTGCTGCTGGGCCATGACCGTCCGTTCGAGCTGGACCTGCCCACCGAAGGCGCGCCGATCGGCGATATCGAGACGGCCCTGGACGTCGCCGCCCGCGAGGACCGCGTGCTGCTGCTCGGTCTGCACGGCGGTTTCGCCGAAGACGGCGGCTTGCAGGCGCTGTGCGAAGCCAGGGGCGTGGCCTTCACCGGCTCGGGCTCGGAGGCCAGCCGCCTCGCCTTCGGCAAGATCCTGGCCAAGGAAGTCGTCGGCAGGGCCGGCGTCTCGGTTCCCGAAAGCATCTTCCTGGAGGGCGCCGAGGGGGCGCTGGCCGAGTATGGTCGGTTGATCGCCAAGCCGGCCGAGGACGGCTCGAGCTATGGATTGATCTTCGTCGACGGCCCCGCCGATCTGGCGACCGTCGCCGAGGCGGCCAAGGAGATGCCTTACCTCCTCGAACCCTTCGTGCAGGGGCTGGAATCGACCTGCGGCGTGCTGGAGCTGGCCAGCGGCGAGCTGATCGCCCTGCCGCCGGTGGAGATCCGTCCGTCGGCCGGCAAGTTCGACTACAAGTCCAAGTACTTGGCCAAGGACACGGTCGAGATCTGCCCGGCCACATTCGCGCCTGAGGTCAACGGGGCCCTGCAGGACCAGGCCCTGAAGGCCCACAAGGCGCTGGGCTGCCGCGGCTATTCGCGCTCGGACTTCATCGTCTCCGAGCACGGCCTGGTCTATCTGGAGACCAACACCCTGCCGGGCCTGACGGCCTCGTCGCTGTATCCCAAGGCGCTGAAGGCGCAGGGGATCGAGTTCGGCGACTTCCTGCGCGGCCAGCTGGCCCTGGCCGAGGCCCGCGCCAAGCAGACCGTGACGGCGGCCTGATCATGGGCGCCTGGGACAACGGACCGTTCGACAACGACGAGGCGGCCGACTTCATCGAGGACCTCGCGCAGGCGCCGGACTGGCGCACGGTGGTGCGCATCCTCGAGCACGTGACCAAGGCCGCGGGCTATCTGGAAGCGCCCGAGGGCGAGATGGCCGTGGCGGCCGCGGCCATCGTGGCGGCCTGCATTGGCGACGTCGCCGTGCTGCCCGATGACCAGCGCGGCCTGAAGGAGGCCCTGGGCACCCCGCCCGAGGGCCTCGTCCAGCTGGCGCGCGCGGCCCTGGCCCGCGTGGTCGCCCCCGCTTCCGAAATCGACGAACTCTGGCAGGAAGGCGACACGCATGACGCCTGGCTGACCCATATCGCCGGCCTGCAGACCCTACTGAGCGCATCCCAATGAGACCTGTCTTCGTCAACATCGGCGAGCGGACCAACGTCACCGGTTCGGCCAAGTTCAAGAAGCTGATCGTCGAGGGCAACTTCGCCGAGGCCCTGTCGGTCGCCCGCCAGCAGGTCGAGGCCGGCGCCCAGGTCATCGACGTCAACATGGACGAGGGCCTGCTCGACAGCGAGCAGGCGATGGTCACCTTCCTGAACCTGATGGCGGCCGAGCCCGATATCGCCCGCGTGCCGGTGATGATCGACAGCTCCAAGTGGGAGGTGATCGAGGCCGGCCTGAAGTGCGTGCAGGGCAAGGCGATCGTCAACTCGATCTCGATGAAGGAAGGCGAGGCCAAGTTCATCGAGCAGGCCAAGCTGTGCCTGCGCTACGGCGCGGCCGTCGTGGTCATGGCCTTCGACGAGGTCGGCCAGGCCGACACCGCCGCTCGCAAGATCGAGATCTGCACCAAGGCCTACGATGTCCTGGTGAACAAGGTCGGCTTCCCGCCCGAAGACATCATCTTCGACCCCAACATCTTCGCCGTGGCGACCGGGATCGAGGAGCACGACAACTACGCCGTCGATTTCATCGAGGGCACGCGCGAGATCAAGAAGCGCTGCCCCTACGCCCGGATCTCGGGCGGGGTGTCGAACGTCTCGTTCAGCTTCCGCGGCAACGAGCCGGTGCGCCGGGCGATCCACTCGGTGTTCCTCTTCCACGCCATCAACGCCGGCATGGACATGGGCATCGTCAACGCCGGCGACCTGCCGGTCTATGACGACATCGACCCGGTGCTGCGCGAGGCCGTCGAGGACGTGATCCTCAACCGCCCGCAGCGGACCAACATCTCCAACACCGAGCGCCTGGTCGACATGGCGCCCGGCTACAAGGGCGAGAAGGGCGCGGCCCAGCAGGTCAACCTGGCCTGGCGCGAGGGCACGGTGGGCGAGCGCATCACCCACGCCCTGGTCAACGGCGTCACCGAGTTTATCGAGGCCGACACCGAAGAGGCGCGCCTGGCGGCCGAGCGCCCGCTGCACGTCATCGAAGGCCCGCTGATGGACGGCATGAACGTCGTCGGCGACCTGTTCGGCGCGGGCAAGATGTTCCTGCCGCAGGTGGTCAAGTCGGCCCGCGTGATGAAGCAGGCCGTGGCCTGGCTGATGCCGTTCATGGAGGCCGAGAAGGAAGGCCAGGAACGCAAGGCCGCCGGCAAGGTGCTGATGGCCACCGTCAAGGGCGACGTCCACGACATCGGCAAGAACATCGTCGGCGTCGTGCTGCAATGTAACAACTACGAGGTCGTCGACCTGGGCGTGATGGTGCCCGCCGACCGCATCCTCGACGAGGCCAAGAAGCACCAGGTCGACATGATTGGCCTGTCGGGCCTGATCACCCCGTCGCTGGACGAGATGGTGTTCGTGGCCGCCGAGATGGAGCGCCAGGGCTTCAACATCCCGCTGCTGATCGGCGGCGCCACCACCAGCCGCACCCACACGGCGGTGAAGATCGAGCCGGCCTATCGCCGCGGCCCGACCACCTACGTGGTCGACGCCAGCCGGGCTGTGGGCGTGGTCTCCTCGCTGCTGTCGCCGACCGAAAAGGACCGGGTGATGGCCGACACCCGCGCCGAGTACGTCAAGGTGCGCGAGCAGTACGCGCGCGGCCAGACGGTCAAGGCCCGCACCGCCATCGGCGAGGCCCGCAAGCGCAAGTACGCCATCGACTGGAAGGGCTATGAGCCGCCCAAGCCGCTGTTCACCGGCGCGCGGACCTTCGAACCCAGCTTGGCCGAGCTGGAGCCGTTCATCGACTGGTCGCCGTTCTTCGCCAGCTGGGAGCTGATCGGCCGCTATCCGCAGATCCTCGAGGACGACGTGGTCGGCGAGGCCGCCCGCGATCTCTATCGCGACGCCCGGGCCATGCTCGACAAGGTGATCGCCGAGAAGTGGTTCGGGGCCAAGGGCGTGATCGGCTTCTGGCCGGCCCAGGCGGTCGAGGACGACGTGGTGCTCTATTCGGACGAGACCCGTAACGTCGAGATCGCCCGCCTGCACACCCTGCGCCAGCAGATCGACAAGGGCCCGGGCACGGGCAAGGCCAACCTCGCCCTGTCGGACTTCGTCGCGCCCGTCGGCGGGCCGGCCGACTATGTCGGCGGCTTCGCGGTGACCGCCGGTCACGGCGAGGACGAGATCGTCAAGCGCTTCAAGGACGCCGGCGACGACTACAGCGCGATCATGGCCTCGGCCCTGGCCGACCGCCTGGCCGAAGCCTTCGCCGAGTGGCTGCACCACAAGGCCCGCGTCGAGCTCTGGGGCTACGCGCCGGAAGAGGGCTTCGACGCCGACCGCCTGATCGCCGAGAAGTACCAGGGCATCCGCCCGGCCCCCGGCTATCCGGCCCAGCCCGACCACACCGAGAAGGGCACGCTGTTCCGGCTGCTGGACGCCGAGGCCGCCACCGGCATGGCCCTGACCGAGAGCTTCGCCATGAGCCCCGGCGCGGCCGTTTCGGGCCTCTATTTCAGCCACCCGCAGAGCCACTATTTCGGGGTCGGCAAGATCGACTTCGATCAGGTCAAGGACTACGCCCGCCGCAAGGGCTGGGACCTGGCGACGACCGAACGCTGGCTCTCGCCGATCCTCAACTACGACCCGCTCGCCCGGGCGCGAGGCGAGGCGGCTTAAGGACCGAAAACCTCCCCCTGAAGGGGGAGGTGGCCCGAAGGGCGGAGGGGGAAAGTTCCGCTGACGGCGGTTCTTCTCACTTCTCTTTAGTTACATCCCCCTCCGTCGGCTTCGCCGACACCTCCCCCTTCAGGGGGAGGATCTGGCTGCTCTGGCCAAGCCCTGCGCTTTCAGGTCATCCTCTCCCCAACGAACGACCCTGGGGAGTGGGGCGATGGATGGGAGTGGGGTGAGCCGCCGTGCGCTGGGCGCGCTGGCGGTCGGGGGGGCGGCGGCGGGGCTGGCGGGCTGCGCCGGGCCCAAGGGCGGCGACGTGAAGCCGAAGTCGCGGGACTTTCCCAAGGATTTCGTCTGGGGCACGGCCAGCGCGGCCTTCCAGACCGAGGGCTCGCCGACCGCCGACGGGCGCGGCCCCAGTGTCTGGGACGTGTTCCAGGACCAGCCGGGCAAGATCATCGACGGTTCCGACGCCAAGGTCGCCACCGACAGCTATCGCCGCTGGGCCGAGGACGTCGACCTGGTGGCCGGGGCGGGGATGGGGGCCTATCGCTTCTCGATCTCGTGGTCGCGGGTGCTGCCGACCGGAGCGGGCGCGGTGGCCCAGGCCGGGATCGATCACTACAGCCGGCTGGTCGACCGCTTGCTGGAGAAGGGCGTCACGCCTTACGCCACGCTGTTCCACTGGGACCTGCCGCAGGCGATCCAGGATCGCGGCGGCTGGGCGGCGCGCGACAGCGCCAGGGCCTTCGCCGACTATGCGGCCCTGATCGGCGAGCGGCTGGGCGACCGGCTAAAGAAGATCATCGTGCTGAACGAGCCCGCCGTGCACACGGTGTTCGGCCATGTCACCGGCGAGCATGCGCCGGGGTTCAAGGACGTGGCCCTGCTTGGGCCGGTGACCCATCACATGAACCTCGCGCAAGGGATGGCGATCCAGGCCCTGCGCGCCGCGCACGGCGACCTGTCGATCGGCACGACCCTGGCGCTACAGCCTTGCCGGCCCGCGGGCGGCGGCCTGGCGTTCTGGAACCGCCTGGCCTCGGACGGCCTGGACGCGCTGTGGAACCGCGCCTGGCTCGATCCGCTGCTGAAGGGCGAATATCCCGACCAGATGGACGAGTTCCTGGGCGACCGTGTGCGTTCGGAGGATCTGTCCACGATCCGCCAGCGGGTCGACTTCATGGGCGTGAACTACTACGCGCCGGCCTATATGCGCCTGGCGCCGCTGTCGCCGGGGCGGATCAAGCCGGCCGATCCGCCGCGCGGCGTCGAGCTGGACGCCTTCGGGCGGCACGTCGATCCGTCGGGTCTGCTGGAGGTGCTGGCGCGGCTGCGCACCGAGTACGGCAACCCTCCGGTGTTCGTCACCGAGAACGGCTGTTCGGATCCGTTCGGCGACGGCAGGGCGATCCAGGCCGACACCTTCCGCATCGCCTTCCTGCGCCGCCACCTGCAGGCGGTGAAGGCGGCCATGGAGGCCGGCTCGCCGGTGAAGGGCTTCTTCGCCTGGTGCCTGGTCGACAACTGGGAATGGGCGCTGGGCTATCGTTCTAAGTTCGGCCTGGTCAGCCACGACCGCACGAGCGGTGAGCGCAAGCCCAAGGCCTCGTACGGCTGGTACTCGGGCCTGGCGCGGAGCGGGGTCTTGCCGACGGCGCCGTGAGGACCGCCTGGCGGCGGTCCCCTCAGTCGCTTCGCGACAGCTCCCCCAGAGGGGGAGCATCTTGGTGCTTCATCCCCCTTTGTGGGAGCTGGCCCAGAGGACCGGAAGGGGTCTTCGCCGCTTAGTCCGGCTTGCAGATCAGCACGTCCTTGCCGCCGCGCTTCGCGGGAAGGAGGCTGCCGGCGCAGGCCTGGGGATTGGCCGGGTCGATGATGATCTCGCGGCTGGCCGGCAGCTTGGCCGGGGTCGAGCCGATCGGGGCCAGCGGCTTGGCGGCCGTGGAGGCGGGCTTCGTCGCCGGCTTGGCGACGGGCTTTTGCACCGCCGGCTTGGGCGCGGGCGGGGTCGAGGCCTCGATCTTGGCCGGGGCGGGCGCCTCGACGGGGGCCTCTGCGGCGGGCGGCGGGGGTGGGGCGGCTTCCGGTTCGGGCGCCGGAGCGGCCTGCGGCTCGACCGGCACGGCGCTCTTGACGTTGTAGTTCAGGGCCTGGCCCAGCAGGTTGGACTTGGTCTCGAGGGTCTTGGCGCGGGTTTCGCAGTCGCCGGGCGGCGACCAGCTCATCCACACCTGGGCCAAGCGCGCCTTGTCGATGGCTTCCGAGCCGCCCCAGATCGAGCGGCCTTTCTTCATGGCCGCCGCGCCATACTCGGCGATCGGACGCGGGCTGGCCTTCTCGGCGGCGGTGATGGCCGAGCCGTAGGTCTTCAGGTCCGAACGCGCCTGGATGCGCATCGCCGGATATTCCTTCAGCGCCGCGGCCGCGCCGTCGGGGCCGGGGAAGGCCTTCTCGATCCGCGTCACCTCGGGCATGACCTTGTCGTAGAGGTCGACATAGCCGCTGAGCGCGCCGTAGCACCAGGCGATGTAGCCGTACTCGTCGGTCGGCGGCGTGGCCGCCGGCTGGGTGCGCGGGGGAGGAGCGGCGGTGGTCACGGGCGCGTCCTGCGCCATCAGGGCGAGAGCGAAGAGAAGGGCGGTCGCCATTCGGCCGGGAATCCTTTTCGGTAGCGTCAGTAGAGCTGACTAGATCATTTCGGGCCGCATTGGGACCTCAGCATGGCGCCGAATGGTCAAAGTCGCGCGCCAAGCTCAGCCATAACGACGCAGACGCCGGATGGCTCCGAAGATG
The DNA here is from genome assembly GCF_036889365.1 of Caulobacter sp. CCNWLW153. Classification (NCBI taxonomy): domain Bacteria; kingdom Pseudomonadati; phylum Pseudomonadota; class Alphaproteobacteria; order Caulobacterales; family Caulobacteraceae; genus Caulobacter; species Caulobacter sp. CCNWLW153. Next base: position 65,707 of record NZ_JBAKFV010000013.1, read on the forward strand.
GCGACAATTCTGAACAAGTTTACATGTGCGATGCAGCAATCGCCGGGTGGGTCGCGTGCGATGCGTATGCTAGAAGGCGCTTCCGGTGCGGCATCCTGGCGCTGTCCGGATCCGTATCTTCCGAGACCCGCCGACATTAGAATTCCCGCATGACCTTCTGGCGCAACATCGCAAGCATCGCGGCCCGTCGGCTGGACCTGGCGGAATGCGCTGAATGTCCCCCGGGCCCGCCGGGGCAGGATCCGGCCTTCTCGACGGCCGTCACCGCGCTGGGCGCCAAGCTCGCCAAGGCCGACGGCAGCGCCGACGGCCACGAGTTCGAGGCCTTCTCGCAGGTTTTCCACCCCGACCCGGCCTCCGAACAGAACATCCATCGCCTGTACGACCTGGCCCGCCAGACCACGCACGGCTTCGAGAGCTACGCCAAGCGGCTGGCCAAGCGCTATCGCTCGTGCCCGCAGCTGCTGGAGGACGTGCTCGACGGCCTGTTCCACATCGCCAAGGCCGACGGGGCCGTGACCCAGGACGAGCTCGACTACCTGGAACGGGTGGCCGAGCTGTTCGGCCTGTCGCCGCTGGCCTTCCGCCGCCTCAGCGCCACCCACCTGGGCGCGGGCGCCGACGATCCCTACGTGATCCTCGACGTTCCGGCCGACGCCGAGGACGAGGTGGTGCGCAAGGCCTGGAAGTCGGCCCTGTCTGACGCCCACCCCGACCGGGCCCGGGCGCGCGGCCTGCCGGCCGAGTTCATCGAGGTGGCCGAGGCCAAGGCAGCCGCGATCAACGCGGCTTTCAGCACCGTCATGCGCGAGCGGCGGGAACTCGGGCTGGCCGCCGCGGGTTGAACGGAAAAGTCTTTGTGATTGAACCCAATGGGTGTTCAGTTGACGTTCAGACCTCCAGAGCCAACCTAAGGGGCGAGGACGGAGATTCTGGGCGCTCCGGCGCCGATCGAGGACGACGATGACCATGACCCTGGGCGCGAACATCGGCGCGACGCACTCTTCGGCTTGGCGCGGTCTGGCCGCGGTGGTCGGCGGCGTGGCCACGGCGATCGCGGTCTCGGTGGCCGCCATCGTGGCGGTGGTGTTCGCCGCGACCCTGGTGGTGGTCGGCTTCATGGCCACCGCGCTGCTCGGCCTCGCGGCCTTCGCCCTGCGCGGCCGCCGCCAGGCCGCCCGCGCCAAGGCTTCCGCCGACCCCAACCTGATCGAGGCCCGCAACGTCGGCGGCCATTCGTGGGTCGCCTACGGCTGGAACGAGCGGCGCTAAAGCGCCATCCTTCTCCATCGAGTTTTGAACGCCGTGATCGCCGAGAGGCCGTTGCGGCGTTTTTCGTTGGTGCTTGCCCCGCGGCTCAACCTCGTCCACCGTGCATTCAAACAAGCGTTGGGAGGATGAGCATGATCGGCGTGGTGGCGAGCCTGAAGGTGCAGCCGGACAAGACGGCGGAATTCGAGGCGGTGTTCCTCGACCTGGCGGCCAAGGTGAAGGCCAACGAGCCCGGCGCGATCGTCTATCAGCTGACCAGGTCCAAGACCGAGGCTGGCGTCTACAAGGTGCTGGAGCTGTACGCCTCGGCCGACGCCCTCAAGCATCACGGCGGGACCGACTACTTCAAGGCCGCCGGCGCGGCCATGGCGCCGTTCCTGGCCGGCCGTCCCGAGATCGAATATCTCGACGCGGTGGAGTAGGGGGCGTTTTCAAGTCCCCTGGGCTATGCCGGATAACCGCAACCGTTGCAGTTTTTCTGCATGGCGTGGGCGCGAAAACGACCGTTTAACTTGCCGTCGAAACCTACCGTCTCCCGGAGCGCCCCCATGGCCCTCGACTCTCTCTTCAAGCCGTTCGAATTCAAGTCGCTGAAGCTGCCCAACCGGGTGGTGATGGCGCCGATGACCCGCTCGTTCTCGCCCGGCGGCGTGGCGACCGACGACGTGGCCGCCTATTACGCCCGCCGCGCGGCGGCGCAGGTCGGCCTGATCGTCACCGAGGGCACGGGCGTGGCCCGCCCGGCCTCGCTGAACGACGCCAATGTGCCGCGCTTCCACGGCGAGAAGGAGTTGGCGGCCTGGAAGAAGGTCGTCGACGAGGTGCACGCCGCCGGCGGCCTGATCGCCCCGCAGCTGTGGCACGTGGGCTCGGCCAAGGGCCCGGCGCAGCTGGGCAAGGTCGACAGTCCCTCGGGCGTGTCCAAGGCGGGCGGCGGCCAGTTCACCGAGCCGATGAGCGACTCCGACGTCGCCGACACCATCGCCGCCTTCGCCACGGCCGCCGCCGACGCCAAGCGCCTGGGCTTCGACGCCATCGAGCTGCACGGCGCCCACGGCTACCTGATCGACCAGTTCTTCTGGAACGGCACCAACCTGCGCGGCGACGCCTTCGGCGGTCCGACCATCGCCGAGCGCAGCGCCTTCGCCGCCGAGATCCTGAAAGCCGTCCGCGCCGCCGTCGGCCCCGACTACCCGGTGATCATCCGCCTGTCGCAGTGGAAGCAGCAGGACTATGCGGTGAAGAACGCCGAGACGCCGCAAGCCCTGGAAGCCTGGCTGCAGCCGCTGGCCGACGCCGGCGCCGACATCTTCCACTGTTCGCAACGCCGCTTCTGGGAGCCGGAGTTCGAGGGTTCCGACCTCAACTTCGCCGGCTGGACCAAGAAGCTGACCGGCGCCCCGACCATCACCGTCGGCTCGGTCGGCCTGTCAGGCGAGTTCATCGCGGCCTTCGGCGGCGAGGGCAGCCAGCCGGCCTCGATCGACGGCCTGCTCGAGCGGCTCGACCGCGGCGAGTTCGACCTCGTGGGCGTGGGCCGCGCGCTGCTGCAGGATCCCGAGTGGGTGGTGAAGATCCGCGAGGGACGGAACGATGAGTTGCAAAGCTTCAGCCGTGAGGCGCTGGGGGTTCTTTACTAGCCGCCTGCGCCGGCCCCCTCAGTCGCTCCGCGACAGCTACCCCATAAGGAGGACCCTCCCCCTCTGGGGGAGGTGGCCCGGAGGGCCGGAGGGGGGACGGTTTCAGCTTTCTCGACGGCCGAAGTGTTCGCGCTTCCCCCTCCGTCGCCTTCGGCGACACCTCCCCCTTCGGGGGGAGGATCTCAGGCGTTGAAGTTCAGCTTCAGCCCCGGCCGCTCCCAGCGACCACGCCAGAGCTTTCCGGTCCCGGACGCCGTGATCCACACGTCCCGCATGTCTTCCCCGCCGAAGCAGATGTTGGTGGTGATCACGTCCGGCACGGCCACGTGCTGGGTCGTCCCGTCGGGCGAGAAGGCCGTGATCCCGCCGTTGATGATCGTCGCCACGCAGACGCGGCCGTCGGCCTCGACGGCCAGGCTGTCGAGCAACTGGTAGCCCGGCAGGTTGCAGACCACGCGGCCGGGCTGCAGCGGCGCGGGCGGGGCGAGCTCGCCGGGCGCGACGACGTCGAAGGCCCATAGCCGCCCCAGCATGGTGTCGGCCACGTAGACGACGTCCTCCGCGGGCGACAGGCCCACGCCGTTGGGCGAGATCAGGTGGTCGCGAAGGCGCACGATGTGCGAGCCGTCGGTGCGGGCGTAGTAGAGCGCGCCATACCTGCGGCCGTCCGGCGTCGAGCAGCCGTGGTCGGTGAACCAGAAGCCGCCCTGCCGGTCGAAGACGAGGTCGTTGGGCCCGACCAGGCGCTTGCCGTCGCAGGCCTCGTAGAGGGAGGTGACCGCGCCGGTGGCCAGGTCCACGCGCTGGATCGAGCCGCCGCTGTGGCTCTCGGGCGTGGGGCCGGGGATGTTCAGCCCGCCCATGTCGAAGAACTGGAAGCTGCCGCCGTTGTTGGTGACATAGACCGCGCCGTCCGGGCCGATCGCCGCGCCGTTGGGGCCGCCGGGCAGGTCGGCGACGGTGGTCCGCGCTCCGTCCGGCGCGATCCGCGTCAGGGTCTGGCGCTGGATCTCGACCAGCAGCACCGAGCCGTCGGCCATGGCGATCGGGCCTTCGGGAAACTGCAGGCCTTCGGCGACGAGGGTCAGGTCCATGTCGTCTCGCTCCCATTTTCTGGCGCGTGACGGGCGCCGAAACCGCTCACACTTTCGGCTGTCACGCTTGATGGACGTCTCTGAACGGACGCCTGGAAGTCGAGTAAACGTTCGTTTGAACCAGGCCGCAACCCACTCAGGCGTCAGCGAGCAGCCTGGTCAGGTCTTCCGAGTTGAGCCCGCGCGGGGCCAGGCGCGCCGACTGGCCGGCCCAGAGATTGGTGAAGTCGCCGTTGGCGCCGTCCTGACGCAAAGGGACCAAGGCCCCGCCGGCCAGGGGGAAGGGCGGCACGACGTCGCCGCCGATCGGCCCGACCTCGCGCATCAGCCGGTTGGCCACGCCTCGGGCCGGGCGGCCGGTGAAGACGTCGGTCATCATGGTGTTGTCGTCGCGGGCCTCGTCCAGGGCGGCGCGGTGGGCTGGCGGGATCTGGGCCTCGGGCGTGAAGAGGTAGGCCGTGCCGACCTGCACCCCGGCCGCGCCCAGGGCCCGGGCGGCCGCGACGCCGCGCGCCTCGGCTATGCCGCCGGCGGCGATCACCGGGACGGCGACGGCGGCCACCGCCTGCGGCAGCAGCGCGAACAGGCCCGGCTGGCTGGCGGTGTCCAGCCGGTTGTCGATCGCCTCGCGATAGCCCGGCAGGAAGGTGGCGCGGTGGCCGCCGGCCTCGGCGCCCATGGCGATGACGGCGTCGACGCCGTTGGCCTCCAGCCAGACGGCCTCGGCGACGGTGGTGGCCGACGACAGGATCTTCGCGCCCGTGGCGCGCACGCGATCGAGCAGCGCCGCCTGCGGCAGGCCGAAGTGGAAGCTGACCACCTGTGGCCGCAGGTCCTCGACCAGGGCGCAGAAGGCCTCGTCGAACGGGGCGCGGCCTCCGGCCGGCGGCGGCGGGGCCGGATCGAGGCCGGCCTCGACGTAGTAGGGCGCCAGGCGCGCGCGCCAGGCCAGCATCCGCGCCGGATCGGCGGCGGGCGGCGTATGGGCGAAGAAGTTGAGGTTCAGGGGGGCGTCGACGGCGACGCGGAACTGCGCGATCGCCGCCCGGGCCTGGTCGGGCGTGTATTGGGCGCAGGCCAGGGAGCCCAGGCCGCCGCCGCGCGCCGCGCCGATGGCCATGGCCGGGGTGGTGGCGCCGGCCATCGGGGCCTGGAGGACGGGGGCCGCGATCCCGAGCAGGTCGATCAGCCGGCGGTCGGTCCAGGCGCTCATGCGAGGCTCCGCGCTCTCAGTTCAGGTCGAACAGGTCGTAGGCGATCAGCTTGAGCCGCTCGTCGAAGAAGGCGCGGCCATAGCTGGAGCGCTGCAAGGCGGCCTGGTCGACGCCGTGCTCGACGTCCGAGCCGCTGGCGCCGGGCGCGGCGCACGGGACCGACAGGCGCAAGGTTCGGCCGACCTTCAGCTTCACGCCCGGCTCGGCGCGGACCACGGTGGCCGCCACGAAGCAATGGCCGCGCACGCCGCGTGGCACGCCCACATGCCTGACCTGCAGGACGACGATCTCGGCGGCCTTGTCGCGGGCGTGCTGGCGCGCGTCGGCGGGCGGCGGCGTCGCCGACGCCGCCTGGGCCAGAACGAAGGCGGCCAGCAGGGCGCTCACTTGCGCTCCAGCACGCGGAAGACGAACGGGAAGTCGTCGCCCTCGCCGGCGGGGCGCTCCTCGCGGCGCACTTCCGTCCAGGCGCTTTCGTCGAAGGCGGGGAAGGCGACGTCGCCCTCGACCTCGGCCTGGACTTCGGTGACGTAGATCCGCTTGGCGCGGGGCAGGGCGAGCTCGAACAGCGCCGCGCCGCCGATCACGCAGACCTCCTCGACGCCGTCCTCGGCCGCCTGCTCCTTGCCGATCTGCACGGCTTCGGACCAGGTGTCGCAGACCACCGCGCCCTCGGCCTCGAACTTGTGGTCGCGGGTCAGGACGATGTTGAGGCGGCCGGGCAGGGGCTTCCTGGGCAGGCTGTCCCAGGTCTTGCGGCCCATGATCACCGGCTTGCCCAGGGTGGCGGCCTTGAACATCTGAAGATCCGACTTCAGGCGCCAGGGCAAGTCGTTGTCGCGGCCGATGACGCCGTTGAGCGAGCGGGCGACGGGGCCGACGGTGAGGATGGGGGCGGTCATGACGGCGAGTCTTAGCGGCCCGCCGTCGCTAGAGGAAGGTCAGACCGAGACCGCCGCCTTGATGTGCGGGTGGGCCTCGTAGCCTTCCAGCGTGAAGTCCTCGTACTCGAAGGCGAAGAGGTCGGTCTTGTCGGCGATCTTCATCGTCGGGAAGGCGTAGGGCTCGCGGGTCAGCTGCTCGCGGGCCTGGTCGAGGTGGTTCAGGTAGAGATGGGCGTCGCCGAAGGTGTGCACGAACTCGCCCGGCTGCAGACCCACGACCTTGGCGACCATCAGGGTCAGCAGGGCGTAGCTGGCGATGTTGAACGGTACGCCCAGGAACACGTCGGCGCTGCGCTGGTAGAGCTGGCAGGACAGCTTTCCATCCGCCACGAAGAACTGGAACAGGCAGTGGCAGGGCGGCAGGGCCATGTCCTCGACGTCGGCCGGGTTCCAGGCGCTGACGATGTGGCGGCGGCTGTTGGGATTGGTCTTCAGGCCCTCGACCAGGTTGACGATCTGGTCGATCGACTGGCCGTTCGGCGCCGCCCACGAGCGCCACTGCTTGCCGTAGACCGGGCCGAGCTCGCCGTTCTCGTCGGCCCACTCGTCCCAGATGCGCACGCCGTTGTCCTTGAGATAGGCGATGTTGGTCTCGCCCTTCAGGAACCACAGCAGTTCGATGATGATCGAGCGCAGGTGCAGCTTTTTGGTGGTCAGGACCGGGAAGCCCTTGGCCAGGTCGAAGCGGATCTGGCGGCCGAACACGCCCCGGGTGCCCGTGCCCGTGCGGTCGCCGCGCTCGACGCCGTTGTCGAGGATGTCGGCCAGCAGGGCGAGGTACTGCCGCTCGGGATGGTCGGCGGCGGCGGCTTTCGGGGCGTCGAGGACGGCGGTGGTCATGGGCCGCACAATCGCGACGAATCGAGCCCGTGGCCAATCACAAAAACGCCCCGCGCGGCGAGCCGGCGGGGCGTTCTCGTTCAGGTGGAGGCGAGCCTTACTTGCCCGGCTCCAGGCCGGTGTTCAGCACCCAGCCGACGTTGTCGTTCTCGTCGGCCACTTCCCACCACAGGTCCTGCTTCTTGCCGGTCGGGTAGACGATCGAACCGGCCGGCAGGGCGCGGACCAGCTTGCCGGCGGCGACCGGGGTGGCGCGCATGTTGACGACGCGGGTGGCCACGAAGGACTTGGTCGGGGCGGCCTGCGCCGAGGCGGCGCTGTCGCCGACCAGGCCCAGTTCGCCGACCATCTTCGAGTAGCTGTTGATGAAGGCCAGGGTGATGATGCGGCCGATCTCGGTGTCTTCGTAGCCGCCGCCGACCGCGCCGGCGAAGCCGATGCCGCCGCCCGCGCCCCAGCCGATGTCGTTCTTCACGGCGTAGCCTTCCTGCACGGCCACGGTCTCGGTGGTGCGCACGTTGGTCAGCGACAGGACGGTGTTGGCTTCCAGCTTCTTGGTCTTGATGCCGCCGATCAGGCCGCCGGCGCGACCGCCGATCAGGCCGCCGATGGCGCCGGCCACCGCGCCGCCGCCGGCGTTGCTGTCGCTGGCCTGGACCTCGGCGACCAGCACGTAGTCGGCCGCCTTGATCTGGCCCTGGCCGACGTTGGAGCCGCGCTGCAGGCCAAGGTTGCCGCCGATGTTGCGTTCGATCTGGGCGGCGTTCAGGCCCGCGCCCCGGTCGACCAGGTTGAAGCAGCCCGACTTCTGGACGATGGCGCGCAGCAGCTTCTGCGGCGAGGCCAGATTGTATTGGGTCCAGCCGCGCGGATCATCGCCGTCGATGATCGACAGGGTGCCAAGCTTGCGGGTGCAGCGCGGCACTTCGGCCTGGGCCTGGGTCTGCATCTGCTGGGCCTTGGTCGGCTTGGCCTGGGCGAACGCCTCGACCGGCACGGCGACGCAAATCATCGCGCTCGCCGCGAGCATGAGTTTCTTCATCGACATAGACAGCGCCCTCCAGGCCCCTTCGAATTCCGCGCGGACACTACAGTATCGATTGCACGCAAGCCAAGCTCGCCTAACCGGCGAACCCGCCTTCGTCGAGAAAGGCCTGCTCGGCCGGGGTGGTTTCCCGTCCCAGCGCGACGTTGCGGTGCGGGAAACGGCCGAACCGGGCGATGATGTCGCGGTGGATGATGGCCCACTTCATGGCGTCCTCGTCGCCGGTGTCGGCCTGCATGCCCGCGCACAGCTCGATGCACAGCTCCTGGTCGGCCAGGGATTCGGAGTGCTCGAACGGCAGGTAGAAGAAATAGCGCAGCTCAGGAGCGACGGCGGTGTCGTGTCCCTTGGCGATGGCGGCGCGGGCCACGGCGCGGGCCTTGCCGTCGGTGGCGAAGGCGTGGCCGCTGCGGCGGTAGAGATTGCGAGGAAACTGGTCGAGCACGATGATCAGCGCCAGCGAGCCCTCGGGCGTCTCGACCCAGGAATCGTAGTCGCCGCGGGCGGCCGCGTGGTGGGTCGGCTCGTACTTCAGGCGGATCGCCTCGTCGAACCCGCGATTCTTCTCGAACCATCGCTTGGGACCAGCGTCGGTCCAGAAGCCCAGAATGTCCTGCGGTCGGGCGGCCATGGCCTTCTCCTGCGGGTTTCGTTCAATTGCGGTTCATGCGCCAAGCGCGACACTGTGATCAAGGGATGAGCTACGGGCCGGCGCAAGGCCCCTTGGAGCAAGAGATGAAACGTCTGATCACCGTCGCGATGATCCTGTCGCTGACGGGCGGCGCGGCGGCCCAGGCCGGCTCCGCCGCGACGGTCCTGGCGATGCAGCAGCAGAACGAGCGGGGCGACCGCGGCGATCGCGGCGACCGTCCGGATCGTGGCCCGCGCGCCGACCGCGGCGACCGCCAGGAAGGCGGCTGGCGCGGCGGCGGCGGCCGCGCGAACGATTCCGCGCCCCAGGCGCCGCGCGCCCCTGAGGCTCGTCCGGCGCCGCAGGCTCCGCAGGCCGATCGTGGCGATCGCAGCGGCGGGCAGGGCAGGGGTGATCGCCCAGACCGTCCCGACCGTCCCACCGGCGGCGGCTGGCAAGGCGGCCAGGACCGCAATCCGGGCCCCGACCGCCCCGACCGCCCCGACCGCCCCGACCGCCCCAACCGTCCCGGCGGCGAGCGTCCCGACCGTCCCAATGGCGGCTGGCAGGGCGACCGTGGGGATCGTGGTCCCGACCGCGGCCGTCCCGGCGGCGGCTGGCAGGGCGGCGACCGTGACCGGGATCGCCCGGGCTCGCGTCCCGGCGACCAGCGCTGGCGCGACCGCGACAACGGTCGTCCGCAGTACGACCAGCGTCGCTGGCGCCCCAGCTACCGCGCGCCCCAGCGCTATCGCGCCCCGGCCTACCGCTATCCGCGCGGCTGGTACGTGAACCGCTGGAGCTTCGGCGACTACCTGCCGGGCGGCTGGTACGGCAGCACCTACTACCTCGACTGGTTCCGCTACGGCCTGCCCATGCCGCCGATCGGCTGCGAATGGGTGCGGGTCGGCGGCGACGCCGTCCTGGTGGACGTCTGGTCCGGCCAGGTGCTGAGCGTCTACTACGACCTCTTCTGGTAGGCGGGCGACCGCTCCGGACAGAAGGCCGCGTCTCCTGACCGAGGCGCGGCCTTTTCGTTTTCGGGGCCGGCGGCCTGCCTTTGGGAGGGCTTTTTCGCCTCACTCGCGGTATTTAAGCGTCGCCGAACATCGCTCAGGGCGCCCCCCGCCTTGACGAGGCGGCAAAAAAACGCTCAAACGCCCGCCTTTCCCGCTTTCAGATTGCGTGAGGCGGGCAGATTGACCAGTCCTGGAGAAGAAATCATGCGCGTCTACTACGACCGCGACGCCGACCTCGCCCGCATCCTGGACCGGAAGATCGCCATCGTAGGCTATGGCAGCCAGGGCCACGCCCACGCCCTCAACCTTCGTGACAGCGGCGTGCCGAACGTGGCCGTCGCCCTGCGTCCGGGCTCGCCCTCGGCCAAGAAGGCCGAAGCCGAAGGCCTGAAGGTGATGTCGGTGGCCGAAGCCGCCGCCTGGGCCGACCTGATCATGATCCTGGCGCCGGACGAGCATCAGGCCGCGATCTACAAGAACGACATCGCCCCCAACATCCGTGACGGCGCGGCCCTGCTGTTCGCCCACGGCCTGAACGTCCACTTCGGCCTGATCGAGCCGAAGGACACCATCGACGTGCTGATGGTCGCCCCGAAGGGCCCGGGCCACACGGTCCGCGGCGAGTACCAGAAGGGCGGCGGCGTGCCCTGCCTGATCGCGGTGCACCACAACGCCACCGGCAACGCCCTCGACCTCGGCCTGGCCTACGCCTCGGCCATCGGCGGCGGCCGCTCGGGCATCATCGAGACCAACTTCCGCGAGGAATGCGAAACCGACCTGTTCGGCGAGCAGGCCGTCCTCTGCGGCGGCACGGTCGAGCTGATCCGCGCCGGCTTCGAAGTGCTGGTGGAAGCCGGCTACGCGCCGGAAATGGCCTACTTCGAGTGCTTGCACGAGCTGAAGCTGATCGTGGACCTGATCTACGAAGGCGGCATCGCCAACATGAACTACTCGATCTCGAACACCGCCGAGTACGGCGAGTACGTCACCGGCCCGCGCGTCGTGACCGCCGAGACCAAGGCCGAGATGAAGCGCGTGCTGGAAGACATCCAGTCGGGCAAGTTCGTCCGCGACTTCATGCTGGAAAACGCCGTCGGCCAGCCGTCCTTCAAGGCGACCCGCCGTCGCGCTTCCGAGCACCAGATCGAGGAAGTCGGCGCGCGCCTCCGCGGCATGATGCCGTGGATCGCCAAGAACAAGCTGGTGGACGTCACCAAGAACTAAGCGTCGGCTTCACGGCTGAACGGACGACGGCGGGCTCGCAAGGGCCCGCCGTTTTTCGTCGTGCGGGCGGCAAGCCGCGTCAGAATGCCGGCATGACCGAGCTCGACGCCGCGCTGGAGCGGATCTACCGCCTCTTCGCGATCGCGCCGCCGTTTCCTAGCCCAGCACGAACACCGGGCCCCAGGCCACCTGGTACTTGTGCGTGCCGCTCGACAGGTGCGGGCGCAGTTGCCAGGCGCCGGGCGGGATGCTGACCGGCTGCGGGCGCTCGACATAGGTCTGGGTCAGCACGTCGCCGCCGGGTTCGGACAGCGAGAACTGGTCGATGCGCGGGCTGGCGCGCGACAGGGCCGCGGCGATGGCCTCGACGCTGGCCGCACGAAGCGGGGCGGGGACGGCCAGGCGGGCGGAGACCTCGGCATAGACGCCGACGGCGATCACCTGCGGGCCTTCGCGCAGGGCGGCGTAGGCGACGTGGGTGAAGCCCGGCGCCAGGAGGTTGGCGCGGTGGCCGGGGCTGGTCTTCCACTGGCCCATGATCTGGTCGGGACGAACCTGGCCGGCGGCGTTGCGGCGCATGGCGATGTTCTCGGCCGGGGCGCCGACGAGGTCGCGGGCCAGGAGGCCCACGCGCGCGGCCGGGCCGAAGCCCTCGCGGGTCATGTGGTCGTAGATCTGGCTGCGGGCGATGTCGGCCGCGTGGGCGCGGGCAGCCAGCGCCAGGCCGGGATCGAAGCGCAGGGGCGACAGGCCCCGGGCCTCCCGGAAAGCGTCGCCCTGGTCGAGCAGTTCGCGCTCGAAATCGGCGTCGTAATCGCCTCGGCGCGCGGCCATCTGCTCGCGCAGGCGGCGCTCGTAGGCGAGGAAGGTCTGGGCCGCGGCGGCAGCGGCCAGGCTCGGCGCGGTCAGGGCGGCGGCGCCCAGGACCAGGGTCGCGCGGCGGGACAGGGTGGTCATCGGCGGACGGTTCGATCTCCAAGACGGTTGACAGGTCGGGTCGGTCGCCCGCTCTAAGGCCGGATGCGACCTGTCCGTTCCCTTTGGCTGGCCGGCCCCGAAGCCTGGCTCCCTGACGCCCAAGCTCAAGACCTGCGCCGCAAGGCCCTGTGCCTGGACGCGGGCTTCACGCCGTTCTCGGGCGGCCAGGCCGCGCCGGGCGACGACTTCAGCTCCGAAATCCAGGCCCGTGAACTCTACATGGACCGGATGGCTCAATTGCGTCAGGTCGATGCGGCGATCGTCAACCTGACCCCTTGGCGGGGGGCGTCCTGCGACACCGGCGTCGCCTTCGAGGCGGGGGTGCTGGCCGGGCTGGGCAGGCCGGTGTTCGCCTATCTCAACGTCGAGGACGAAAGCCTGGCCGAGTATGTTGACCGCGTCGACGTGCTGGTCGGCGCCGAGCGCGGCGAGGACGGCGTCTGGCGCGACGAGAACGGCTGCATGGTCGAGGACCTGGGCCTGCCCGAGAGCGTGATGCTGTGGGCCGAGGCCCGGCGCCTGTTCGTCATCATCACGCCCGATCCGCTGCACGACCTGACGGGGCTGGAGATGTGCCTGCAGGCGCTGCGGCTGTACGCGGAGTGAAGACCCTCCCCCTGAAGGGGGAGGTGGCCCGGAGGGCCGGAGGGGGAAGTTCCTTCTGGTGTCGGGATGGTTGCGGGCTCACAGGTCACATCCCCCTCCGTCGGCTTCGCCGACACCTCCCCCTTCAGGGGGAGGATCTATAGGCGCCCCTTGCTCAATCGATGGGCATCAGCCACCTTCCGGCCCCGTTTTGAAAGGCCAACCCCATGTCGCGTCCCGCGGCCGCGCCGGCTTCCGGGAAGTCGCGCGGCGTCATCGTCACAGACCTGATCGAACTGCTGCGCCTGGCCGGCCCGGTGGTGCTGTCGCGCCTGGGGATCATGGTCATGGGCCTGACCGACGCCATCGTCGTGGGCCACTTCTCGGCCCAGCAGCTTGGCTTCCACGCCATGGCCTGGGCTCCGACCTCGGTGTTCGTCACGGTGACCGTCGGCCTGCTGGTCGGGACCCAGGTGATGGGCTCGCGGGCCATGGGGGCCGGGCGGCCGCATGAGGCCGGGGCGGTGCTGCGGCGGGGCGTGGTCTACGCCTTCTGGCTGGGCCTGGCCGGCTCGGCGCTGCTGGCCGTGGCCGCGCCGCCGCTGCTGCACCACGTCGGCATCGAGAAGGCCCTGGCCGACGGGGCGACCGCGCCGCTGATCGTGTTCTCGCTGTCGCTCACCCCCTATGCCCTGAGCGTGGCCCTGAGCTTCTGGCTCGAGGGGCTGGGGCGGCCGGGCCTGGTGACGGTCAACATGTGGGTGGCCAACCTGATCAACCTGGCGGTCAACCTCCTGCTGGTGCCCGGCGTCATGGGCCTGCCGGCCCTGGGCGCGGTGGGCGCGGCCTGGGCCACCTTCGTCGCCCGCACGGCCTTCACCATCATGCTGGTGATCGTGATCGTGCGCCTGAAGGACGCCCGCGCCATGGGCGTGTTCGACAAGCCGGTGCGCGACCGCGCGGCCGAGAAGGAGCAGCGCCGGGTCGGCTACGGGGCCGGCAGCTCCAACCTGTTCGAGGTCTCGGCCTTCGCCGGCATGAGCCTAGTGGCCGGCTGGCTGGGCGGCCTGAACGTCGCCGCCTGGGCCGTCGTGCTGAACGTGGCGGGCGTGATCTTCATGGTCCCGCTGGGCCTGGCGACGGCGACCGCCGTGCAGGTGGCCCGCGCCCACGGCGCGCGCGATCCGGCGGGCATGAGCCGGGCCGGCTGGATCTCGTTCGGGGTCACCGCCGTCTTCGCCCTGGTGGTCGCGGTGCTGCTCTATCCGCTGCGCCACCTGGTGGCCGGCGCCTACACCGCCGATCCGGCCGCCATCGCCCTGATCGCGCCGGCGCTGGTGCTGACCTGCCTGTTCCTGGTGCCCGACGCCGTGCAGGTCGTCTGCGCCCAGGCGCTGCGGGCGCGGGGCGAGGTCTGGATCCCCGCCGCCACCCACATGGTCGCCTACGCCCTGATCATGGGGCCGCTGGCCTGGTGGCTGGCCCTGCCGATGAAGATGGGCCTGGACGGCATCGTCTGGTCGGTGATCGTCACCAGCTTCGCGGCGGCGGCGATGCTGCTGGGGCGGTATCGGATGCTGGATCGGCGTGTCTGAAGCCCTCTCCCGGAGGGGAGAGAGGGGCCCAGGCGATAGCCTGGGAGGGTGAGGGGTGACGGCGTTCGACGGCGTGCCGGCACGCCGATCAGCCTCGTAACCCCTCATCCTCCCACCGCTGCGCGGCGGGCCCCTCCTTCTCCCTCTGGGAGAAGGTTAAATGGAAGCCCCCAGGATCCAGCCTTCCTGGGTCTGCACGTCCTCGACCAGCTGCGCCGGCGCGTCCTTGTCCGGCCCAAACAGCGCGGCCAGCTTGCCGGCCTCGTCGAGCTTGGCGAAGTGTTCGGCCAGGCCCCGCACCTGGGCCAGGTCCTTGATCTCGCCGGGGCCGGGGACGGCCTTGATCAGCGAGGGATAGACCTCGGCGACCACGGCCTCGACGCCGTCCAGGTCGGCTTCGGTCAGGGCCTTGAAGCCGGTCTCGAACGGCCAGACGCGCACGGCCTCGCCGCGGGCGTCCTTCAGGCGGCGCACCGCCGGGATGCCCATGATCGCCTGGCCGCCGACCGAGCCGTTGTAATAGAGCTTCCAGATCGAGTGCGCGCCCTTGGCCGCGACATCGGCGTGGCGGAACTCGGGCAGGTCGCCTGGACCATGCTCGCGGGTGCGCTTGGGCTGCAGGGTGGTCAGGGCGTCCTTGGGCGGGCAGCCCCAGAACGGGAACGGACCGCCGGTCAGGCGGCGGTTGATCTCCGAGCCGACGCCGAAGCGGTTGTTGGTGTTGTCGGCCTTGTCCTTGACCATCTTGTTCAGCTGGTCCCAGACCGCGCGCCAGGGCGTCTCGCCCGGCAGGTTCAGGGCCTGGGAGAAGCCGCGCGGGAAGCCCAGCGGGAAGTCGAAACCGACCAGCGCGCGCTCGCCGCGCTTCTTCAGGTCGTCGAGGATCACGGCGAGCTTCGCCTCGGCCTCGTTGCGCGTGGCCGGGTTGTAGCTCTCGAAGGTCAGGCGGAAGCGCACGTCGCGCTTGAGCACGCCGATCCAGACGGAGTCGGCTCCGGTGGTCGGCTTGGCCGCCGCGCTCCAGTCGACGATCACATAGGCGCTGAAAAGCCGCGACACGGCGGAGGCTCCGTCAAATCCAAACGAAGCGCGCTTCTACTCCCCCAAAGGGCGAGCCGCCAGCCGTTGCGGAGCTTGAGTTGGTGTTTCTGGGACGTCCGTATCGACGGCCAATAAAAAACCCCGCCCGGGAGGGGCGGGGTTCTTCGTGGGACGATGATCGGGCGATCAGGCCGCGGTCTGTTCGGCGGGCGCCAGGGCGGGGGCCTTGGCCTTGCCGACGTTCCAGCGGACCGGCGGTTCGCAGACCGGGCCGAGGGCGGCGCGGACGATGGCCGGCGGCGTGCGCTCGTCGGGGGTCATGAACAGGCCGTTGGCCTTGATGGCCAGGCCGGCGGCCTTGCTGGCGCCCAGCATGGTCAGCGGCACGGCCAGGATCAGGCCGGCCAGAATCGGGGCGGTGGCGGTCAAGAGGTCCGGCGTGAACCAGAACAGGCCGGCGAGCACCAGGCCCGTGGCGCTGATCCAGCCCATGGCCGCGCAGGCTTCCTTGAAGGCGACCTTGTCGGCGTCGCGGCGCTGGGCGCTCCAGCCGCCGACGCGGCCGGCCAGGATCTCGACCACGGCGCGGGTCTGGGTGAACATCAGCATCGGGGCGACCAGGGCCGAGAGCAGCATCTCGACGCCCAGGCCGGCCACCACGCGGCGACGGCCGCCGAAGCCCTTCAGCTCGTGCTTGCGCATGAAGATCAGGGTGGCGCCCAGGATCTTGGGGCCGAACAGCAGCACGAAAGTGATGATCATCGCCCAGGCCGTGGCCTGGATCTCGCGCCAGTCGATCAGGGCGTGGGCGGCGGCCTGCAGGTCGGCCATCGTGAAGGCGGCCTTCTTCACCTCGGGCATCAGGGCCCGCGAGATGACGCCGGCCGACAGGGCGACGAACCAGATCGGCGACAGGGCGTAGCTGAGCACGCCGATCACCAGGTGCAGGCGGCTCATCCAGTGCAGGCCCGGCAGGCCGATCAGCGGCACGTGCTGGACGTTGCCCCGGCACCAGCGGCGGTCGCGGGTGGCGAAGTCGAGGAGGTTCGAGGGGCTCTCCTCGTAGGAGCCTTCCAGGTAGGGGGCCAGGTGCACGGCCCAGCCGCCGCGGCGCAGCAGGGCGCTTTCCAGGGCGTCGTGGCTCATCACCTCGCCGCCGAAGGGCTTGGGGCCGTTCAGCGAGGGCAGGCCGCAGGTCTGGGCGAAGGCCTTGGTGCGGATGATGGCGTTATGGCCCCAGAACGAGCTTTCCGAACCCGACCACCAGGCCAGGCCCGTCCAGGCCACGCGGCCGTAGAGCTTGGTGGCGAACTGCAGGGTGCGGGCGAAGATCGTCTGGCCGTTGATGATGGTCGGCATGGTCTGGATCAGACCCACGCCCGGATGGCGCTCCATGGCGTCGGCCAGGCGGACCATGGCGTCGCCGGTCATCAGGCTGTCGGCGTCGAGCACCAGCATATGCTCGTAGTCGCCGCCCCAGCGGGCGACCCAGTCGGCGACGTTGCCGGCCTTGCGACCCGCATTGTCGGCGCGGCGGCGATAGAAGACGTGGCTGGAGGCCTCGCGACGGAAGCGGGCGAAGCAGGCCTGCTCGGCCAGGGCCACGGCGGCGTCGCGGGTGTCGGAGATGATGAAGATGTCGAAGGCGCGGCTGGCGCCGGTCTCGGCGATCGAGGCGTCCATGGCCCGCAGGCGGGCGAACACCGCCTGGGCGTCCTCGTTGTAGACCGGCATCAGGATCGCCGTGCGGGCGCGCGGCTTGGGCATGGGCTTGCTGCTATCGATGCCCAGCGGGTCCTTCGGCGTGCGCAGCAGAACCACGAAGCCGGCCACGGCGGTGACGAACCACAGGGCCAGGGCCAGGAACAGCGGGGCCAGCAGGGTCAGGCAGACAGCTTCCAGGCGGGTGACGCCGCCGAGCGCCACGGTGTCGAAGGTGGCCTTCCAGCCGGCCGCGCCCATGATCGCCGTGGCGATGAAGATCACCCAGCGGCGCATGACCGTTTCCGAGCCCGGGCCGCGCACGGCGCGCGCCGCGCCTTGCCAGAAGCCCAGCGGCTGCACTGGCATGGCCAGGGGGGCCTCGGTCGGGATTTCGACCCGGTCGCGCGGGGCGATCACGGTTTCGAAGGCCACGGGCGTAGAGGTGGCCAGGTCGAAGAAGGCGCCGCGTTCAGTCATCGGGTCCGTCTCGGTGATCCGACCGTGGTCGGACGAAATGCAGAGCTTCGATTTCACGCCGAACGGCTTCACGGGACGCATCCGGTCCGCTAGGGATCGGCGGCGTTCAGGGAAGGGTCTGGCGTTGCACGAAATCCGGCGGAGGAACCGCCGACGCATCTAGAGTAAAACTTCGATCACGAAATCGCTATCGAAAATGTGATCGATTTCGCAGGTGCGATAGAAAATCTGTGCAAATGCGCAAAGCTTCGCCGGGCGCGGAGCCTGGAAGGTTGAGCAAGGCTATGAAGTTCAAGGCTGTTTTCGTATTTCTCGCGGTCGGGGCCATGACGGCTTGCGGACCTGGAAACAAGAGCGAAGGCTCCAAGTCGCCCGCCGCCCAGCCCGCGCCGCCGATCTCGACGGCGCCGCAGCATGAGACTCAGGGCGTGATCGCCAGCGTAGAGGGCCAGGTGCTCACGCTCGATCACGACGGCGCGAGCGCCGCGCCGCTGGCCGCCGGCCGCACTGTCTTCCAGGCCTATGGCGACGTGCTGGCCGAGGCGCCGCTTGAGCCGGGCGCCCGCGTGACCTTCAAGTTCCGCAAGGTCGCCGTCGGCGAGGGCTGGGAACTGACGGAGATGCGGGCGCGGTAAAAAAGATGCTCCCCCTGAAGGGGGAGCTGTCGCGAAGCGACTGAGGGGGAAGTGACTGCCGACTTGGCGGCGGCTGAAAACGTCCCCCCTCCGGCCCTCCGGGCCACTTCCCCCAGAGGGGGGAGGATCTTAAGCTCCTACAGCTTCACCAGCATCTTCCCGAGGTTCTCGCCCGAGAACAGCTTGATGAAGGCTTCGGGGGCGCGGTCGACGCCTTCGACCACCGTTTCCTTCCACGTCAGCTTCCCGGAATTGATCCAGTCGGCCATGTCGCGGACGAAGGCCGGGAACAGGTCGTAGTGGTTGGAGACGATGAAGCCTTCCAGCCGCAGGCTCTTGCCCACCGCCCGGATGATGTTGGCCGGGCCGGTCGGGCGGCCGGTCTCGTTGTACTGCGAGATCATCCCGCACAGGGCGAAGCGGCCGAACGGGCGGGCCGCGTTCAGCGCCGCCTCCAGGTGTACGCCGCCGACGTTCTCGAAATAGACGTCGATGCCCTTGGGCGCGACCTTGGCCAGTTCGGCGGTCACGTCGGGCGTGGCCTTGTAGTCGATGACGTGGTCGACGCCGATCTCCTTGAGGAAGGCGACCTTCTCGGGCCCGCCGGCCGAGCCGATGACCGTGTGGCCCTTGATCTTGGCGATCTGGCAGACGACCGAGCCGACCGCGCCGGCGGCGGCCGAGACGAAGACGACGTCGCCTTCCTTCAGCGCGGCGACGCGGAGGAGACCGGCATAGGCGGTCATGCCGGGCATGCCGGCCACGCCCAGGAACGCCTGGGGCGGCATGCCGTGGGTGGAAAGCTTCATGATCCCGCCCATCGGGCCGGCGGCGGCCAGCGCCCTGGGATTGGCGTTGTAGGCCTCGCGCCAGCCGAACATCGAACTGACGATATCGCCGACCTTGAAGTCGGGGTCGTTGGAGGCGGTGACCTCGCCGACCGCGCCGCCCTGCAGAGCCTTGCCCAGCTCGAACGGCGGCACATAGCTCTTCCGGTCGGTCATGCGGCCACGCATGTAAGGGTCGACCGACATGTAGAGGTTCTTCACCTGGATCTCGCCGTCGCCGGGCGGCGGCAGCTCGACGCTGGCCAGCTCGAAGTTGTCGGCGGTCGGCACGCCGACGGGGCGGCTCTTGAGGCGGATCTCACGCGACGTGGTCATGGCGACCTCCCTGGCTCTTGGCCTTTGTGTTCTTGTTCAAACGAATGTTTAGCGCCGGCTCGTCCCGGCCGCCAAAGCTTTTCGCAAGCGGTCGAAGCGGCTAGAGACGGGCCATGACCCAAGAAGCGCAAGTCCAAGTCTTGAAGGCCGGCGTCGTCGGCGCCGGCGTGTTCGGCGGCTATCACGCCAAGAAGTATGTCGAGTTGCCGGGCGTCGAACTGGCGGCCGTGTTCGATATCGACCTGGCGCGCGCCGAAGCCCTTGCCGGGCCGCTGGGCGCCAAGGCCTATGACGACATGGACGCTTTCCTGGCCGCCGTCGACGTGGTCACCGTCGCCACTCCGGCTGTCCACCACGCCAAGGCCGCGCTGGCGGCGCTGAAGGCGGGCAAGCCGGTCTATTCCGAAAAGCCTCTCGCCGTGTCGCCGGAAGACGCCGACGCCCTGATCGCCGCAGCCGCCAAGGCCGGCGTGCCGCTGGCCTGCGGCCACCAGGAGCGCGTGGTGTTCCAGGCCATGGGCCTGCTCGACATTCCCGAACAGCCCACGCGCCTCGAAGCGGTGCGTCGCGGCACGCCGTCGGACCGCAACCTCGACGTCTCGGTGGTGCTGGACCTGATGATCCACGACATCGACCTGGCGCTGGCGCTGTGCGCCGCCGACCCGGTGGCCGTGGAAGGCGAGGGCGAGGCCGATCGCGGCTATGGCCTGGACTGGGTGAAGGTCGAGGCGACTTTCGCCAACGGGTTCACGGCCGTGTTCGACAGCTCGCGCGTGGCGCAGGCTCGCGAGCGGACGATGAAGGTCGTCTACCCTTCGGGCGAGGTCGAGATCGACTTCCTGGCCCGCACGTTCCGCAACACCACGCCGTTCCCGCTGATCGAGGACTTTACCGAGACCCCGGCCGGCAAGGACCCCCTGGGCCAGAGCGTGGCCGGCTTCCTGAAAGCCGTGCGCGGCGAGGCGCCGCGTCCGGTGGTGACGGGGGAAGAGGCCGCCCGGGCCCTCGATCTGGCCCTGGCGGTCGAGCACTCGGTGGATTGAAGGGGGGCTTAGTCGTCACCCTAATTCTTGCTTTCCTGGGCCTTGTGCCCAGGACCCATCGTTCCGCCAGCGCTGAGGCGCAAGCCTAGCCAGGGCGATCGAAGCCGCGTTAGCTGAGGCATGGATCCTGGGCACAAGGCCCAGGAAGGCAGTGTTTGAGGGAGGCGGCTGAAGCTCAGCCCCGCCGCCGCTTCAGGCTCGCCACCTGCAACACGGTGGCGATGGCCGCCAGGCCTGCGCCCATCAGGGCCACGCTGCTCCAGCCGCCCAGGTTCCAGGCCGCCGCCGCGGCGGCCGAGCCGGCCGCGCCGCCAAGGAACATGCCGCCCATGAACAGGGTGTTCAGTCGCGCCCGGGCCTGCGGCCGCAGGGCGTAGACCAGGTGCTGGTTCGAGACCAGCGAGCCCTGCACCGCGAAATCGAGCAGCACCACGCCCACCAGCAGGCCTGCGATCGACACCCAGGTCCCGAACAGGATCCACGAGGCCAGGGTCAGCACCGCGCCCAGCGCGATGGTCAGGTGCGGCCCGCGCTTGTCGGCGATCCGGCCGGCGACCGGGGCGGCCAGCACGCCGACCACCCCGACGATCCCGAACAGGCCGGCGACATCGGCGCCCAGCGAGAACCGCTGCTGCAACTGCAGAGCCAGGATGGTCCAGAAGGCGGTGAAGGCGGCGAACAGGCTGGCCTGGGTCAGGGCGGCCAGGCGAAGATCCGGGAACTCGCGCCACAGCTTGCCCAGCGAGGCCAGGAGGTCGGCGTAGGAGAGGTCGGTGTCAGGCTTGCTGCGGGGCAGGGCCACGGCCATCAGGGCGGCGGCGGACAGCGCGATCGGCGCGCCCAGCCAGAACATCGCCCGCCAGCCGCCGTGGGTGGCGACGAACCCGGCCAGGGTGCGCGACAGCAGGATGCCGCACAGCAGGCCCGACATCACCGTGCCGACGGTCGCGCCGCGCTTTTCGGGCGCCGAGAGGTGGGCGGCGAAGGGCACGATCTGCTGGGCCACGGTGGCCCCGGCCCCGACCAGCAGCGAAGCCAGCAGCAGGAGGGCGGTGCTGGGCGCCAGCGCGGCGGCGACCAGGGCGATCGCCAGCACCAGGAACTGGCCGACGATCAGGCTCTTGCGCTCCATGCGGTCGCCCAGCGGCGTCAGCAGGAAAAGGCCCGCGGCGTAGCCCAGCTGGGTCGCGGTGGGCACGAAGGCCGTCAGCGGACCGGGCAGGTCGCGCTCGATCAGGCCCAGCATCGGCTGGTTGTAATAGATGTTGGCCACGGCCAGGCCGGCGGCGGCGGCCATGGCGAAGGTCAGGCTCCGGCCCAGGGCGGGCGAGGCGCCGGTGTCGTTGGGGGCGGGGAGGGCGGCGGTGCTCATGATCGGCTCCAGGCCGCCCGACGGTAGGGGGAGGGGGCGGCGTTCCGTGTCAGTCGCCGAGCTATATAGAGCATCCCGCCATCGTTTATAGTATGGCCTTGCGGTAAGCTGGCATAACGAAATTCGATAGAATGGGCCTCGCCCGCGTCGACGTCGTCTCAAGGCCGCGCGAGCCTTCGGGCGCCTGGTCGGACGTGGCGGGCATCCCGCGACGCGCCACGCGCTGGCCCAGGGCGCCTGTTCGCGGTCGCCTTGGCGCGGCGGCCGGCCCAAGCGTGACATTTTCATTGTTTGCAGGCGGCCTCCGGTCCAATCCGGGGCTCATGTTGCCCATGGAGACTGGCTTGACCGACAATCGCACCCACAAAGAGCGCATGCTGGCCGGCGATCTCTACAATCCGATGGACGCCGAGATCGTCGCCGACCAGGAGCAGACCCTGGCCTGGATGGAGCGCTTCAACGCGCCCGGCCAGACGATCGCCCAGCGCCAGGCGCTGCTGGCCGAGCTGTTCGGCGGGGTGGGGACCGGGGTCAACATCCGCGCGCCTTTCCATTGCGACTATGGCTACAACATCACCCTGGGCGACGGGGTGTTCATGAACTTCGGCTGCGTGATCCTGGACGTGGTGGCGGTGACCATCGGCGACCGCACGATGATCGGCCCGCACGTGAAGATCTTCGCCGCCGATCACCCGCGCGACGCCGACACCCGCAAGACCGGGCTGGAGTTCGGGCGGCCCGTGACCATTGGCAAGGACGTCTGGATCGGCGGCGGAGCGATCATCGTCCCGGGCGTCACCATCGGCGACGGCGCGGTGATCGGGGCCGGCGCGGTGGTCACCCGCGACGTGCCGGCCGGCGCCACGGCGGTCGGCAATCCGGCCCGCGTGAAGGCCTGACAGCAAAGCCCGACAAAAAGTTCGGGCAGGGTGTCGGGGCGGGGCCGCGGCCAGCGTCCTTGGCCCGACAACCAAACACTAGGGAGCCGCCATCATGCGCATGATCTTCGTCAACCTGCCGGTCGCCGACCTCGCACGCTCCAAGGCCTTCTTCGAGGCCCTGGGCTTTTCGATCAATCCGCAGTTCAGCGACGAGACCGCCGCCTGCGTGGTGGTGTCCGAAACCATCTTCGTGATGCTGCTGACGCACGACAAGTTCCGCCAGTTCATCACCGGCGAGATCGGCGACGCCCATGCCGCCACCGAGGTGCTGACCTGTCTGTCCGCCGAAAGCCGCGAGGAGGTCGACGACCTGCTGGCCAAGGCGCTCGCCAATGGCGGCAAGGCCTGGAAGCCGATCATGGACATGGGCCCGATGTACGGCGCCAGCTTCCAGGACCCCGACGGCCACGTCTGGGAGCTGATGTACATGGACATGGCCGCCATGCAGCAGGGCGGCTGATCGCCTGTCGGATAGATTTCAGGATTGAAACTCAGTCGCAGTTGCGCCTATAGCCGCCGTCTCTTTTCTGGGGATGGTCATGCGACTCCGTTTCTCGCGCGCCGCCGCTCGGCGCGCCCTGTTCTCGACGCTCAGCCTGGCGGCGCTCTCGACGGGCGCCGCCGCCCATGCCCAGGCCTCCCAGGGCCAGGCCGGCGACGTCGAGCAGGTGGTCGTCACCGCCGCCCGCACCAAGCTGCCGGTCACGGCCCTGCCGCTGACGGTGGACGTCATCGACAACCAGACCCTTGAGCAGCAGCTGGCCGTCAGCGGCTCGGCGGTCGACGCCATCTCCAACCTGTCGGCCTCGTTCTCGCCGACCCGCGAGAAGCTGTCGGGCTCGGGCGAGAGCCTGCGCGGCCGCTCGCCGCTCTACGCCATCAACGGCATCCCGCAGTCGACGCCGATCCGCGACGGCTCGCGCGACGGCTACACGATCGACCCGTTCTTCATCGACCGCATCGAGCTGATCTACGGCTCGAACGCCCTGCAGGGCATCGGCGCCACCGGCGGCGTGGTCAACCAGGTGACGGTCGGCCCGCCCAGGCGCGACGGCGTCTCGGGCAAGGTGCTGACCCAGACCGCCATCGGCCATGACATGGGCGACAGCGTCGGCGCCAAGGTCGGCGGCCTGGTCGCCTGGCGCCAGGGCGCCTTCGACGCCACCGCCGGCGTCGCTTACGAAAAGCGCGGCGCCTTCTACGACGCCAACGGCCGCCGCATCGGCATGGACAACACCCAGGGCGACGTCCAGGATTCCAAGGCCCTGTCGTTCTTCGGCCGCTTCGGCTGGCAGCTGAACGAGACCGTCCGCCTCGACGTCGTCGCCAACCGTTTCGAGCTGAAGGGCGACGGCGACTACGTGACCATCACCGGCACGCCGCCGGCCGTCACCGACGGCAACCGCGCCACGCGCCTGCCGACCACTTCGATCCACGGCGACGTGCCCGGCGTTCCGGCCGCCAACCGCGTCGAGACCCTGTCGGCCCAGCTGACCGACAGCGACCTGCTGGGCGGCGATTTCACCGCCCAGGTCTTCTATAACCGCTCGCGCGACACCTTCGGCGGCGACCGCAACGCCACCTTCCAGGACGTGCGCATCGCGCCTTCCGGCACGCTGTTCGACCAGTCGTCCAACCGCTCGCGCAAGCTGGGCGCGCGGATGAGCTACGAGCGCCAGGCGCCGGGCATCGAGAACCTGACCGCCACGGTCGGCCTGGACGCCATGAGCGACCGCACCGAGCAGATGCTGATCGCCACCGGCCGCGCCTGGGTGCCGCCGACCAAGTTCCAGAGCATCGCGCCGTTCATCCAGGGCAACTACGCCCTGCTGGACGGCCGCCTGCGCCTGGCCGGCGGCGTGCGCTTCGAGAACGTCGAGCTGAAGGTCGACGACTTCGAGACCCTGGCCTCGTACGGCTCGCGCAAGGTCGCCGGCGGCAATCCCGACTTCAAGGCCACCCTGGCCAACGGCGGGGTGGTGCTGGAGCCAGCCTCGGGCCTGCGCTTCTACGCCAGCTACGCCGAAGGCTACACCGTGCCCGACGTCGGCCGGATCCTTCGGTCGATCAACGTCAACGGCGTCGACGTCGACAGCTATCTCAGCATCGAGCCGATCGTGTCGAACAACCGCGAGATCGGCGGGGAATGGAAGCGCGGCCCGATCGACGCCAGCGTCGCCTATTTCTGGTCGTCGTCGAAGCTGGGCCAGCTGCTGGTCAAGAATTCCGGCGGCATCTTCGACGTCCAGCGCCAGAAGGTCGCCATCGAGGGTCTCGAGGTCAATGTGAAGACCAGGACCTCGGTGCCGGGTCTCGACCTGTCGGCCGGCTACGCCCGCCTGCGCGGCCAGACCGACGCCAATGGCGACGGCAGCCTGGACACCGATCTCGACGGCGCCAACATCTCGCCCGACCGCATCAACCTGGCGGCCGACTACGCCACCGGCAAGTGGGCCCTGCGCCTGCAGGTGCGGGCCTATCTGCAGCGCAACATGAGCAACGCGCTGGTGAAGGACGACTTCGACGGCTACACCCTGGCCGACGCCTTCGTCCGCTACCGCCTGCCGGTCGGCGACCTGTCGCTGGGCGTGCTGAACCTGTTGAACAAGCAGTACATCACCTACAACTCCGACACCGTGGCCCCGGCCAAGGACAAGTTCTACGCCGGTCGCGGCCGCACCGCGACGCTGGGCTGGACGGCGCGCTTCTGATGAAGATCCTGCGGCTCCTGCACCGCTGGTCGGGCGGTCTGATCGGCCTTCTGCTGGCGGTGCTGGGCCTCACCGGCGCGCTGCTGGTGCACGAGGACGCCTTCCTGCGCGCCACCGTGCCCCACGCCGCCGACGTCCAGCGGCAGGGCACGGCCACCCTGGCGGTCGCCGCGACACGGATCTTCGCCGCGCAGGAGCGTCCGCGCTCGATCGTGCTGGCGACCGAGCGCAAGGGCCTGCACAAGCTGTCCTATCCCGGTGAGACCGAGAAGGGCGCCTATGCCGACCAGGACGGCGCCATCGTCCAGGCCTGGACCAGCAACTGGGCCCGGCCCGAGATCTGGCTGTTCGACCTGCACCACCACCTGTTCGCCGGCGACCTGGGCGACATCGTCGGCGGGATCGCCGGCCTGGCGGGCCTGGCCTTCGTGGTCACCGGCCTGATCCTGTGGTGGCCGACCCGGCGGATGTTCCACCTGCGCGCCTGGCCGCGGATGATGAAGCGGGCGGCCATCGTCCACCACCATCGCGACCTCGGGGTGCTGGTGGCGCCGCTGCTGATCCTGTCGCTGACGACGGGGGCGACCATGAACCTCAAATGGTTCTCGCAAGCCCTGCGCGCGCCGTTCACGGCCCCGGCCGCCATGGACAAGGCCTCGGCCGCGCCGAAGATCAAGGGCGGCAAGCTGGCCGCCGACCTCGACTGGGGCAAGGTGATCGGCCAGGCCCAAGCCCGTTTCCCGGGCGCGGAGGTGCGCACCATCGGTCTGCCGGCCAAGACCGGTGGCCTGGTCGCCATCCGTCTGCGCCAGCAGGCCGAGTGGCTGCCCAACGGCCGCACCATGGCCTGGTTCGATCCCGCCACCGGCAGGATGGTCGCCTCGCGCGACGCCCAGGCCATGCCGCTGGGGTCGCGCATCACCAATGCCGACTTCCCGCTGCACGCGGCCAAGGTCGGGGGGCTGGCCTATCGGCTGGTCATGACGGTGTCGGGCCTGGCCCTGACGCTGCTCGGCACGCTGGCGGTGGTGACCTTCTGGGGCAATCCCTCGGGCCTGCCCAAGCGCCGCAAGAAGAAGGCGGCCGCGCCGGCCGGAAAGCAGCCCGCGCCGAAGCCCGCCTGAAGCCCTCCGTCGGCGAGGCTAGGGTTTTCCCCAGTTTCGGCCGGCGGTCGCTCCGCCTCAGGATGACGGACTCCGTTCACGAAAGGCGTCCGATCATGGCCGACAACTCCAACGACAACGGTGGCTCCTCCGGCGTCGGGGGCGTCTCGGGGGCGAGCGGCGCCTCGACCGCCGACCGGGCCGAGGCCGCGCGTGACGCCATGGACGCCGGCCGCACCGCCGCCGAGAAGGCCGCCGAGACGATGGTCGCCGACGCGGTCAGCACGCTGGGGAACGTCTGCAGCGTCAACACCCAGGCCCTGGCGCAGGCCGTGGCGGCAACGCCGGTCGACGTGCGCGCCGCCGTCATCGACGCGGTGGCCGACAAGCTGGGGCCGCTGCAACAGGCCCAGTTCGAGCAGGACCTGGCCGCGGCCACCTTCACCGAGAAGTTCACGCAGGCGCCCGACATGTCGCCCCGCGCCTGGGAAGGCTTCCAGGCGGGCTTCACCGGTCAGCTGGGCCCGGCCGGCGGCATGGTCGGGGTCGAGTTCGGCGGCCCGGCGGGACTTTCGCCGACCTGGGACGCCACGGTCGGGGCGGGGCCGGTGTCGACCAGCCTGCGCGACGGCACGGTCTCGGTCAGTGCGCCGCTGGGCGGCCTG
Source organism: Caulobacter sp. CCNWLW153 (assembly GCF_036889365.1). Lineage (NCBI taxonomy): Bacteria > Pseudomonadati > Pseudomonadota > Alphaproteobacteria > Caulobacterales > Caulobacteraceae > Caulobacter > Caulobacter sp. CCNWLW153. The sequence goes on from NZ_JBAKFV010000013.1 coordinate 92,643, forward strand.
TTCTCGGGAACCTACAGCCACACGCCGGGCCTGGACGGCGACGTCAACCGCGTCGGGATCGCCATCGGCGTCGACAAGGGCCCGGCCGGCGCCGGGTTCGAGGTCAATGTCGACGTCGGTCCAAACGAGCCGGCGACCACGCTGCAAGGGACCTGGCAGGACCGCGACGCCAACGGCAAGATTCAGGCGGCCGGCGAGAATGTCGACAATCGCAGGATGACCGAGTTCGGCCCGGGCGTATCGTCGACCGTCTACGACTCCACGGGCCGTCCCACCCAGTACAACACCGGCGTCGTGGCCAACGACCCCAACAACCTCGACCGGGCGATGAGGGGGCTCAGGTAGGGGAGGGTTCAGCCCTCTACCGACACCACATCCCCCACCGCGATCTCGCCGCCTTCGATGACCCGGGCGGTCAGGCCGCCGCGACCGCGCACGGCGTTGTAGCCGCCCTCGCCGAGGATGTCGTTCATGCGGCTGCACGGATGGCAGCCGCCGGTGGCTTCCAGCAGCGCGCCGCCGACCCGGAAACGCTTGTCCGAAAGGCCCAGCAGGTTGATCCCCTCCACCACCAGGTTGCGGCGCAGGTCGGACGGGGAGGCGGGCTCGGCGCGGCCCAGGAAGCCGGCGATGGCGGCAAGGTCCTCGGCCTGGATCAGGGTCACCTGGCGCGGACCGCCCGGGCGGCCGGCATAGTGGTCGCCGACCAGGCCGGCCTCGACCGTGATCTGCGCGCGCTCGACGGAGACCAGGGCCGCGCGACGGGCAGGACGCAGGCCGATCCAGACCAGGCGGCCCGGCCGCATGGGCCCCGCGATCAGCCGGGCGAGGGGGCTGTCGGGATTGATCCCCCGCTTGGCCCCCGCCGCCATCAGGCCTTCTCGACGAAGCTGTCGATGACCTTCTTCTCGCCGGCCTTGTCGAAATTGACGGTCAGCTTGTTGCCCTCGATCGAGGCCACGTGGCCGTAGCCGAACTTGACGTGGAACACGCGGTCGCCGCGGCTGTAGGCGCTGTTGGTGGGCGCCGAGACGGCCACCAGCCGGCCTTCGCCCTCGATCGGCTTGGCCCGGGCGGCCGAGCCGCCGCCGCGCCAGGCCGCGTGACCGCCGCCCTTTTCGGCGAAGCCGCGCGAGGTCTGCTGCACCCGGTCCTGCGCCCGCTTCCAGCCGGGGCTGTCGTAGCTGCCGCTCTGGAAGGCGCTGGTGCCCGGATCGTCCCAGCGCGACGATACTGTCTGCTGCATGCCCGGACCGCCGCCGTAATAGCCGGTCTCCGACCCCGCATCGACGTGCTCCAGCGGCAGTTCGTCGACGAAGCGGCTGGGAAGCTGGCTGGTCCAGCGGCCATAGACCTGGCGGTTGGCCACGAAGCTGATGCGGGCCTCCTCGCGGGCGCGGGTGATGCCCACGTATGCCAGGCGTCGCTCTTCCTCGAGACCCTTCTCGCCCTTGTCGTCCATGCTGCGCTGGCTGGGGAACACGCCTTCCTCCCAGCCGGGCAGGAACACCAGCGGGAACTCCAGGCCCTTGGCCGAGTGCAGGGTCATGATCCAGACGGCGTCGCCGGTGGCCTCGCGATCGAGGTCCATGACCAGCGACACGTGCTCCAGATAGGCCTCCAGGCTGTCGAACTGGCCCATCGACTGGACCAGTTCCTTCAGGTTCTCCAGGCGCGTCTGGCTCTGCGGGCCTTTGTCCAGGCGCAGGGCGTCGGTGTAGCCGCTCTCTTCCAGCACCATTTCCAGCACCCGCTGGTGGTGCATGTTCCCGATCTGGGCGCGCCAGCGGTCGAGGTCGCGGATGAAGTTGGACAGCGCCGTGCGCGTGCGGGCCGGCAGGTCGTCGCTGCCGATGATCACCCGGGCCGCCTCGACGGTGGAGATCCCTTCCAAGCGGGCGATCTGAAGCAGCTTCTGCACCGAGGTGTCGCCGATGCCGCGCTTGGGCGTGTTGACGATGCGCTCGAAGGCCAGGTCGTCGTCCGGCGACTGGATCAGGCGCAGATAGGCGTGTGCGTCGCGGATTTCAGCCCGTTCGAAGAACCTCGGGCCGCCGACCACCTTGTAGGGGATCTGCAGCATCACGAAGCGCTCTTCGAAGGCGCGCATCTGGAAGCTGGCGCGAACCAGGATGGCCATCTGGTTGTAGCGGCGGCCGGCCCGCTTGGCCTTCTCGATCTCGTCGGCGACCATCCGGCTCTCGGCCTCGCCGTCCCAGACGCCGCTGACCTTGACCTTCTCGCCGCCGGTTTCCTCGGTCCAGAGCGTCTTGCCGAGCCGCCCCTTGTTGGCGGTGATCAGGGTCGAGGCGGCCGCCAGGATGTGTTCGGTCGAGCGGTAGTTGCGCTCCAGCCGCACGACCTTGGCGCCGGGGAAGTCGCGCTCGAAGCGCAGGATGTTGTCCACCTCGGCCCCGCGCCAGCCATAGATCGACTGGTCGTCGTCGCCCACGCAGCAGACGTTCTGGCGGCCCTGGGCCAGCAGGCGCAGCCACAGGTACTGGGCGACGTTGGTGTCCTGGTACTCGTCGACCATCACGTACTGGAAGCGGCGCTGGAAGTCGGCCAGCACGTCGGGATGGCCGGTGAAGATCGTGATGTTGTGCAGCAGCAGGTCGCCGAAGTCGCAGGCGTTCAGGATGCGCAGGCGCTCCTGGTACTGGCGATAAAGGCTGATGCCCTTGCCGTTGGCGAACTCGCCGGCCTCGCTGGGCGGCACCTTGTCGGGCGTCCAGCCGCGGTTCTTCCAGGCGTCGATCAGGCCCGACAGGATGCGCGGCGTCCAGCGCTTGGCGTCGATGTTCGCCGCCTCGATCAACTGCTTGAGCAGCCGCTCGTTATCGTCGGTGTCGATGATCGTGTAGTTCGACTTCAGCCCCACCAGCTCGGCGTGGCGGCGCAGGATCTGGGCGGCCACCGAGTGGAAGGTGCCCAGCCACCGCAGGCCCTCGGCTTCCGGGCCGATGATGTGGGTGATCCGCTCGCGCATCTCGCGCGCGGCCTTGTTGGTGAAGGTGACGGCCAGGATCTCCCACGGCCGGGCGCGGCCGGTGGCCAGAATGTGGGCCAGGCGCGTGGTCAGCACGCGGGTCTTGCCGGTGCCGGCGCCGGCCAGCACCAGGACCGGGCCCTCGGTGGTGACGACGGCTTCGTGCTGCTCAGTGTTCAGCCCGCTTAGATAGTCGGGCGCAGGGCCGCCGCCGCCCGGGGCTTGCGGTCGGGCCAGGTCGGAGATGCGCGGAGCGGGGAGGTCGCCGAACGGGTCGGTCGAGTCGAAGCCGGAAGACATGGGAACATATGTAGCACAAACTTCCCGGGGCTTAAGCCCCAGAGGCGGCTTTACGGAACCCTGGCCGCGGCCCTCCCGTTGATCGGCAGGGACGAGACAGGAGCAGGAACATGGCGGAAGAATCCAAATCGGGCGGGGGCAACGGCGGGCTGGCCTTTATCGTCGGCGCCCTCGTGGTCGTCGTGGCTGTGCTGGCTTTCGTGATGTTCTCCGGCGGCTTCACCCAGAAGAAGTCGGTGGACGTCGACATCACCGCGACCGCGCCCAAGCTGCCGGATGCGCCCAAGATGCCCGAAGCGCCGAAGGTTCCCGAAGCGCCCAAGGCGCCTGGCTGAACCGCGCCGGCCTAGAAAGAGGAGGCGGGCATGGCTCGCCATCATGGACATCATCACGAAGGCGCCTGGAGCGGCGCCGCGCTGCTGGCGGTCTTTCTCCTCGCAGCACTGCTGATCTTCGCGATCTGGCGCTCGGGCCTGCTGGTCGTGCGCCCCGACTTCGCCGACCTGCGGCTGCCCAACCTGGCGCCGCCGACGATGCCGGCGCCCAATCCCGAGCCGCTGCCGTCGCCGGTCCCGCGGCCGGGGTAGGGGCGCATAGTGAACCTCCGCCAGAGGGGGAGGTTCCTAAAGGCTAGTCCCCCGCCCGCTGCAGGGCGTAAACCCGGCAGGCCGAGGCGAGCGGGCGCTCGCCGCGACCCACGTCTATGCGCTGGATCAGGGCGGCGATGCTGACGGCGTCCTGCTTGGCGATGCGGTCGAGCGCCGCCCAGAACTCGGGCTCGAGGGCCAGCGAGGTGGCGTGGCCCGCCAGGTTCACCGATCGCTTCTTCAAACTGCCCATCGGCGCAACTCTCCGGCGGAACGACGGTTCGGCTCTTGATTAAAAATGACGGCGTGTCATCTTTAGTGACGCCACGCCGGGAGCATGCCTGATGAGCACAGCCGCGCAAGTCCTTGACGCTACTTCCGCGCGTCCTCCGCTGGGCGCCCGCGATGCGAGCTTCCGTTTGCAGCCTTTGCGGGCGTTTCGCGCCGTCCGTCGGTTGATCGCCGACAAGGAAGACACGGCCCAGGTGTTCGAGGTCATGCGGGCCTTGTCGGGCAAGGCGATCCCGGACGGCTATGCCCGCCTGCTGAAGACGCCGCAAGGCGGGGCGATCGCCTACCGGCGCGAGGAATTCGCCGACTGGCTGTCGGACGAGGCTTGGCTGGCGCAGTTCCAGCCGGGCACGGTGGGCGCGGCCTATCGCGACTTCATCGCCCCGCGCGGCCTGACCGCCGAGGGCCTGGCCGAGGAGAGCCGCAAGGTCGCCGACGCCGACATGGACGCGGCCCACCCCTTGCTGTGGTACGCCCGCCGCCTGCGCGACGTGCACGACGTCTGGCATGTGCTGACCGGCTACGGCACGGACGCGCTGGGAGAGGTCTGCGTGGTGGCCTTCTCCTACGCTCAGACCCGCAGCCTGGGCTTTGCCTTGATCGCCCTGGCCGGCGCCCGCGAGTTCCGTCGCCTGAAGGACGGCCAGCCCTACGGCAAGGCCGTGCGCGAGGCCTGGCGGGCCGGGCGCAAGGCCGCCTGGCTGCCCGAGGTCGACTATCCGGCCTTGTTCGCCATGCCGCTCGAAGAGGCGCGGCGAACCTTGAAGATCAAGCCGCCGGCCACCTACCAGGCCATTCCGCAGGACCTGCGCGAGCACTACCAGCGGGCCGCCTGAACCTTAGCAATTTCGCTTGTTCTCCCTGAGCGCGCGGCGTTAGCCTTCCTGCAATCAAAACGGGAGGTTCCGATGTCGCGTCGCCTTTGGTCCGCCGCCTCCGTCCTGGCGCTGGCGCTCGTTTCCGCCCCGGCCTGGTCCCAGGTCCAACCGCCCCCCGACGACGAACCCGTCATCGAAGAGATGGTCGTCGTCACCGGCATGCGGGTGCGCCAGGGCGGCGCCCAGGACATCAACCACTTCCGCGGCCAATCCGAAGCCGGTCAGATCCCGATGCCCGACACCCTGACGCCCGAGGGGCTGATGGGCGGCTACGACCTGCAGATCCCCGGCGAGGCCTGCGTGCGGGTGTTCTGCGTCACCGGCGAGGCCATGCGCGCCAACCTGCCGCTGTCGCCCGCCGACAAGATCCTGGTGGGCGTGGGCTTCAACTCCGGCATCGACGCGGCGACCTGGAAGCGCGAGCCGCTGAACCTGGTGGCCGCGGTCGACAAGTCGGGCTCCATGAGCGGCGAGCCGCTGGACCAGGTCCGCGAGAGCCTGCGCCAGATCCTCGACCAACTGCGCCCGGGCGACCAGTTCAGCATCGTGCTCTACGGCGACCGCTCGCACCGCCACCTGGAGCCGACGCCGGTGGCCGGGGGCAAGGCGGTGATCCGCAAGGCCATCGACGCCATCGAGAGCGAGGGCTCGACCAACATGGAGGAGGGGCTGCGTGTCGGCTACGACACCGCCTTCGCCAGCCAGCCGGGCTTCAAGGGCGTCACGCGGGTGATGCTGTTCACCGACGAGCAGCCCAATGTCGGCGCGACGGACGCCGACAGCTTCATGGGCATGGCCAGGGAGGCCTCGCGGCGCGGGATCGGGCTGACCACCATCGGCGTCGGCGAGCAGTTCGACGCGCCGCTGGCCACCGAGATTTCCAGCGTGCGCGGCGGCAACCTGTTCTTCCTGCGCGATGCGAGCGACATCAAGGCGGTGTTCACCGGCAAGCTCGACACCATGGTGTCGGAGCTGGCCTACGACCTGAACCTCAGCGTCAAGGCGCGGCCAGGCTACCGCATCACCGGCGTCTACGGCGCGCCCGAGGACGGCCTCAAGCGCGGCGAGGACGGGGCGGTGTCGATCTCGGTGCCGACGGCCTTCCTGTCCACCGAGGGCGGCGGCCTGATGATCGGCCTGGCCAAGGCCGAGGGCGCGACCTACCTGCCCGAGCCGACCCTGGCGCCGGGTGAGAAGCTTCTTGACGTGGGCTTGGACTATGTCGATCGCGGCGGGGCCAGCCATGCCCAGCAACTGGCGGTGGCCGCGCCGGCGCAGGCCCCTTCGGCCGGCCTTCGCCTCGGTCACCTGCTGATCGACGAGTTCCAGTCTCTGCACAAGGTCGCCACCCTCTATCACGAGAACAGCGACGAGGAGGGGGCCTACCAGACGCTCAGGCGCTTCGACGAGCGGCTGCGGGCCGATACCGACCCCAAGCTGGCGCCGGAGCGCAGGCTGGTCGGCCAGTTGCTGACCCGCACGGCTCTGCTGTCGGGCCATGCCGGCGAGGTGCCGGCCGTGGGGCCCGCCGGCCTGGTGGGCGCCTGGACGATCGCCAGGGTCGACGGCGAGGGCCAGATCGACCTCAGGCGCGGCGATCGCCTGACCTTCGGCGACGAGGAGCTGACCGTCGAGCGCCGAAAGGGCCGAGCCTTCGAGGAGGATCCGTCCGAGACCTACCTGGTCAACGACACCCAGCTGTCGCTGGAGGATTCCGAACTGGTCTTCGACTACCGCCTGGCCGACAGCGATTCCCTGGTGCTGACCCACAAGACGCTGGATCTGCGGCTGGTGCTGAGGCGCGCGCCTCGACCGGTGGCGACCGCGTCGGCGAGCTGAAGGCTCAGCCGGCCCGCTCGTCGGCCGCCGCGTAGCGGGCGATGGACGGGTCGGCGGCCACGGCCTCGAGGATCCAGTCGCGGAAGGCGGCGATCTTGCGCACGCGTCTGCGCTCTTCCGGATAGACCAGCCAATAGCCGCCGCCGTAGTGCGGCGCGATGTCGAACGGCTGCACGAGGCGCCCCGAGGCGATCTCGGCGGCGAAGAAGATCGGCGAGCCCACGGCCAGGCCTTGGCCGGCCAGGGCCGAGGCCACTTCGATCGACTGGGCGTCGGCCGCCAGGCGCGGGGCCTCGGGGTTCTGCGGCGGCGCGACGCCGGCGGCGCGGAACCACACCTCCCATTCGCGGGAGGCGCCGATGCGCGGGGCGTTCAGCAGGTCGGCGGGGCGCTCGAACGGCCCATGTCGCGCCAGGAACTCGGGCGAGCAGAGGGCGGTCTGGACGAAGGGCATCAGGAAGTGGGCGGCCAGGCCCGGCCACTGGCCATCGCCGGCGCGCAGGCCCAGGTCGGCCTCGCCGCGATCCAGGTCGCGTAGGACGTGGCTGCCCTCCAGCCGCACGGCGATCATCGGATGGGCCAGCTGGAAGGCGCCCAGGCGCGCGGCCAGCCAGTGGTTGGCCAGGCTCTGCATGGTGGTGATCGCCAGCACCCCCTGGTCGGCCTCGACCAGATCCGACAGCGCCGCGCGCAGCAGGCCCATGGATTCGGTGGCGGCGCGGGCCAGCCGCTCGCCGGCCGGGGTCAGGTCGACCTCGCGCACCTTGCGCACGAACAGCGGCTGGCCCAGCCGTTGCTCCAGCGTCTTCACCTGCCAGCTGACGGCGGCCTGGGTGACGCCCAGCTCGTCGGCGGCGCGCGTGAAGCTCTTCAGCCGGGCGGCCGCCTCGAAGACGCGAATGGCGCCGAGGGAGTATGAAGCAAGGATGTCAGCCATAAGTCTGGCTTATCCATAACTCAACGAACCGCGTTTGTCGCGCGCCTCGATCAGGCCGATCTTCCCTGTGTCGCCGGGGAACAGGAGATGCGGCCATGGAAGAATTCCACAAGACCCATAAGGAAACCACGTTCGGCTGGGTGTGGGCGATCGAGCGCCTGATCGCCGCCTGGAAGCGGATGGGCGAGGTCCCGCCTCCGCCGGTGGTCGGCTGCTGCGACAGCCTGCCCAAGGGGGCGCGCTACCTGGTTCCGCGGTGAGCCTGGCGTTCAGCGCCGGAAGCGACGGAAAAGCACCAGGCCGATAAAGCCGGCCAGGAGGGTCACGGCGGCCGAGATCGCCGTCCGCCAGTGCGCCTTGCGCCGCCGTTCGGTCTGGCCCAACGCGGTCAGTCTTGCTTTCTGGTCGTCGGTGCGCAGCAGCCAGTCCGAGCCAGACTTGGCGCCGAGCAGCACAAGCCTGGGCGCGGCGCCCCGGCTTTCGATCCGCTCGTAGTAACGCACCGTGGCGTAGCGGCCCGAATGGTCGCCGATCTTTCCGCCGCCGTTCAGGCAATCGTCGGCGGCCGCGCCCGCCGGCCGACAGCGCAGGCGCAGGCGGCGTCCGTCGACCGTCTCGAACGCGTAGCCGTCGGCCCGAGGCGTATTGGTGGCGGTCTTGAAGACGCCGATGGTCAGGATCGTCCGTTCGCGGGGCGGCGGCGTCCAGGCCGGGTCGACCGGTGTCGCCCAATCCCAGATCGCGTTCCAGGCGATGACGGCGACCAGCACCGGCGCGAAGCGGAACGCCAGGGCCTGGAACGGCCAGGGAGACCGGGGCTGCTGGGTCATTCGGTCGATGGAGCGGGGCGGGACGTCTTGCGACGCACCACATCGAAGATCATGGCGGCGATCACGGAGAGGATGATCGCGCCCGTGAACGATGTCATGGTGCGCGGAGACACCTCGAGACGTCGCTGGGTCGCCGCGCCGGCGGCCAGCCGATCGGCCTGGTCCTCGGGGGAAAGGATCCAGCGCCGCCCGGCGTTGGCGCTCAGCAGGATGCGTTCCGGTTCGCCGCCGAAGGCGCCGGGCAGTTCGTAGTATCGCACGCTGACGCGTTGGCCCGCGTAGTCGCCAAGGCGACCGCGCCCGGCCAGGCAGTTGTCCCGGATGGTCGGCGAGGCGTCGGCATAGGGCGTGCAGCGCAGGCGCAGGTGGCCGCCGCCAAGGCTTACGAAGTCATAGCCGCGCGGCTGGAAGGCGTCGGTGCTGCTGGCGAAGACGCCGCTGGCGATCAGAGTCTGCCCACGGGGCGGCGGCGACCAGGCTGGATCCAGCGGGATCAGCCAGTTCCAGAACAGATGACAGCCCACCAGCAGCGCGCCGACCACGCCGGCATAGATCGCCGCCTCCGCCCACTTTCGTTGGCCGGAGGTGAAGGATTCCGCCCTGGGGCTGCGGTGGAAAGGCTCGGTCATTCCTCGCGCTTGGCGCCGTCCAGCCCGCGCGACAGCTTTTCGGCGCGAGCCGCGTCGAGGGTTTTTTCCGCCTTGGTGCGGCCGAAACGGGCGCGGTTCTCGGCGGCGGTCTGCTTGGCGTCCGTCTTGGCCTTGGCCTTGCGGGCGTGGTTGAGGTTGAGGATCTCGGCCATGGTGATCGGGTCTTGGTTCAGGTCTTGGGCTTGGCGGCCGGAGCAGGGGCGGGCGGGCGCTTGCTGGCCGGGCGGATGACGAGGGTTTCCTGCAGGCGCAGGCTTTCACCCTTCTTGATCACATAAGGCGCGCGGCCGGGGAAGACGCAGTTCTGCATCGAAAGCTCGTTGCGCAGGATCCAGCGGGTGACCGGCTTGCCGTTGGCCTTGCAGCTCAGGCCCACGGTCCAGGCCGGGACGCCGGGCGCCGCGGGCCAGGCGAAGCCCATGGCCTTGCCGGCCTCGACCGGTTCGTTCTGGGCTTTGACCTGCTTGCCGTCCGAGCCGAACACCAGGGCGTCGGGCCGGATCAGGCGGATCGAGAAGCCGCCATAGCCCTTGACGTCGTTGCTGCCGCCCAGGGCCAGGCTGTCGGTGCGGGCGGTGATGGTGGTGTCGAACTCGATCCGCCGCGCGCCGCCCTTCAGCGGGTGGACGACGATCGAGGTCGTCTCGGCAGCCGCATAGACCACTTCGGGCCCGGAATTGACCAGCCAGTCGGCCTTGATCGTCAGCTTGCCGCGCCCGGCGCCGTCGCCCTCGAAGCTGCGGTCGTGGATGTTGAAGGAGAGGCCCTGCATGAACCAGCCGTCGCCGATGCTCTTGCCGTCGACCAGCACCTGGTGCCAGCTCCAGAAGGCCCCGCGCTGGTGCAGGTGGTCGGCGGGCCGGTCCTCGGTCAGCACCGTGCCGTCCGGCGCGTACAGCGGATGGACGTAGTTGGAGCGGCCCGGCTCTTTGGCCGGGTCCAGCGGCTTGGTGCGGTAGACCAGCACCGTCTTGCCGTCCTCGGTGACGGTCAGGGCGTCGTCGCTGAGCACGGCGTCGATGCGGCCGGCCAGCGCCGGCGTGGCCGCGCTCAGCAGGAAGGCGGCGGCGAGGGCGGCTTTTCTCAAGACAGGTCGTCCTTGGAGAACGCCCGGGCGAGGGCGGGGCGGGCGTTGGCGCGGGCCAGCCAGTCGTCATAGACCGCGTGGGCGGGCAGCATCTGGCGCGCGAACTGCAACAGGCTGACGAACAGGATGTCGGCCGCCGAGAACTGCTCGCCCAGCAGCCAGGGCTGCTTTTCCAGAGTGGTGCGCAGGCGCTCGTCGAGGGCTGCGTACTGAGCCTTGTCCTGGTCGTCCTGCCGCTGCTTCCAGAGATTGGTCACCGCCGGCTCCAGCACCCCGGCGTAATAGGCCAGCCACGACAGGTAGGGTCCGCGATGCGGGTCGCTGATCATGGGCCCCAGGCCCGCGGTCGGGAACTTGTCGGTCAGGTAGAGGGCGATGGCGGCGCTTTCGGTGATCAGCACGCCCTCGTCGAGCAGGGCCGGCACCTGGCCGTGCGGGTGGGGGTTGCGCGGGTCGCGCGCGCCCGTTCCGCTCATGCTGCGGAAGATGTCGACCTTCTCGATGCGGTAGGGCGCGCCCAGCTCCTCCAGCAGCCAGAGGAAGCGCGTCGAGCGCGATCGCGGGGCGTGGAAGAGGGTGAGCATGGCGCTTCTCCTTGAACCGCTTGGCCTCGCGGTCTTGCCGGTGAACGTAAGGCGAACGAAGGGCCTCGGCAATCGGGAAACCAATGGTCGCCCACAGCCGTTTGAAGCCCCATGACGGCGCGGTGGAGGCGCCGACGATGGGAGGACATGTCCGATGATGGATGCATCTCTGATCCGCGAGCATCTCGAGGTGGTCGGTTCCGACGGCAAGCATGTCGGCCGGGTCGACCACGTGGTCGGCACGGAGATCGAACTGACCAAGCTCGACCTGGGCTCGGGCCTCAAGCACCACATGATCCCGCTGTCGTGGGTCGACTATGTCGACGACGACGCGGTGCACCTGAGCATGACCCAGGAAGACGCCAAGGCCGGTTGGCGCGAGAAGCACTGAGGGCGTCGCTCGGCCAATGAAAAAGCCGCGGTCCCGGGACCGCGGCTTCGTCATTTCCGGACGGGCCCGAAAGCCTACTTCACGTTGGCGCAGAAGCGCTGGATGCGCGAGCAGGCGTCTTCCAGCACGTCGTTGCTGGTGGCGTAGCTGATGCGGAAGAACGGCGACAGGCCGAAGGCCGCGCCGTGCACCACGGCCACGCCCTCGGTTTCCAGCAGTTCGACGGCGAAGTCTTCGTCGCTCTCGATGACCTTGCCCGACGGGGCGGTCTTGCCGATCAGGCCGGCGCACGAGGGGTAGACGTAGAAGGCGCCTTCCGGGGTCGGGCAGTGCAGGCCGGTGGCCTGGTTCAGCATCGACACGACGAGGTCGCGGCGTTCCTGGAACAGCTTTGCGTTCGGCTTGATGAAGTCCTGCGGGCCGTTGAGGGCCTCAAGCGCCGCCCACTGGCTGATCGAGCAGGGATTCGAGGTCGTCTGGCTGATCATCTTGCCCATGGCCTTGATCAGCGCTTCGGGACCCGCGGCGTAGCCGATGCGCCAGCCGGTCATCGAATAGCCCTTCGAGACGCCGTTCATCGTCAGGGTGCGGTCATAGAGCTTGGGCTCGACCTGGGCGATGGTGGTGAACTCGAAGTCGTCGAACACCAGATGCTCGTACATGTCGTCGGTCAGCACCCAGACGTGCGGGTGCTTGAGCAGCACGTCGGCGATGGCCTGCAGCTCGGCGCGGGTGTAGGCGCCGCCCGAGGGGTTGGACGGGCTGTTGATGATCAGCCACCTGGACTTGGGCGTGATCGCCGCTTCCAGGGCTTGCGGCGTGATCTTGAAGCCGCTCTCGGCGGTGGTCTCCACCGGCACGGGCGTACCGCCGGCCAGCAGGGTCATGTCGGGGTACGACACCCAGTACGGCGCGGGGATGATGACCTCGTCGCCCGGGTTCAGGGTGGCGACGAAGGCGTTGTAGATCACCGGCTTGCCGCCCGGGGCGACGTGCACCTGGCTCGGCTTGTAGTCCAGGCCGTTCTCGCGCTTGAACTTGGCGCAGATGGCCGCCTTCAGCTCGGGCATGCCGTCGGGGTCGGTGTACTTGGTCTTGCCGGCCTTGATGGCGGCGATGGCCGCGTCCTTGATGTTGTCCGGGGTGTCGAAGTCCGGTTCGCCCGCCGAAAGGGCGATCACGTCACGACCGGCGGCTTTCAGCGCGCGCGCCTTGGCGCTGATGGCGATGGTGGCCGACGGTGCGATGCGCCGCAGTGCGGCGGACTCGAGCGACATTATCTTGGACTCCCCTGGAAAGGACCGGTTTCAGGATTGCGGCGGTCTTTACGCCCGACCCCCTCGCGGCGCAACGCGGGACGGGCTGCAAAGCGCTGCTTCTTGCCAGTTTGTGGCGTCCGCGCTACCGCTACCATCGAAGAACAAGGTTCCGCCGCGCGCACGACGGAACCCCGCGTCGGGGGACGTGGTCGGAGCATTTTCGACAATCCCCCAGGGAAGGAGACGGCCGTTCGTCCGCATCGCGCGGGCGAGCAAGATCATGCCTTTCGGAAGGGGGAAGCCACATGAAGAAGACGATTCTCGGAGCCGCCGTCGCGGCGCTCGCCCTGTCGCTGTCCGCGCCGGTCGCCACGGCGGCCGACGAGGGAATCATGAAGTACGCCATCAACAAGCCGTCGACGGCCTGGAACGTCTACGGTTCCGGCCAGACCAACGCCTACGTCAAGGACAAGGCCGTGGTCGGCGGCGGCGGGGTGCGGGTGGCGATCGCCACGCCCGATCCGGCGGCGGCCTGGCGGGTGTCGGGCAGCCAGGCGGTCAACGGCAAGATCGCCAAGGGCGACGTCATCACCGTGGCCTTCTGGGCCAAGGCCGAGGCGATGGACGGCGGCGCGCCGGTCGCCACCGTGACCAATGTCCGCGTGCAGCAGTCGGCCGAGCCGTGGGGCGGCATAGTCGAGGGCGGGGCGATCAAGGTCGATAGCCCCGACTGGAAGATCTACACCGTCAGCGGCCGCGCCACGATGGACGCCGACAAGGGCGGGGCGGCCGTGTCGCTGCACCTGGGCTCGGCCAAGCAGACCGTGGTGCTGGGTCCGCTGTTCGTGCTGGACTTCGGGGCCAACTACGACCCGTCGCAGGTGAAGTAGGGGCGGGAGGGCGGCCGTCGGATCAACCCGACCAACATCCCGTAAAACCCCCGCGAAAGCGGGGGCCTAGGCTTTTTATGAAACGCGCGGCGCTCGACGATAAAACGCCTAGGCCCCCGCTTTCGCGGGGATTTTACGAAAAATGGGGATCCGGAGGGACTTCCCCCTCCGGCCCTCCGGGCCACCTCCCTCAGCGGGGGAGGATTTTGGCTCAACCCCTCACTGCCTCCGCGAATTCCTTCAGGTGCCGGCGCAGGGCGTCGATCGTGCGCTCGTCGGTCAGCACGCCGTCCTCGATCTTGGTGTGGGCCTGGCCGACCAGGACGTCGCCCTGCGGTTCGGTGCGGGCGCCGGCGCGGCGCAGGGACAGGCGCAGGGCGTCCTGGGCGCGGACGGTTCCGGTGATCCCCGGCGAGGCGCCGACCAGGCAGCACAGCTTGCCGGCCAGGGGCGCGGGCTTGCCGCGCGAGGCCCAGTCGACGGCGTTCTTCAGCACGCCGGTGATCCCGCCGTTGTATTCAGGACAGGCGATCAGCAGGCCGTCGGCGGCGCGCACGGCTTCTTTCCAGGCGACGACGGCGGCGGGATCGCCCTCGGCCTCGAGGTCCTGGTCGAAGAACGGCAGGTCGCGCAGCGAGAACGGGGTGATCGACACGCCCTCGGGCGCCAGGTCCTGCGCGGCGCGAAGGAGGGCGGTGTTGAACGAGCCGGCCCGCAGGCTGCCCGAGACGGCGAGGATGTTCATGCGCGACTCCGATACTCTTGGGAGGCGCGACCATGCCCGCCGTCGGGCGGGCCGGGCAAGGTTCAGCTGGCGCGGGCGGCCGGGGCGGCGACCGGCAGGGCCAGATGGCCGGCGACTTGGCCCCACAGGCGGCTGATCTCCTGGGCGGCGGCCCCGGCGGGCTCCCATTCCAGCACCGAGCGGCCGTGGGCGATCGACTGCTGGAAGGCCGCGCGCGCGCGCAGGCCGACGCTCGCCAGCGGCAGGCCGCAGAAGCGCAGGGCCTCGGCGGCCTTGACCACGCTGGCCGGTTCCTGCCCGCCGCGCTTGGCCGGCGCCTGGTTGATGACGATCAGGCCGTTCTTGCCCAGGCGCCGCACGGCCTCGGCCGAGCGGGCGACGGCGGCGATGTCGAGGAAGGTCGGGCGGCAGACCAGCAGGCACAGGTCGGCGGTGTTGATGGCGGTGACCACGTCGGCCTCGGGCGAGGCGGGCGTGTCGATCAGCATCAGGTCCAGCCGTTCGTGCTCGGCGTGGTAGCGGGCCTGGAACAGCTTGCCGGCGCTGCTTTCCAGCAGGGCCGGGCCGTCGGCCTCGCGTCCGCGCAGAACGTCCGACGCCGAGCGCTGCGGATCGATGTCGGCCAGCACGGTGCGGCAGCCGGCCAGGTGGGCGGCGATCGCCAGATTGACGGATAGAGTGGTTTTGCCCGCGCCCCCCTTGCGCGAGATGACGGCCAAGGTCTTCACGTACGTTTCCTCACCAAGCGCCCGCGTCCCCCTGCAGGCCTGTGGATAAGTAGCGTCGCTCTACGACGTTATCGCAACGTAAATGTCGTGAAGGGCGAATCCGCTCGCCGGCGCCCGCCTGAACGGCGAAGTTTGACCGCGAATGCGCAGCGGCCACGCTTTTGACGCCATCGGGGCGCTTGACCCGGCGATAGCCATGCGCGAGGCAGGGGCCGTGATCATCCGCCGTCTCATCGATTTCTTCACCAACATGGACGCCCGCGCCTGGCGCGCGGTGGCCGTCTCCTTCGTGCTGTTCGGCGGGGTGGGGATCGTCTTCCTGTTCGGCGCCCAGTTGCTGGGCCTGGACGGCGAGACCACGGTCGAGCACTGGCTGAGCGCGGCGCACGGGCCCTGGGCCCTGCCGGTGGCCGTCGGCGCCTTCGCGGCCCTGGCCTTCGTGGGCGTGCCGCAGTTCGTGCTGATCGCCGCGGCGGTGGTGGCCTTCGGGCCGTGGACCGGCTTCGCCTACAGCTGGATCGGCACCCTGGTCTCGTCGATGGTCGGCTTCTGGGTCGGCCGGTCGTTCGGCGGCAAGATGCTGGCCAGCCTGCCCAGCGACGGCGTGCACAAGTTCATGAAGCTGATCGGCAAGAACGGCTTCATGGCCAGCCTGATCGTGCGCCTGGTGCCGTCCGCGCCGTTCATCGTCGTCAACATGGCCGCCGGCGTCACGCCGATGAGGGTGCGCGACTTCGTCTCCGGCACGGCCATCGGCATCATTCCGAAGATCGCCCTGACCGCGTTTGCCGGCAACACCATCGTCCAGGCGATGCGGGGAGGGGGCGTTCAGCACGTCATCCTGCTGGTCGTGGCGGCCGCGATCTGGATCGGCGCGGGTTGGGTCGCCCGCAATTGGCTGAAGGCCAAGGAAGAACAAGCCGACCAATAATCTGGTTTGAGGCAATTATTGCCCCTGTCGCGGCGAATTGACTGCCTTGTGAGCAAACGGCTTGCTGGATTTGGCGTGGTTGGGTAATACAACCGGCATGTGCCGCGAACGCGACAACCTTCTTCCCTTTGCGCTGGGGCTTAGCCGCCCCTGGGCGTCCGTCTAGCCGCGCGTACGTATCGTCGCGGCCGGTCGCTCAGGGGACAACACCCTTCAGCCCTCCGGACCTCGCGAAAGACACCTCCATGACCGCCCCCATCTCGCCCGTCGCCGCTGACTCCAAAATCGGGTCGGGCCGCGACAACGTCGTCATCTTCGACACCACCATGCGCGACGGCGAGCAGTCGCCCGGCGCCTCGATGTCGCTGGAAGAGAAGCTGGAACTGGCCAAGATCCTCGAGGAGATGGGGGTCGACATCATCGAGGCCGGCTTCCCGATCGCCTCGAACGGCGACTTCCAGTCGGTCAACGAGATCGCCAAGATCGTCAAGAACAGCACGATCGCCGGCCTGTGCCGCGCCCACCAGGTCGACATCGACCGCTGCGCCGAGGCCCTGAAGCCCACCCAGCGCGGTCGCATCCACGTGGTGATCGCCACCTCCGACCTGCACATGAAGCACAAGCTGCAGATGGAGCCGGACGCCGTCATCGACGTGATCGCCCGCTCGGTGACCCACGCCCGCAACCTGCGCGACGACGTCGAGTGGTCGGCCGAGGACGCCACTCGCAGCGACCGCCAGTTCCTGCGCCGCGCCATCGAGACCGCCATCAAGGCCGGCGCCACGACGATCAACCTGCCCGACACCGTCGGCTACACCTATCCGTCGGAATACGCCGACCTGTTCAACTGGATGGTCAACAATGTCGAGGGCGCCGACAAGGTGATCTTCTCGACCCACTGCCACAACGACCTGGGCCTGGCCGTGGCCAACAGCCTGGCCGGCGTGCAGGGCGGCGCTCGCCAGATCGAGTGCGCGATCAACGGCCTGGGCGAGCGCGCCGGCAACGCCGCGCTGGAAGAGGTGGTGATGGCCCTGAAGGTGCGCGGCGACAAGCTGCCCTTCCAGACCGGCATCGACACCACCCACATCACCCGCGCCAGCCGCTACGTATCGGCCATCACCGGCTTCCCGGTGCAGTACAACAAGGCCATCGTCGGCAAGAACGCCTTCGCGCACGAGAGCGGCATCCACCAGGACGGCATGCTCAAGAACCGCGAGACCTACGAGATCATGACCCCGGAGTCGGTCGGCCAGGCGCCGTCCAGCCTGGTCATGGGCAAGCACTCGGGCAGCCACGCCTTCCGCGCCAAGCTGAAGGACCTGGGCTACGAGCTGGGCCAGAACGCCCTGAAGGAGGCCTTCGGCCGCTTCAAGGACCTGGCCGACCGCAAGAAGCACGTCTACGACGACGACATCATCGCCCTGGTCGACGACGCCCTGGCGCGCGGCTCGGAGAAGATCCGCGTCTCGCACCTGCGCGTGGTGGCCGGCACCGAGGGCCAGTCGGCCGAACTGACGCTGGACGTCGACGGCCAGGCCAAGAGCGCCGAGGCCTCGGGCGACGGTCCGGTCGACGCGGTGTTCAACGCCATCCACAAGATCGTGCCGCACAGCGCCGCCCTGCGCCTGTTCCAGGTGCACGCGGTCACCGAAGGCACCGACGCCCAGGCCCAGGTCTCGGTGCGCCTGGAAGAGGACGGCCGCATCGCCACCGGCGCGGCCGCCGACACCGACACCCTGACCGCGTCGGCCAAGGCCTACGTCAACGCCCTCAACAACCTCTTCGCCCGCAAGGAAAAGAGCGCGCCGGCGGCCATCGCCAGCGGCTTCTGATCCAGTCCTGAAACGACATCGCCCGGACGAGCCGGGCGATGCGTTGCGGACGAGTAGGGGAAGGGTGGTTCAGGCCGCCTTGCGCCAGCCCCAGCGACGCGTCGCCAGGATCTCGGCGGCGAGGTGCGCCTGCGGCTGCACGTCGAGACCCAGTTGGGCCAGGCCTTCGCACAGGGCGATGCGCTGCTCGGCGTCCACCAGGGCGCCGACGTCGATCACCATCACCCCGCCCGGGCGCAGCAGGCCCAGGGTCGAGGCCGCGGTCGCGCGCATGTCTTCGGCCGTGCGGCAGCCCACGACCAGCAGCACGTCGCTGCGTTCGTCGGCGGCCGCGCAGGTCGCCCGGCGGGCGATTTCCACGCGCTGGTAGCCGCGCCGCCACAGTTGTCCCATGGCCTCGGGCGCGTCCGGTCCGGTCACCGCCACGAAGCACAGCGGCGTGGCCTGGGCCAGTTCCAGCATACGGTCGAGCGTCGGATCGATCCCGTCGGTCGGGACGCCCAGCAGAAACTGAGCGGCTTGACGGAGCGGATGGAGAGACATGGTGAACGCCTTGTTAGGAAACGCAGCTTATGTGCGCCAACCCCGCTGTTCTGACGCCGCCCCGCGTCAGGGCGCCATTCGTAAACCCGCCGCCGGCGTAAGGGCGGCATAAGGAGCCGATCGATGGGTTCGACCTTGGAAAACAGCGTTGCTTCGCCGCCCCGCTGGCACGAGATCGCCAGGCGCACCATCGAGGCCGGCTTCGACATGTCGTCAGAGGCGCGCATCGGCGAAATGCTCCGCACGCTCGCCGTCGGCCGCAAGGCGCTGCTGGAGATGGGTACGGGCACCGGCTCGGCCACCGCCTGGCTGCTGGACGGCATGGACGAGGACGCGCGCCTGGCGACCGTCGACAACGATCCCAAGGTCCAGGCCGTGGCGCGTGAAGTGCTGGGCGAGGACCCGCGCGTCGATTTCATCACCGAGGACGGCGCGGCCTACCTGGCCGGCCAGAACGACGGCGGCTTCGACCTGATCTTCGCCGACGCCATGCCGGGCAAGTACGAGGGCCTGGAAGACGCCCTGCGCCTGCTGCAGGTCGGCGGCGTCTACGTGGTCGACGACATGTCGCCCCAGCCGAACTGGCCCGAGGGCCATCAGGCGCGGGTCGACGACCTGGTGCTGCGCCTGGCGGGCGATCCGCGCTTCGCGATCGTCGGCATGGACTGGGCCTCGGGCGTGCTGGTGGCGGCGAAAAGAGCGGCATGATCTGGATCCCCATCACCATCGCCGCCGCGGCCCTGCAGGTCGCCCGCAACGCGGCGCAGCGCTCGGTGATGGGCGGGGCGGGCCCTTGGGGCGCCACCCTCGTGCGGTTCCTGTTCGGCCTGCCGTTCGCGATCGTCTTCGCCGGGATCGCGTTCCTGGTCACCAAGGACCCGCAGGCGAACCTGACGATGCGCTTCTGGCTGGGCGCCTTCGCGGGCGCGGGCCTGCAGATGGCGGCCACCGCCGCGCTGCTGGTCGCCATGCAGCGCTCGTCGTTCGCCCTGGGCACGGCCATGCAGCAGAGCGGCCTGCCGTTCGCCCTGGTCTGGGGCGCGCTGCTGTTCGGCGACAGGATCACCGCCATGCAGTGGGGCGGGGGCCTGGTGGCCACCGCGGGCCTGGCCGCTTTGTCGTGGCCGCGCGGGGCGGTGACCCTGAAGCGCGGCGCGGTGCTGGCGGGGCTGGGATCGGGCGCGATGTTCGCGCTGAGCGCCAACTGCTTCCGCCAGGCCTCGCTGACCTTCGATCCGGCCCACCTGGCCTATTCGGCCTTCGTCACGGTCATGGTCGTCCAGGCCATCCAGTCGGCGGTGCTGACCTCGATCCTGCTGGCGCGCAATCCCGACGCCGTGGTCGCCGTGCTGGCCGCCTGGCGCAAGTCGCTGGGCGCGGGCTTCTGCGGGGCTGCGGCCTCGGGCCTGTGGTTCACGGCCATGGCGCTGAGCCCCGTGGGGCCGGTGAGGGCGGTCGGCGTCGTCGAGATGCCCATGGCGGCCCTGGCCGGAAGACGCCTTTTCGCCGAGCGGTTGAGCCTGTTTCAGATGGCCGCCGGCCTCGTCACGGCGGTCGGAGTCGTCATGGCCGCGCTCGGCTAGAAATAGACACTTTTATGCGTTCCCCCTGCCGGCTCGCACACGAGTTTGAAACAGGTGAGAAGGCTTGGCGAATAGACCTTGAAATCAACGCTTTCGCGGTGCAAACGGGCGGCGTCTCCCTCACTCTTCCGGTGGTTGGACGACGGCGCGGCCCGGCGGCGGCGCTCCCGTCGCCACAAGAAGGCGCAAGGCGGGAAGGGACGATGATCCGCGTACGCGGGGAATCATGTTGTCCTCTTCCTGATTTGCAGTAGGAGCCTTTTTCTCGCCTGCTCCTCCGGTCATTCGGCGGAATAGGCTCCGCACCGCGGTCTCACCGTGGTTTTTGACGTCTCGCCCCTTCTACCCCTCAGTCAGGGTTTTCGATGTTCTCTTCCCTCTTCGGCGTCATCTCGAACGACATCGCCATCGACCTGGGCACCGCCAACACCCTGATCTACCAGAAGGGCAAGGGCATCGTGCTGAACGAGCCGTCCGTGGTGGCGCTGCGCAACGTCGGCGGCCGCAAGGTCGTCCACGCCGTGGGCATCGAGGCCAAGCAGATGCTGGGCCGCACCCCGGGCCACATGGAAGCCATCCGTCCTATGCGCGACGGCGTCATCGCCGACTTCGAAGTCGCCGAGGAGATGATCAAGTACTTCATCCGGAAGGTTCACAACCGCAAGGGCTTCGTGAACCCGAAGGTGATCGTGTGCGTGCCGTCGGGCGCCACCGCCGTGGAACGCCGCGCCATCAACGACAGCTGCCTGAACGCCGGCGCCCGCCGCGTCGGCCTGATCGACGAGCCGATGGCCGCCGCCATCGGCGCGGGCCTGCCGATCCACGAGCCGACCGGTTCGATGGTCGTCGACATCGGCGGCGGCACCACCGAGGTGGCCGTGCTGTCGCTGTCGGGCATCGTCTACAGCCGCTCGGTCCGCGTCGGCGGCGACAAGATGGACGAGGCGATCATCAGCTACATGCGTCGCCACCATAACCTCTTGATCGGTGAAACGACCGCCGAGCGCATCAAGAAGGAAATCGGCACCGCCCGCGCCCCGGCCGACGGTGAAGGCCTGTCGATCGACGTCAAGGGCCGCGACCTGATGCAGGGCGTGCCGCGCGAAGTCCGCATCTCGGAAAAGCAGGCCGCCGACGCCCTGGCCGAACCGGTCGGGCAGATCGTCGAAGCCGTCAAGGTGGCCCTGGAAGCCACCCCGCCTGAACTGGCCAGCGACATCGCCGACAAGGGCATCATGCTGACCGGCGGCGGCGCGCTGCTGCGCGGCCTGGACGCCGAGATCCGCGACCACACCGGCCTGCCGGTGACCGTGGCCGACGACCCGCTGTCGTGCGTGGCCCTGGGCTGCGGCAAGGTGCTCGAGCATCCCAAGTGGATGAAGGGCGTCCTGGAATCGACCCTCGCCTAAGCCCTAGTACAATCCGCATCGGCGCCGGGGGGCGCCAGGAGAACAGTTCGTGCCCTTTCGCGAAGGTCCGCTCGGCGACCTGAAAGTGCCGCTCACCTGGACCGCGGCCGTGGCGCTCATCGTCGCGGTCGTGATCGCGGTGGCCTTCCTCCTGGCCGACCGGCGCGAGACGCTGCAGCAGCAGGCCTACGGCGTCACCCGCCAGACGGTCGACACGGTGTCCAAGCCGGTCAGCGGCGTCATCGCCGCGCCCGGCCGTTGGACCGGCGTCGGCGTCGACGCGGTGCGCAACTACTTCTTCGCCGGCTCCGAGAACGCGCGGCTGAAGACCGAGCTCAAGGAGATGCGGGCCTATCGCGACAGGTACCTGGCCCTCGTCGACGAGAACGAGCGCTACAAGTCGCTGCTGGGCCTGAAGACCGATCCGCCGATCCCGATGGTCGCCGCCCGCGTGGTGGCCGACAGTCGCGGCCCCTTCGCCAACACCCGCCTGGCCGACGCCGGCAAGGAAAAGGGCGTCGTCGTCGGCAATCCGGTGATGAACGAGCGCGGCCTCGTCGGCCGCATCGTCGGCGTCGCGCCCGGCGCCAGCCGCGTGCTGCTGCTGACCGACATCGCCTCGCGCACGCCGGTGATGATCGACCGGACCAATTCGCGCGCCATCCTGACCGGCGACGGCGGCCCCAATCCCAAGCTCGAATACCTGCGTGGTTCCGAGCCGATCCAGGCCGGCGACCGGGTCGTCACCTCGGGCGACGGCGGCGTGGTGCCGCGCGGCCTGCCGGTGGGCGCGGCCGTGAAGGGCCTCGACGGCCGCTGGCGCGTGGTGCTGTTCGCCGACAGCGCCTCGATCGACTACATCCGCATCCTGCTGTTCAAGGACTTCGCCCAGCTGGCCGACCAGCAGGCCCTGGCGGCCAAGGTGCTGCCGCCGGTGATCACCGAGAACCCCGAGCAGTCGATCCTCGGTCCGGCCCGTCCGGCGGCCACGCCGCCCGCCGCCCCGGCGACGACGGCTCCGGCTGCTACGGGCGCGGCTCCCGCCGCGGCCCGGCCGACCACGCCCGCTCCGGCGGCCGCCAGGCCCGCGACCACCCGGCCGCCCGCGACGACGAGGCCCGCCACCACGACCCCGGCGACGACCGCGCCGGCCAGGACGCCGCAATGACCGGCGCCCGGCCCCTCAATCCGGGGCGCTGGCTGGGCGTCCCCATGCTGTTCGTGGTCCTGGCGACGATCCTGTTCGCGGCCCCGATCCGCATGTGGGGCCTGCAACTGCCCGAGCCGGTCTTCGCCATGGTTCCGGCCTTCGCCTGGGCGGTGATCCGCCCGTCGATCCTGGCGCCGTTCGCCCTGCTGTTGCTGGGCCTGTTCCTCGACACCTTCTGGGGCGGCCCCACGGGCCTGTGGGGCCTGTCGCTGCTGGTCGCCTACGCGTCGGTGCTGGCGGTGCGCAACATGCTGACCGGCCAGAGCCGGCCGATGCTGTGGGTCTGGTACGCCGGCGCCTGCGCGCTGTCGATGACCGCCGGCTTCCTGTTCACGATGATGGACAGCCTGGCCATGCCCAGCCTGGTGGCCGTGTTCTGGCAGTTCCTGGCCACGGCGCTGCTGTTCCCGTTCGCTCACCGGCTGATCGATCGCTTCGAAGACGCCGACGTGCGGTTCCGGTGAGGCGATGAGCGAACCGTCGATCTTCTTCTTCGAGGTCAACGAGCGGCAGGGGGTCTTCCACCGCCGCGCGTTCCTGCTTGGCGGCCTGGCCGGCGCGGGCCTGCTGACCCTGACCGGGCGCCTGGCCCAGCTGCAGCTGGTCGAAGCCCAGCGCTACCAGAAGCTTTCGGCCGGCAACCAGTTCAACTACCGCCTGGTGCCGCCGCCGCGCGGCCTGATCCTCGACCGCAACGGCGTGGCCCTGGCCTCCAACCGCCCCAACTTCCGCCTGATGGTGATCAAGGAGAAGGGCATGGACGTCGAGGCCACCCTCGACGACCTGGCGACCCTGGTGCCGATCGACGGCACGCGCCGCGCCCGTCTCCTCAAGGAAATCAACAACGCCCCGCGCAAGGCGCCGGTCGTGGTGATGGAGGACATGACCTGGGAGGAGTTCTCCCGGATCAACATCCGCGCGCCCGAGCTGCCCAACATCAGCGCCGACATGGGCGAGGTGCGGGTCTATCCGTTCGGCGGCGCCTTCGCCCACGTCATCGGCTATGTCGCCAAGGTCTCCGACCGCGACGTCGAGGCGGCCAGGAAGGACCCGACCCAGGACCAGGAACTGCTGCACAACCCCGGCTTCCGCATCGGTCGCCAGGGCGTGGAGAAGGCCTTCGATCTGGACCTGCGGGGCAGGGCGGGCGCCATCAAGGCCGAGGTCGACGCGCAAGGCCGCGTGGTCAGCCTTGACCCGGCCGGCGATATTCCCGCCACGCCCGGCAAGGAAGTGCGCCTCACCCTCGACGCCGACATCCAGAACCGCGCTCTCGAGGTGATGGGCGAGGAAAGCGGCGCCATCGTCGTGATGGACATCCGCAACGGCGACCTGCTGGCCATGGTCTCGGCCCCCAGCTTCGACGCCAACCGCTTCGTCAAGGGCCTGTCGGGCGCCGAATACCGG
The DNA here is from genome assembly GCF_036889365.1 of Caulobacter sp. CCNWLW153. Classification (NCBI taxonomy): domain Bacteria; kingdom Pseudomonadati; phylum Pseudomonadota; class Alphaproteobacteria; order Caulobacterales; family Caulobacteraceae; genus Caulobacter; species Caulobacter sp. CCNWLW153. The sequence continues at coordinate 116,546 of NZ_JBAKFV010000013.1, forward strand.
GCGCTGTCGGAGTACGAGCGCAAGCCGCTGCTCGACAAGGCGATGACCGGCACCTATCCGCCGGGCTCGACCTTCAAGCCGACGGTGGGCCTGGCGGCCCTGGCCGCGGGCATCGATCCGAACATCCGCATCAACTGCCCCGGCAGCTGGTACTACGGCGGCCGCACCTGGCGCTGCTGGCAGAAGGGCGGCCACGGCGCCCAGAACATGCACGACGCCATCAAGAACTCGTGCGACATCTATTTCTACCAGACGGCGCTGAAGATCGGCCCCGACGCCATCGCCACGGCCGCGCGCGGCATGGGCTTTGGCGAGATCTTCGACATCGGCATTCCCGGCCAGAAGAAGGGCATCGTCCCCGACCGCGAGTGGAAGAAGCGGGCCTTCAAGCGCAATCCGGCCAACCAGATCTGGTTTCCGGGCGAGACCCCCAGCTACGGCATCGGCCAGGGCGCGCTGAGCGTCAACGCCCTGCAACTGGCGGTGATGACCGCGCGACTGGCCAACGGCCGCAAGGCCCTGAACCCGCGCCTGATCAAGTCGGTCGGCGGCGTCGAGCAGCCCAGCGGCGCCGACGTGCCCGACATGCCGTTCTCCAAGGAGCACCTCGACTACGTGCGCGGCGGCATGGCCGCCGTGGCCAACGACGTGCGCGGCACGGCCTATCGCCAGAGCCAGCTGGGCCTGGGCGACGTGCAGATGGCCGGCAAGACCGGCACGGCCCAGGTCCGTAGCTACGACAAGGCCAAGAGCCGCAACAGCGCCTCGGTGCAGTGGAAGCTCAAGGACCACAATCTGTTCGTGGCCTTCGCGCCCTATGACGACCCGCGCTACGCCGTGGCGGTGCTGGTCGAGCACGGGGGCCTTGGCGGCGCCACCGCCGGCGCCCCGCGCGCCCGCGAGGTGATGCGCGTGGCCCTGCTGAAGGATCCGGAGATCCGCGCCCGCATCGAGCGTCCCATGCCTCTGCCCGAGGCCCCGGTCGAGACCGCCGACGGCGTCGTCGAAGGCGCCGCGCCCGACGAGCCGGAGGAGGGCGCTCCGCCGCCCCCCGAGGCGACGACCCCGCCGACGACCGGCCAGCCACCCCAGGGAGGCCATATATGACCCTCAGCGGCGGCCTCTCCCGGCCCGGCGAACGCGACCGGCCTATCATCAAGTTCATGGAGATCGACTGGACCTTCTGCCTGCTCCTGTGCCTGATCGCGGGCTCGGGGGCCTTGATGCTGTTCTCGATCGCGGGCGCCTCGTGGGAGCCCTGGGCCGACAAGCACCTGCTGCGCTTTGGCCTCTACTTCATCATGATGATCATCCTGGCGATGGTCGACCTGCGGGTGTGGTTCACCCTGGCCTATCCGATCTACGGCGTGGGCCTCTTGCTGCTGGTGGCGGTGGAGGTGGTCGGCGACGTGTCGCTGGGCGCCCAGCGCTGGCTGTCGATCGGCGGCTTCCGCTTCCAGCCGTCCGAGATCATGAAGATCGGCGTGGTGCTGGCGCTCGCCCGCTACTACCACGGCCTGTCGGCCGACAGCGCCCGGTTCTCCTGGCGGCTGCTGGTCCCGGCGGCGATGATCGGCGCGCCGGTGCTGCTGGTCGCCCACCAGCCGGACCTCGGCACCGCCATGCTGATCGTCATGACGGGCCTTGCCATCGTCGTGCTCGCCGGCCTGTCCTGGCGGGTGATCGCCACCGGCGTCATCGGGGCCCTGGTGGCCATCCCGCCCTTCGTGCTGTTCGTGCTGCACGACTACCAGCGCAAGCGGGTGCTGACCTTCCTCAACCCCGAGGCCGACCAGTCGGGCTCGGGCTACCACATCTACCAGTCGAAGATCGCCCTGGGCTCGGGCGGCCTGCTGGGCAAGGGTTTCGGCCTCGGCTCGCAGAGCCAGCTGAACTTCCTGCCGGAAAAGCAGACCGACTTCATCTTCGCCACCCTGGCCGAGGAGTTCGGCTTCGTCGGCTGCCTGTGGGTGCTGGCGCTGTACGGCGTGGTCATCTTCATGGCCCTGCGCATCGCCTCGATCAGCCACAGCCACTTCGGACGCCTGGCGGCCTCGGGCGTGACGGCGACCTTCGCCCTCTACGTGCTGATCAACGGGGCCATGGTCATGGGCCTGGCGCCGGTGGTGGGCGTGCCCATGCCGATGCTGTCCTACGGCGGCACCGTGATGATGACGGTGATGATCGGCTTTGGCCTCGTCCAGGCCGTGCGGGTGCACCGCTACACCGAAGTTACCAGCGGCAAGGGCTCGCTGATGTAGTCGGCCCTGGCGCGCGGACTGTCTATTTACGCGCGTCAATTTTGGCGCCAGTCTCGCCCTCCGAGTGGGGAGGGGATTCATGAAGTCTTGGTTGATCGCGGTCGCCGCGGCCGTGGCGGGTCTAGCCGGCACGGCCCATGCGGGCACGCCCTATCCGGTGAAGATGAAGTGCCCCGTCGGCGGCGAAAGCTTCGTCTACACCGACACCATGTCCTACAGCACCTGGGGCCAACGGCCTGACGGCAAGCCATATGGCAGCTGGGAATTCCCGCGCCCGATCCCGACCTGCCCCGGCAACGGTCTTGTCGTTTACAAGTCGTTCTCCAAGGCCGAGCTCAAGGCGCTGCCGGCTCTGCTCGCCTCCGACGACTATCGGCGGATGGTCCAGGAGGACACCAGCTACTACCGCGCCGCCTGGCTCGAGCGCGCCCTGAAGGGCGAGGGCGATCCGCTGTGGCTGGTGCTTCAGGCCAGCTGGCAGAGCGACGCGGACCCCGCGCGCAAGGCGCGTTACCAGCGCGCGTTCATCGCGGGCGCCGAGGCCTTGCCCGCCAAGCCCGACGACCTGCAGTGGCTGGGCATGATGGCCAAGGTGGTCAATGCGCGCCGGGAGCTGGGTGAGTTCGACGCGGCCAAGGCCGATCTGGCGCGGCTGGATGTCGACAAGCAGCTGGCCGCTCTGCCCGCGCCGCCCGCGGAAGGGCAGGAGCCCGAGGCGGTCGCCAACCGTCGCGGAATACTCAATTTCCTGAAGAAGCTCGGCGCGGCGGTCGACCGGGGCGACGCCAGCGCCGAACCGATCGACATGATCCCGCCGATGGCGGCCGCGCACCAATGCGTGGACCTGGAGGCCAAGGGAAAGAGCCACGAGGTCTGCAAGTCCGAGCGCGTCGCGAAGTTCCTGGAGAGCATGCGCGAGGCGGGCAACAGCCGCGACGCGGCGGGCAGCTGAAGTCCCGCCAGGGGCGCGTCAGTCGATCCCCTCGACCAGCTCCCGCAGGTAGGCGACGTGGCCGCGGAAGGCCTTGGCGCCGTCCGCCGTCACCTTGGCGCGGGTCCGGGGACGCTTGCCGACGTGGTCCTTCAGGATCTCGACATAGCCGGCCTTCTCCAGGGCGGTCAGGTGGCTGCCCAGATTGCCGTCGGTGGCCTGGGTGATCGCCTTCAGGCGCGAGAACTCGGGCGGCTCGCCGTCGCGCTCGGCATAGAGGGCGGCCATGATCTTCAGGCGCAGGGGTTGGTGGATCAGGTCGTCGGCCTGGGCCATGCTCAGGCCCTCGCCAGCCAGACGCCGCTGACGAACAGCGCCACGCTGGCGCTGGCCATCCAGAAGGCGAGGATCTCGGGGAAGGCGTAGAAGCCGACCAGGGTAAGCGCGAACATCACCGCGCCGATCCCCAGGTAGCGCCCGGCCACGAAGACGCCGACGGCCGCGTAGATCGCCCCCACCATCAGGCCGGGAAAGGCCAGGTAGGCCGCCGGATCCGCGGGGCGCAGCACGTAGAAGGTCGACATCACGAAGACGATGGCCACGGCCATGCCGCCCATCATCTTCAGGGAGTTGCCCTGGCTTTTCATGCCGGCGGCCCGCGTGGCCTTGTCCGCAGGGCGGGCCAGCAGGATGGAGCCGATCGCGCCGATCGTGTCGAGCACCAGCCAGACCCAGCCCCACTGGTGCGAAGGCAGCAGGCCCATGCCGAGATAGCCCAGGGCCCAGACCACGCTCCACAGCATCAGGATCGGCCCGCCGATGCGGTAGCCGCGCAGGGTGGCGCCCCGGCGGGTGGTCTCCTGAATGTCGGCCAGCGCCGCGGCCGCTTCGTTCTTGGTCAGCACCATCACATCCTCCATGGAGCTTCAAAGCTCTCTGTAGTGCAGAGTGATGCTGTGAGGGAGCTCTGTCAAGCAGAGTTCTCTGATTGGGTTCTCGGCTCTTTTCCGAGCATCCCCGCGAAGGCGGGGATCCAGGCTGGATTTCAGGATGGGGCCGGGCGGTGAATGGGCCGCCGACTCGGCTTGGGTCCCCGCCCTCGCGGGGAAGTGCGGATCAGGAAGGGCAGGGGAGGGACGGCGGATCCAGCCTACCGACCCGTCGCCGCGACCAGCAGGCTGGCGGCCAGCAGCAGCATCACCGCGCCGATGACGAGGTCGAGCGCGCGCCAGGCGGTCGGGCGGGCGAACAGCGGAACGAGGAAGCGGGCGCCGAAGCCCAGGGCCGAGAACCAGGAGACGCTGGCCAGGGCCGCGCCGGCCATGAACAGCGGCCGCTCGGCGACGGGTAGGCTGGCGCCGACCGCGCCCATCAGCATCACCGTGTCGATATAGACGTGCGGGTTCAGGAAGGTGAAGGCGGCCGTGCCGGCCAGCGCCGCGCCCAGGGTGATGCTCGGCTGGTCGGCCAGGGCCAGCGCCTCGGGATTGGCCGCCCGCCGCAGCGCGCCCACGCCGTACCAGGCCAGGAACGCCGCGCCGCCCAGGCTCAGCGCCAGCGACAGGCCCGGGACCAGCGCCAGCACCGCGCCCAGCCCGTTGACGCCGGCGATGATCAGCGCGGCGTCGGCCAGGGCGCAGAACAGCACGATCGGCGCCACGTGCTCGCGCTTCAGCCCCTGGCGCAGGACGAACATGTTCTGCGCGCCGATGGCGACGATCAGGCCGGCGGAGAGGGCGAAGCCTTTTGCAAAGGCGGGGAGGAGGGCGGTGCTCATGGCCGCCTTGATGGCGGCGGCGACGGCTGTAGTCTAACTAAGGATGCTAAATCAAAATTAGGCGATCTAATGCTGGACTATGCGTCCCTGGCCGCGGTGGCGGCGGTCGCCCGCGAGGGGGCCTTTGACAAGGCGGCCGCTGCGCTGGGCGTCACCCCTTCGGCCGTCTCACAGCGGGTGAAGGGCCTGGAGGAGCGTCTGGGCGCGGTGCTGCTGACCCGCGGGCAGCCCTGCCGCCCCACCGTCATCGGCGCGCGCCTGTGCGCCCATGTGGAGCAGGTGCGGCTGCTGGAGGGCGACCTGGTCGCCGACCTGCCGCGCCTGACCGACCTGGCCGAGGGGCCGGCCGTGGTCCGCATCGCCGTCAACGCCGACAGCGTCAGTACCTGGTTCCCGCTCGCCGCAGCACGCTTCGCCGAAGAGACCGGGGCCATGCTCGACATCGTCATGGACGACGAGGCCCACACCGCCGAGCGCCTGCGCGACGGCGAGGTGCTGGCCGCCGTCACCGCCGATCCCGCGCCGGTGGTCGGCTGCAAGACCTATCCCCTCGGGGCGATCGAATACGTGGCCACCGCCAGCCCCGTCTTCATGGCGCGGGTCTTCCCGGGCGGTTTCGGCGCCGAGCGCCTGCGCCATGCGCCGCTGCTGCGCTTCGACCGCCGCGACGGCCTTCAGGCCCGCTGGGCGCAGGAAGCCTTGGGCATACGCCCCGAAGGTCCCGTGCACTGGACGCCGGCCACGCAAGGGATGCTCGACATGAACCTGGCCGGCCTGGGCTGGGCGATGACGCCGCGCACCCTCGCCCAGCCGCACCTGGCGTCTGGACGACTGGTCGAGCTGCCGCCGGGCCACGCCATCGCGGTCACGCTCTACTGGCAGCGCTCGCGGCTGTCGGCGCGGCTGCTGGACCGGCTGACGGCGGCGGTGCGGACCACGGCGGGAGAGGCGCTGGCGGAGGCTACTTGCTCTTCAGCGCCCGGCCGGTGACGACCGCGCCCAGGCCGAACTTGCCGCGCAGGGCGTCGATGGCGGTCTCGCTCTTCAGCGCCCGGCGCTCGTCGCCGGCGAAGAAGTCGTCGGCCGCGCCGGCGGCGGGGACGAACTCGGTCAGGCCCGCGCCGATCAGGCGGTAGGACCGGCCCGGCGGCTCGGCGGCCAGCAGTTCGCGCGCCACCTGGAACAGGGTCTGGGCCGTCTGGGTGGGGACGGGCAGGGTGCGGCGGCGGGTGTGGATCTTGAAGTCGGGCGTGCGCAGCTTCAGCGTCGCCACCCGGCCGGCCACCTCTTCGCGACGCACCTGCCGGGCCACCTTCTCGCACAGGGGCCACAGCTGGTCTTCCAGGTCCTCGCGGCGGAAGAGGTCGTCGTTGAAGGTGGTTTCGGCGCTGATGGTCTTGCGCACGCTGTCGGGATCGACCGCCCGGGCGTCCTGCCCGTGGGCCAGCCGATGCAGGCGCAGGCCGCCGGTTCCCAGCGCCTGGGCCAGGGTCTTGAGGTCGGCGTTGGCGATGTCGCCGACGGTGCGCAGGCCAAGGCCGGCCAGTGTCGAGACCGTGGCCGGACCCACGCCCGGCAGGATCGACACCGGCTTGGAGGCCAGGAACGCCACCGCCTCGGCCGCGCCGATGGCCGAGAAGCCGCGCGGCTTGTCCAGTTCCGAGGCGATCTTGGCCAGGAACTTGTTGGGGGCCAGGCCGATGGAGACGGTCAGGTTCTGCTCGGCCTCGATTTCCTTCTGCACCTTGGCCAGCATGACGGCCGGGGGCGCGCCGTGCAGGCGTTCGGTGCCCGCAAGGTCGATCCAGGCCTCGTCCAGCGACAGCGGCTGGACCAGCGGCGTCAGGTTCGACAGGCGCGCCATGATCAGCGCGCTCTCGTGCTTGTATTTGGCGAAGTTGGGCTTCACCACGACGGCGTCGGGACACAGCTGCAGCGCCTTGAACATCGGCATGGCCGAGCGCGCCCCGCTCATCCGGGCGATGTAGCAGGCCGTGGTGACGACGCCCCGCTTGCCGCCGCCGACGATCACAGGCTTGTCGCGCAGGCTCGGATCGTCGCGCTTTTCGACCGAGGCGTAGAAGGCGTCGCAGTCCAGGTGCGCCATCGACAGGGCGCCCAGCTCCTCGTGGAAGACCGTGCGCGGCGAGCCGCACGACGGACAGCGCGGCGCCTTGCGCTCGCCGGTCCACAGGCAGTCTCTGCAGAGGGCTTTCATCCGGGGGCCTTCATCGCCCGTCGAGCGCCAGCGCCTCGCGGAGGGCGACCTTCAGGTCGGGCCACAGGTCGATGCGCCTGTGCCGGTCGGGCGCGCTGGGGGCCAGGGGGCGCAGGCGCTCGTCCGTCACCATCTGGAAGCGGCCCACGCTCGGGGCGTACTCGGCCACCGATTCGAGCTGGGGCAGCAGGTCGTCGATGAACACCGCCGGCTTCTCGACTCGCCCGACGAGATCGGCCGCCGACGGACCCTTGGGGCCGGAATTGATGATCAGCGGATAGTCGAAGCCATGGGTCTTCAGCCAGCGGGCGCGGGTCTGGCGGCCGTGCTCGGGGGCGTTGGTCAGGATCACCACATTGGCGTCCAGCGACAGGTCGGCCAGGGCGTCGGCCGCCCCTTCGGCGGGCAGCAGGTCCTCGCCGCCGTCGCGGAAGAAGTCGTCGAACAGGGCCCGGCCGGCGATCAGGTCCAGGTGCTCGGTCTCGCCCGGGCGGTAGATGTTCTGGAACAGCGCGAAGCGGTCGACGCGCAGTTCGAAGCCGTGCCGGCCGATGAACGCGCCGAAGCCGGCCATGAACTGGGCGAGCACTTCGTCGACATCCACGATGACGAGCGGACGGTGCGCATCCAGCGTGCAGGTCTTGAGGTCGAGAGAGCGGGCGTCCATTTGTGTGCGATCGGTCGTTGGAAACGCGATTAGCGCGGGCTTAAGGATATTCGTGCGATCTGAGGATGAAGAAGCGGCGCGAATCCCTCACGTGTCGCCACGGACCGTATGGTCGGGGTCAGGATGACGAAGAAGGTCCTCATCGTCGAGGATAACGAGCTGAACATGAAGCTGTTTCATGATCTGCTCGAGGCCCAGGGCTACGAGACCCTGCAGACCCGTGAGGGACTGCAGGCGCTGTCGATCGCCCGTGAACATCGCCCGAATTTGATCCTCATGGACATCCAGCTGCCCGAGATCTCGGGCCTGGAAGTGACCAAGTGGCTCAAGGAGGACGACGATCTGTCACATATACCCGTGGTCGCTGTTACGGCATTTGCGATGAAGGGCGATGAAGAGCGGATTCGCGAGGGCGGCTGCGAGGCCTACATCTCGAAGCCGATCTCGGTGTCGCACTTTCTCGAAACCATCCGCCGGCTGCTGGAGAGGTAACAGGTCGTGAGCGCGCGAATCCTCGTCGTCGACGACATCGAGGCCAATGTGCGCCTGCTCGAGGCCAAGCTGTCGGCCGAATATTATCAGGTCTCCTACGCCTATGACGGCCCGACGGCCCTGGCGAAGGCGGCCGAGGAACTGCCCGACATCATCCTGCTGGACGTGATGATGCCCGGCATGGACGGCTTCACCGTCTGCCGCAAGCTCAAGGAAGACGCCGCCACCCGCCATATCCCGGTGGTGCTGGTCACGGCGCTGGACGGCCGCGCCGACCGCATCCAGGGGCTGGAGGCGGGCGCCGCCGACTTTCTGACGAAACCCATCGACGACGTCATGCTGTTCGCCCGCGTGCGCAGCCTGACCCGCCTGAAGATGGTCATCGACGAACTGCGCCAGCGCGAGGCCTCGGGCCGCCGCATCGGCGTGATCGCCGGCGCCGCCGCCCGCCTCGACGGCATCGGCGGCCGGGTGCTGATCGTCGACGACAACGAACGCCAGGCCCAGCGCGTGGCCTCCGAATTGGCCGTCGAGCACCGTCCGGTCATCGAGACCGACCTGGCCAAGGCCGAGATCAGCGCCGGCGGGCCGGTGGACCTCGTCATCGTCAACGCCGCCGCCCGCGGCTTCGACGGCCTGCGCTTCGCCGCGACGCTGCGTTCCAGCGAACGCACGCGCCACCTGCCGGTCCTCGCCGTGGTCGATCCCGACGACCGTCCGCGGATGGTCAAGGCGCTGGACATCGGCGTCAACGACGTGCTGCCGCGCCCGATCGACCCGCAGGAACTGGCCGCCCGCGTCCGCACCCAGGTGCGCCGCAAGCGCTACACCGACTACCTGCGCAACAATCTCGACCACTCGCTGGAGCTGGCCGTCACCGATCCGCTGACCGGCCTGCACAACCGCCGCTACATGACCGGCCAGCTGTCGGCCCTGGTCAACCGCGCCACCATGGGCGGCGACCCGGTCTCGGCCCTGCTGATCGACATCGACTACTTCAAGAAGATCAACGACGGCTTCGGCCACGACGTCGGCGACGAGGTGCTGCGCGAGTTCGCCCTGCGCCTGGCCTCGAATGTCCGCGCCATCGACCTGCCTTGCCGCTACGGCGGCGAGGAGTTCACGGTGATCATGCCCGACACCCAGCTGGCCGACGCCGTGCGCATCGCCGAGCGCATCCGCATGCACGTGGCCGGCTCGCCGTTCCGCGTGGCCGGCGGTCAGGAACTGCTGACGGTGACCATCTCGGTCGGCGTCTCGGCCACCACCGGCGCGGGCGACACCCCCGAGGCCCTGCTCAAGCGCGCCGACAGCGGCGTCTACGAAGCCAAGGCCGCCGGCCGCAACGCCGTGGTCTGCAAGGCGGCTTGAGCGGCGCCTACTTCGCCACCTTGATCTCGAACAGCCACGGCCAGAACTTGCCCGTGACGAAGATCCGATCGGCCTTGGCGTCGTAGGCGATGCCGTTCAGCACGTCGGCGCGTCGGGCCTCCTCCGGCGTCAGCAGGCCCGACAGGTCGAGCCGTCCGACCACCTTGCCGGTCTTGGGGTCGATACGGATGATCTGGTCGGTCTGCCAGACATTGGCCCAGACCTCGCCCTTGATGAACTCAAGCTCGTTGATCTGGTCGACGGGGCGACCATCGTCGGTCACCTTCACCCGGCCGGTTTCCTTCAGGGTCTTGGGATCCAGGAACCGCAGCTCGTCGGTGCCGTCGCTCATGATGATGCGGCGGTCGTCCTTGGTCAGGGCCCAGCCTTCGCCGGTGTAGCTGAAGGTCGACTTGACGGCGAAGGTCGCCCGGTCGCGCACGAAGCCGATCCCGTTCTGCCAGGTCAGCTGGACGATCTCGTCGCCCCAGTCGACGATTCCCTCGCCGAAATACTTCGGATCGAGGTCCGCCTGCTGCCGCACCGCGCCGGTTTCCAGGTCCACCTTGCGCACCCACGAGCGGCCTTCCAGGCCCGTGCTCTCGTAGAGCTGGCCGTCGCGCACCAGGAGGCCCTCGGTGAAGGCCTGGCGGTCGTGGGGATAGGTGCGGACCACCTCGTAGCTCTGCACCGGCGCCGGCTGGGCGCAGGCGGGCAGGGCGGCCATGACGGAGAAGGCGAGGGCGAGGCGAACGATCACGCGGGAATCCTAGACTGGAGACCGGAAAAACAAAAACGCCCGACGTTGCCGCCGGGCGTTTTCGAGAATCGTCGGTGCGACGAGGCGATCTTACTTGATCTTGCCTTCGCGGAATTCGACGTGCTTGCGCACGACCGGGTCGTACTTCTTCAGCACCATCTTCTCGGTCTTGGTGCGGGCGTTCTTCTTGGTGACGTAGAAGAAGCCGGTGTCCGCCGTCGAATTCAGGCGGATCTTGATCGAAGCCGGTTTGGCCATGGTCGAATCCCTGCGGTGGTCGCGCAGGTCCCCGCGCGGTCGAAATGAGAGGCGCGGAACATACTCATGAACGGGGCAAAGTCAATCGGCGCCTGAACATCGTTTGTAGGGGAAGTCGACCGACCGCGCCTGGCCGCCGATTTCGCCCTCGATCCGGCCCAGGAGGCCGTCCACGCCTTGGCTTTTGTAGATTACGCGCTGGGGGAAGTCGTGGCCGGGGTTCTCGAACACCAGCTCGCCTGGGCCGACGCTCTTCAGCGGAAAGGCGGCCGGCGCCTGGCCCGAGGGCATGGCGAAGAAGGTGAGTCGACCGTCGGCCTCCTGGATCCGCGTGAACTCGTAGGTGCTGACCTTGCCGTCGCGCACCGTGCGGCTCATGCCCAGCATCAGGCCGCCGCCGGGGGCCAGCCACTGCTCCTCGACGACGCCGTTCGGGCGCTCCTGCTTCCAGCAGCCGGCCAGGAAGGCGGCCTGGTCGATGGCGGGCGCTGGCGCGGCCTGCAGGGCGAGAAGGAGGGCGAGCATGGCCTAAAGCTCCGTCATCACGGCGTTGCCGCGCAGGAAGCGCATGAACGGCGCGGGACGGCCGGGGTCGTTCAGACGCAGGGCCGTCTCGCGCAGCACCATGCGGGTGATGCTGGGCAGATCAAGGTCGCGGGTCTCTTCGAAGGTCACCCAGGCGATCTCGTCCAGCTCGCCGCAGTCGGGCTGGCGTTCCAGGCTCAGCAGGGCGCTGGCCGGGGCCATGAAGAAGCGGGCGTCGAAGCGGCGCGGGCGATAGGGCGGGGTGATGGCGCGGGCCACGAAGCTCAGCGGCGACAGGTCGGGCAGGGCGCCCTGGGACAGGAACGGCCGCCAGGCGCCGGCCCCGGGCCGCGCCGGGGCGGCCTTGGCCAGCAGCAGGCCGGTCTCCTCGAAGGTCTCGCGCACGGCCGCTAGCGCCAGGGCCCTGGCCAGGCGGGCAGGGGAGGGGTGGCGAGGCTCGGCGGCCAGCCGCGCGGCCACCTCGGGATCCAGCTCCGTGGCCGAGGGCGCGCCAAAGTCGCCGCGATCGACCCGGCCGCCCGGAAACACCCACTTGCTGGCCATGAAGGCGTGCCCGCGGCTTCGCCGGCCCATCAGCACCCGCGAGGCGGGGCCGTCGTCGCGCACCACGATCAGGGTGGCGGCGTGGCGGGGGCGAATGACGCCGGAATTGGGATCCAGCGCCTCGCCGTCGTCTTTCGAGTCGAAGGTTGGGGAGTCGGATGCGGGCTCGGTCATGGACGAAGCTTAGTCTTCGCGACGGTTCTGCAAAGCCGTTCCTTAGGTAAAGCGCCGCCGCCCTTGACCCGGTCCCAGGAACCGCCAAGCTCGCCCGCAAAGTCTTCTCTAGGAGTCGGGAATGGGCGTGCGCGCGAAGGTTTCGGTTCTGGCCCTGATGGCGGCGAGCGCTATCTCCGTTCCCGCGCTGGCCGCGCCCTCCGCGGCGAAGGTCGAGGCGGCGGCCAAGGCGGCCCAGCCCAAGGTCGTGGCCTGGCGGCGCGACGTCCACGAGCACCCCGAACTGGGCAACCAGGAAGTCCGCACCGCCGCCCTGGTGGCCAAGGAGCTGAAGGCCCTGGGCCTGGAGGTCCGCGAGGGCGTCGGCAAGACCGGCGTCGTGGGCGTGCTGAAGGGCGGCAAGCCCGGCAAGGTCGTGGCCCTGCGCGCCGACATGGACGCCCTGCCGGTGCTGGAAAAGACCGGCCTGCCGTTCGCGTCCAAGGCCACCGCCACCTGGGAAGGCAAGACGGTTCCGGTGATGCACGCCTGCGGCCACGACACCCACGTGGCGATGCTGCTGGGCGCCGCGACTGTGCTGGCGGGCATGAAGAACGACATCGCCGGCACGGTGGTCTTCGTCTTCCAGCCGGCCGAAGAGGGGCCCCAGGCCGGCGACGAGGGCGGCGCCAAGCTGATGATCGCCGACGGCGCGCTCGACAATCCCAAGGTCGACGCCATCTTCGGCCTGCACATCGGCCCCGGCGACGCCCACGCCCTGAACTACCGCCCCGAAGGCTTCTATGCCGGCGCCGATCGTCTCACCATCACCGTCAAGGGCAAGCAGACCCACGGCGCGCGGCCCTGGGCCGGCATCGACATGGCCAGCATCTCGGCCGACATCGTCCAGGCCCTGAACCAGATCGCCGCCCGCCAGATCGACGTCGGGACCTCGCCGACGGTGCTGACCATCGCCACCATCAACATGGGCGTGCGCAACAACATCATCCCCGAAGACCTGGTGATGAGCGGCACGCTCCGCACCTTCACCCCCGAGCGCAAGGCCGAGGTGATCGCCAAGACCCAGAAGGCCGTGGCCGCCATCGGCGACCGCTATGGCGCCAAGGCCGAGGCGGTGTTCACCCAGCCCTATCCGGTCACCTGGAATGACGCGGCCCTGTCGAAGTGGGTGAAGGCCTCGCTGGAGAAGGCCTCGCCTGGCAAGGTCGACGACCAGGCCGCCCTTGTCACCGGCGCCGAGGACTTCTCGCTCTATGGCCAGAAGGTCCCGGCCGTGTTCGTCCAGCTCGGCGGCCGCAAGGCCGACGTCCCCGCCGCCGGCGCGCCGGCCAACCACTCGCCCTATTTCGACATCGACGAGGCGGTGCTGGAGACGGGCGTGAAGGCCGAGGTGTTCATGGCGCTGGACTACCTGGCGAAGAAGTAAGCCCAGATCCTCCCCCTGAAGGGGGAGGTGTCGCCGAAGGCGACGGAGGGGGATGTGGCCTGTGAGGCGGCAACCCTCTCGACGTCAGCAGAGCCTTCCCCCTCCGGCCCTCCGGGCCACCTCCCCCTTCGGGGGGAGGATCTCAGTGCGGCGGCCCCTAACGGGGGAGGTTGGATTTTCCCACAAACCCCCTATCTAACCGCCCCATGACCGACGCCGCCCCCCCGATCCTGTCCGACGACCTCGTTTCCGCCTTCCAGATCGAAGGCCTGCCCGTGCGCGGCCGCGTGGTGCGGCTGGGCGAGGCGGTCAACGAGGTGCTGACCCGCCATTCCTATCCCGAGCCCGTGGCCAACCTGCTGGGCGAGGCCTGCGCGCTGGCCGCCCTGGTCGGCTCGAGCCTGAAGTTCGAGGGCCGCCTGATCGTGCAGGCCCAGGGCGACGGCCCGGTGCGCTACGTGGTCGTCGACTACGACACCACCGGCGGCCTGCGCGGCTATTGCCGGTTCGACCCCGACGAGGTGGCGGCCGTCTCGGAAGGCTTCGCGCGTCCCGGCGCCAAGACCCTGCTGGGCGGCGGCGTGTTCATCATGACCCTCGACCAGGGCCAGGACATGGAGCGCTACCAGGGCGTCACCGCCATCGAGGGCGAGAGCCTGGCCCTGTGCGCCGAGCAGTACTTCATGCAGTCGGAACAGATCCCGACCCGCGTGCGCCTGGCCGTCGGCCAGGTCGACACCGGCGAGGGCCTGTCCTGGCGCGCCGGCGGAATCCTGATCCAGACCATCGCCGGCGACGAGACGCGCGGCGAGACCAAGGAAGCCTGGAACCACGCCCAGGCGCTGTTCGAGACCACGGGCGAGGACGAGTTGATCGACCCCACCGTGCCGACCACCACCCTGCTGTGGCGCCTGTTCAACGAGGACGGCGTGCGCCTGATCGACGAGAAGCCGCTGCGCGCCTTCTGCCGCTGCTCGGAAGAGCGGATCGGCGTGGTGCTGCAATCCTTCTCGCCCGAGGAGAAGGCCGAGATGATCGAGCCCGACGGCAAAATCCACGTGACCTGCGAATACTGCTCGCGGGTCTACGCCCTCGAGCCGAACGGCGAGGCGTAAAGTTCCTCCCCCGCTTGCGGGGGAGGGGGACCGCGAAGCGGTGGAGGGGGCGAGACTGGGCTCAGTGGCGGCCGTCGCCCCCTCCGTCACGGCGCGTATCCGCAGCGCGCCACCTCCCCCGTTTCACGGGGGAGGAGTAGGGAGCTGTCGCGAAGCGACTGAGGGGGTCTTTCCCTCAGTGCCGCCCCTCGGGCCGCCGGATGACGTACTCGTGCGTCAGGTCCAGATCCAGCCGCACCGAGCCGGCCGGCGGGCCGTCGCTGTCGAGGTGCGGCCGCTCGCCCAGCACCAAGTAGGCCTGGGCGCTGGGTTCGAGATTGTTGAAGCTGATCTTTGACGAGCCGCCCGGCGGGATCGACCGCGCCAGGCTCACCGGCTTGGTCGGCGCCTTCTGAAACACCACGACCGTCGAGTTCTGGACGTCGTCGCTCTGGTTGATGAGGGTGAGCTCGTAGTCGGCCACGCCGCAACCTCCCTATGTGTTCGCGGTCTGACGCCGCTGAGGGAAGTAAACGCGTAACATTGTTACTTGGCAACGGCGCCGTTCGGCGAAGCCGTCAGCTGTAGGTGACCGAGAAGGTTCCGTTCGCCTGCTGGATGACGGTGGCGGTGGTCTGGGGCCTTCCGGTGAAGTCGATCTCGGCGCTGGCGGTGAGCTGGGCCGCGTCGATCACCTCGCCCGGCGCATAGGCCCCCTCGGCCACATAGTAGGTGTGGATCGGCCTGATGTTGCTGATCGTGTTCGGCAGGGCGGGGAAGGTCGTCGTGGGCACGGGGATCGGAGTGCCGGCGATGCGGGCCATGCCCAGCACGTAGCCGTTGGCCGGCGTGAAGTCCGAGCCCGTGACGATCGCGAACGACCCCGGCTGGGCCGTGCCCGGACTGGTGAGCGTGGTGAAGCCGGTCGGCGAGCCGCCGCTGAACGCGACAGTGTCCTGGGTCTGGGTGCTGACCTGCATGACGCCGCCGCTGAGCATCTGGCCGCCCACCGGCGGATGGCTCCAGTAGGCGTAGACGGTCTCGTCGAAGGTGATGCGGTCGAAGCCGCCGTTGGTGACGCCGGCGAAGGTCGCCCAGGCGTTGGTGTAGACCTGGGGCGAGCCCCCGTTGGCGGTGAGTTCCGGCTGCCGCAGGAAGAGCACATAGCTCTTGGCGGCCTGGGACTGGTTCCAGATCTGGATGGTGTAGGGCGTCATCGCTCGGTTCCCCCGCAGGTTCGCGAACGATGACGTATTATCTCAAGGTTGCGTTTTCGGAAACGCGACCCTGCCGTCAGTTCACCCGGCGCGAGGCGCCGGGCAGGTGCAGCGAGAACTCGGGGATCTGCGCGTCGAACGCCTCGCCGGCCTCGGTGACCATCTGGTAGCGGCCGACCATGGTGCCCGAGGCCGTCGGCAGCGGGCAGTTGGAGACATAGCGGAAGGCCTCGCGCGGCTTCAGTTCCGGCTGCTCGCCGACCACGCCCGAGCCCTCGACCTCGTTGCTGCGGTTCATCGCGTCGGTGACCTTCCACCAGCGCGCGACCAGATGCACGGTCTCGACGCCGTGGTTCTCGATCTCGACGGTGTAGGCCCAGAGGTACAGGCCCTGCTCGGGCGAGGATTCCTCGGCCAGGTAGCAGGGCGCGACCCGCACGACGATGTCGCGCGTGCGGGCCTCATAGATGCCGGTGTCGGGGCCGCGGCGCCGACGGATCCGCTTCAGCGGCGGGCTGGACTCACGCCTGGTCGAGCGCACGGGTCACGTCTCGCGTCAGGTCGGACAGGCTTTCCAGGCCCACGGACAGGCGCACGCCGCCCTCGGTGACGCCCAGCAGCGGGCGCATCTCTTCCGGAACGGAGCGATGGGTCGTGGTCGGCGGGTGGGTGGCCATCGACTTGGCGTCGCCCAGGTTGTTGGAGATGTCGACGATCTCCAGCGCGTTCAGGAACTTGAACGCGGCCTCGCGGGAGCCGAGGTCCAGCGCGATCACGGTGCCGGCGCCGGTCATCTGCTTCTTGGCGACGTCGTAGCCCGGGTGGTCGGTGCGGAACGGATAGAGCACCCGCGTCACCTTCTTGTGCTCGGCCATGACGTCGGCCAGGGCCGCGGCGGTGTCGGCCTGGCGGCGCACGCGCAGGTCCAGGGTCTCGAGGCCCTTGAGCATCACCCAGGCGTTGAACGGCGACAGCGACGGGCCGGTGTGGCGCATGCTGTCGCGGTAGAATTCCTCGTTGATCGCCTCGGTGGTCAGGATCGCCCCGCCCAGCACCCGGCCCTGGCCGTCGATGTGCTTGGTGGCCGAATAGACGACGACGTCGGCGCCCAGTTCCAGCGGCTGCTGGAAGATCGGCGTGGCGAACACGTTGTCGACGATGACCTTGGCGCCGACGGCGTGGGCCAGCTTCGACACCGCGGCGATGTCGGTGATCTCCAGCACCGGGTTCGAGGGCGTCTCGATCAGAACGGCCTTGGTGTTGGGCTTGATCGCCGCTTCCCAGGCCGAGAGGTCGGTGGCGTCGACGAAGGTGGTCTCGACGCCGAAGCGCGGCAGCCACTCGGCGATCAGCCAGCGGCACGAGCCGAACAGGGCGTTGCCGGCCACCACGTGGTCGCCCGCGCGCACCAGGCCCATCAGCGCCGAATGGACGGCGGCCATGCCCGTGGCGGTGGCGCGGCAGATCTCGGCGCCTTCCAGCAGGGCCAGGCGGTCCTCGAACATCTTCACGGTCGGATTGTTGAACCGCGAATAGACGAAGCCCGGGTCCTCGCCCGAGAAGCGTCGGTCGGCGCCCTCGGCGCTGTCGTAGGTGAAGCCCTGGGTCAGGTAGAGCGCCTCGGCGGTCTCCATGAACGGCGAACGGGCCAGCCCCCCACGGATCAGCTTGGTGGCGACGTCCCAGTTCTTCGGATCTTCGGACACGGCGTACTCCCGACGACGAAAAGGCCCGCGCCGGCAACTTACCGCCGACGCAATCGCGGTGGGTATAGGCGATCTTTCACTGCTTCGTCACGGTCCGAGCGCGTCGGGCGAGCGCCGGGGCGGCAAAGGTCGCCTGGCGGGGGTGACGGGCCTTGCCTCGGCGCGCCGGTTGCGGTTCCCATCCGGCGGTGCGGCGCGCGGGGGCGAGGATGGCGGCGGGGCGACGGATCGTGCTGGCGACGACGGGCTCGCTAGGCGACCTGCATCCGTTCCTGGCCCTGGCGCTCGCCCTGAAAGGTCTTGGCCATACGCCTCTGCTGGCCACCCACGAGGACCATCGCGCCAAGGTCGAGGCCGAGGGCCTGGCTTTCGCCCCGCTGCGGCCCAGCACCCGGCAGATCCAGGAGCGCCTGGGTCTCGATATAGCCGACGTGTTCGAGCGGATGAGCCGCGACCCCGATTTCCTGCTGCGCGACCTGCAGATGCCCTTCCTGTCGGAGACCTACGAGGATGTCCGCGCGGCGGCGCTGGGGGCCGACATGGTGGTGGCGCACAACATCGTCTTCGGCGCGGCGCCGGCGGCCCGGGCGCTCGGCTTGCCGCTGGTTCGCGTGGCCCTGGCTCCGATCTTCATGCAGTCGGCGACCGATCCGTCCGAGACCGGGCCGGCGCCCTATGTCTTCACGCCGCGCTCGGCCGCGGCGATCGGATGGAACCGGTTCGTCCGCGCACTGGTGCGCGGGCGTATCGCCGCCTCGCTGAAGCCCCTGCGGGATCTGGGCCGCAGGCTCGGCGTCGCCCATGCCGGCGCCGACGCCATGTTCGATTGCGGCCACGGCGACGGCGCGCCGGTGCTCGGCCTCTACTCGCCTGTCTTCGGGCCCGTGCAGCCCGACCACCCGCCCGGCCTGACCCTCGTCGGCTTTCCGTCCTACGACAGCGAGGCCGGGGGGCGGCCCGCGCTGGATCCCGCGCTGGCGACCTTTCTCGACGCGGGACCGGCGCCCATCGTGTTTTCGCTGGGCAGTTTCGCGGTGCACGCGCCGGGCGACTTCTATCGCGCCAGCCTCGAGGCGGCGCGGGTGCTCGGTCGCCGGGCGCTGCTGCTGGCCGGCGCCGAGGAGGCCGAGCGGTTGGCGGGTGCGGGAACGGGGGGAGGCGACGTGTTCGTCGGTTCCTACGCTCCCCATTCGCTGGTCTTCCCCCGCGCCGCGGCCATCGTCCATCACGGCGGGATCGGCACGACCGCCCAGGCCCTGCGGTCGGGACGCCCCCAACTGGTGACGCCGTTCCTGGGCGACCAGCACGACAACGCCCGGCGAGTGAGGCGGCTGGGCGTTGGCCGCAGGCTTCGGCCCAAGCGTTACGAGCGCGGCGGCGCGGCCGCGGCGCTGAGGGCCGTGCTGGAGGATCCGGCCTACGCCGCCGCCGCGCGGGGCCTAGCGCCGGTCTTTCGGGGCGAGGACGGGGCCATGGCCGGCGCGCTGCATCTCGACGAACTGCTCCGCCAGGGCTGACGGCCTCCAGATTCTCGCGACGGCTCCGATACCGCCCTTGCCTCGCGGCGGCGCTTTAGAGAGTGTGCGGCCGATGACCGACGCCCACGCCGCAGGGATTCTGCCCTGCCAGACCATCGAGTCCCTGATCGCCCAGGAGGCGATCACCTCGCAGACCCCGTTCGACCGCGACCAGGTCCAGCCGGCCAGCCTCGACCTGCGCCTGGGCGTGCGCTGCTGGCGCGTGCGCGCCTCGTTCCTGCCGGGCGTCTCGCGCCGCGTGCCTGACCGCCTCAAGGACGTGGCCATGCACGAGCTGGACCTGTCGAAGGGCGCGGTGCTGGAGAAGGGCTGCGTCTACATCGCCGAGATCCAGGAACGCCTGGCCCTGCCGGCCAATGTCGCCGCGCGCGGCAATCCCAAGAGCTCCACGGGCCGGGTCGATGTCTTCGTCCGCCTGCTGAGCGACCACTCCAAGGCCTTCGACGACATCGAGGCCGGCTATGAGGGTCCGCTCTATATCGAGATCGCGCCGCAGACCTTCTCTGTGCTGGTCCGCGCCGGCACTCGCCTGAACCAGCTGCGCCTCAAGCGCGGCGACCCGGTCAAGCTGGCCATCCGCAGCGTCGGCGTCGACCTGACGCCGGGCGACACGGGCATCGTCGGCTTCCGCGGCCGTCGCCACGCCGGCGTCGTCGACCTCGACCACGAGGACGGCCACGACCCGCGCGACTTCTGGGAGCCTCTGGAAACCCGCCACGGCGAACTGCTGCTCGATCCGGGCGAGTTCTACATCCTGGCTTCCAAGGACGACGTCGAGATCCCGGTCATGGAAGCGGCCGAGATGACCCCGATCGATCCGTCGGTCGGCGAGTTCCGCGTCCACTACGCTGGCTTCTTCGATCCGGGCTTCGGCACGGAAGAAGCCGGCGCCGTCGGCTCCAAGGGCGTGCTCGAGGTGCGCAGCCACGAGACGCCGTTCCTGCTGGAGGACGGCCAGACCGTCGCCCGCCTGGTCTACGAGCCCCTGACCGAGCGGCCCGCGCGCCTCTATGGCGAAGGCGGTTCGCACTACCAGCGCCAGGGCCTGAAGCTTTCGAAGCACTTCAAGGCGTGGCGTTAGGCCGCGGCGGCCGGCGCTCGCCTGGTTAACCCGCTCCAGCCTAGCGTGGACCCCGAGTTTGTGTCGGGGACGGCGTATGGTTCTGGCTTGGGTTAGGGGCGCGGCGGCGGCCATCGTCGCGCTGGCGGGTCTGTCGGGCGTCGCCCGCGCGGCCCCGGCCATGTGGGAGGTCAGCGACGGCGACTCCCGCATCTACCTGTTCGGCTCGATGCACGTGCTGTCGCCGGACGTGCGCTGGCGCACCCCGGCCTTCGACCGCGCCTATGCCCGCGCCGACAAGCTGTGGTTCGAGACCCGCGTCGACGCCGATCCCGTCGCCGTGAAGGCGCTGGTCGACCGCTACGGCGTCGATCTCGACCGCTCCCTGACCGAGAAGCTGCCGCCGCGCACCGTGGCCAGCCTGCGCGCGGCGCTCGACAGCCGCGGCGCCAGCCTCGACCGCGTCGACCGCCTGCGCCCCTGGGCGGCGGCGATGATGCTGTCGGTGCTGCCGATGGCCGAGGCCGGCGGCTCGGTGGAGGACGGCGCCGACGCCACCGTCACCCGCCAGGCCGTGCGGGCCGAAAAGCCGGTCCTGGCCTTCGAGAGCTTTGAGCAGCAGCTGCGGCTGTTCGCCGACCTGCCCGAGACGGTCGAGGTGCAGTATCTGGACGACGTCGCCGCCGAGCAGGTCGCGCCGCCGCGCCGGGGCGTCGACTTGCAGCAGGCCTGGCTAAGGGGCGATGTCGACCGCCTGGGCGCGGTTCTGGTCGAGGGCATGCGTCGCGACCGGCCGCAGCTCTACGAAGCCCTGCTCAAGCGCCGTAACCTGGCCTGGGCGCAGGTGCTGGACCGCGAGATGGCCGGCTCCGGCGTCGAGCTGGTCACGGTCGGCGCGCTGCACATGGCCGGACCCGACGGCCTGCCGGCCCTGATGAAGGCCCGCGGCTATCGCGTGCGGCGGGTGCAGTAGCCGCGCGAACCGGTGCATGGTCGGGCCATGAACGCGCCCGACCCCGCCTGGCTGCCCGACTTCATGCGCGACGAGCGCCTGGACGCCGGTTTCGTCGAGACCTTCCACATCCTGCACCGACCCCTGGCCGGGCGGCTGGTCGCGGCGGCCCGCGCCCATGGCCGGCCGGGCTTCGTCGCCGGCCTGTCGGGACCGCAGGGGGCGGGCAAGTCGACCCTGGTGGCGGCGGTCGCCCGGCTGCTGCAGGGCGAGGGGCTGAAGGTGGCCGTCCTGTCGCTGGACGACCTCTACCTCACCCGGGCGCAGCGCCAGGCACTGGCCCGCGACATCCATCCGCTGCTGGCCACGCGCGGACCGCCGGGCACGCACGACGTCGCCCTTGGCCTGTCGGTGCTCAACGATCTGGCGGGGCAGGGGGCGATCGCCCTGCCGCGCTTCGACAAGGCCGCCGACGATCGCGCCCCGCGCGACGCCTGGCCGGTGTTCGACGGTCCGGCCGACGTGGTGCTGCTGGAGGGCTGGTGCCTGGGCGCGCGGCCGCAGGGGAGCGAGGCCCTGGCAAGCCCTGTCAACGCCCTGGAGCGCGACGAAGACCCGGACGGCGCCTGGCGCGGCTTCGTCGACGCGGCCCTGGCGGGTCCTTATCGCGATCTCTTCGGCCGCATCGACTGGCTGGCGGTGCTGACCGCGCCTGACTTCGCCACGGTGCGCGCCTGGCGTCGGCAGCAGGAGGCCAAGCTGCAAGCGCGGCTGGCGGCGCGGGGCGAGCGCGGCGGCCTGGATCCTGTGGCGCTGGAGCGGTTCCTGGATCACTACGAACGCCTGACCGCGTGGTGCGCCAAGGACCTGCCGGAACGGGCCGACCTGCACGTGGCGCTGGACGCGAGGCGGCGACCGCTTACCCCGTCCTGAGTCGCGCAAAGCGCAAGTCGCTGAACATGTTCAAGCTGTCGCGCGGCATGGCGTCGCACTACATGTGGTGTTAGCTGCGTTAACCGTCACCAAGGGCTAGTGTCGTGTTGTTGCGATTACACGCAGATTCGTTCCTCGGATCCGCGCCGCGTCGACGGGAGCCTTGCGTCATGAACCGCCTCTTCTCCGGTCCGTTCTCGACCCACAGCCAGCGCGTGGCCGCCTGGGAGCGCGCCGAGCGCATCCCCGGCTGCGACAAGGCGGTGTGGCGCCTCGACGCCGACGGACGGGTGATCCGCTGGGACGACTACGGCGACCGCTTCTCGCAATATGGCTGGCTGATCCACGCCGATCCCAAGGCCCACTGGCTGGCCAAGGCCCTGGGCGTCGCCGCCCCGGCGCCGCTGCACTGGCGCAGCGGCCGCATCGCGGCTTAAGCGAGAATTCTGTCTAGGGTCCTTGACACGACTCTGCGTCTTGATGTCAATGTTCCTTGTCATTTTGACGAGGGGACTTGGCATGGCCGGACAGGGAGTGGCGCGACGACGCTTGTTGGTGACCTTCGCGGCCTCGTTCGGGGCGGCCCTGGTCCTGGGCTTCGTGGCCGCCATTGTCGCCGAGTTGGGCAAGCTGAAGCCTGAACTGACCGTCTATGCGTTCATCGCCATCGCGCTGTCGGTCGTCGCGGTCATGGCCCTGATGCTCTGGCTCACCGCGCGCTGGTGGCGCGCCGCCGACGAAGCCGCGCGCGAGGCCCATAAATGGTCGTGGTACTGGGGCGGCTCGACCGGCCTGGCCCTGGGCGGCGTGCCGTTCATCCTGCTCTACACCATGCCCGAGACCGTCGAGGCCATGCTGCCGGCGGACCTGACCACGGCCCAGGCGGTGGTGCTGGGCATGGGACTTCTCGGCGGCCTGCAACTGGCCGGCTACGGCCTGTTCTGGGCCGGCTGGTGGCTGGCGCGGCGCTGAGGCCAGGATGAAGAACCGCCTCAAGGTGCTGCGCGCCGAACGCGACTGGAGCCAGGCCGACCTGGCCCAGCGGCTCGACGTCTCGCGCCAGACCATCAACGCGCTGGAGACCGGCAAATACGATCCCAGCCTGCCGCTGGCCTTCAAGATCGCCCACCTGTTCGGCCAGCCCATCGAAGCCATTTTCCAGGACGAGGACTGAGATGAGCGTCGCTTCCAACGCCCAGAAGCTGTCGCCCCGGGCGCGCCGGGCGCTGATCCTGATGGCCGTCGGCGCGCCGGTCGGCTTCTTCGCCGGCCGGACCCTGATGTGGCTGAAGCGCCAGGGCTACTGGCATGGCCTGGAGTTCTCGACCAGCGACGTCGTCTCGCTGGGCCTGGCGGCCTTCCTGGCGGCGGTGGGTCTGGTGACCATGGCCGTCAGCCTCAGCCGCAAGGCGCTGGGCCGGCGGATCAACGGCGACGAGGCCGCGCGGGCCGCCACGCCCGCCCAGGCCGGCTTCTACGCCGGGCAGGGCGGGGTGCTGGTGCTGGCCGCCGGCATGCTGGCCGCCCCGCCGCTGGCCGGCGCCCTGTTCGTGCCGCTGTCGCCGCTGCTGGCCTCGGCGGTGATGACCGGGCTGATCGCGCTCTTTCTGGTGCAGACCGCCGGCAACATCTCCCTTTGGGTGCGCAGCGACGAGCTGATGCGCCGGACCATGGCCGAGACGGCCGCCGTCTCCTACGTCCTGCTGCAGGGGCTGCTGTTCCTGTGGGCCGCCGGCGAGAAGCTTTCCCTGCTGCCGCCGCTGACGCTGTGGGACGCGGTCAACGTCAACATGATCGCCTATCTGCTGATCTCGATGATCGTGGCCTGGCGACGGGGCTTCGTCGACTAGCCGCCCGCCCAACCTTTTCCGAACCGATTTCACCCGAGAGGATCTGCATGCTTCGTTCGTCCGTCAAAGCCGCCCGCCGCGTCGTCGTCGGCCTGGTTTCCGTCCTCGCCCTGGGCGCGGCCACGCCGTCCCTGGCCGATCCGGCGCTGTGGAAGATCCAGGACCACGACTCGACCATCTATCTCTTCGGCACCGTCCACGTGCTGCGGCCCGAGACCCAGTGGCGCTCGCCCAAGCTGGACGCGGCCCTGAAGTCGACCGACGAACTGGTGCTGGAAGTGATCGGGGCCGACGACATGGCCGTCATGCAGCCGCTGGTCATGAAGTACGGCATCGACCAGGCCACGCCGCTGTCGAAGAAGCTGTCGCCCGCCGACTGGGAGAAGACCAAGACCTACGGCCAGGAGATGGGCATGCCGGCGGCGGCGCTCGACGCCTTCCGTCCGTGGATGGCGGCCATCACCCTGGCCATGGCGCCGATGGTCAAGGCCGGCTTCGATCCCAAGAAGGGCGTCGAGCAGGTGCTGACGACGGAACTGAAGGCCGACGGCAAGGGCCTGGCCTCGCTGGAGACGGCCGAGCAGCAGATCCGCTTCTTCGCCGACATGCCGCAGGCCGACGAGGTGTCGCTGCTTCAGGCCACCCTGGAAGAGGTCGATGAAGGCCCCGCCAAGCTCGACAAGCTGGTCAAGGCCTGGTCCGAAGGCGACGTGAAGTCTCTCGAAAGCGAGTTCGTTACCGAGATGCGCACCAAGTACAAGCCGCTCTACCACACCCTGATCGTCGCCCGGAACACCGCCTGGGCCGATGAGCTGAAGACCAAGCTGGACGGCAAGGGCGTCAGCTTCGTCGCCGTCGGCGCGGGCCACCTCGTCGGTCCCGACAGCGTCCAGACGCTGCTGGGCAAGCGCGGGATCAAGGTCGAGCGCGTCCAGTAGGACGCGCTCAGCCCCCAGCGGCCCGCAGGTAGATCGATCGCTTCGGCGTGCTCATCACGCGCCGGAGCATCGGCTCGAAGGCTTCCAGCGGCAGGGTCTCGTAGGCCGGATCGAAGGCCGGCTGGTCGTACTGGTGGCAGAACTTGGCCGTGCGCTCGAAATGCGGATGGCCCCTGAAGGCCTCGCGCATGTCGCGGTCCAGGCCCAGGTGATGGAAGAAGTAGTAGCCCTGGAAGATCGCGTGGTTGGCCACCATCCAGTGGTTGGCCTCCGACACGAAGGGCTGGACGATGGCGGCGGCGATGTCGGCGTGGTTGCGCGGGCCCAGGATGTCGCCGATGTCGTGGAGCAGGGCGCAGACGACATATTCCTCGTCCTCGCCGGCCAGGTGGGCCCGGGTGGCGGTCTGCAAGCTGTGCTCCAGCCGGTCCACGGCGAAGCCCCCGCAGTCGCCTTGCAGCAGTTGCAGATGCTTGATGAGGCGATCGGGCAGTTCGCGCCCGTACTCGCCGGCCGCCTGGGCGATGATGCCCCAGTCCTCGGCCGTGCCCTCGGTCATGGCGTGGAAGCGCGCGCGTGGATGATCCTCGCCGTCGGCCATCGCGTTCTCCTCCCGAACGTCTGTTTGAGAGTGAGGCTGCGCCGGTGAGGAGCGCACGTCAATGTCGCGAGAACAGCGGTTAGGGGAACGAAGCCGGATCGCCGGCTCCCAAAATTCTCCCAAAATCGTCCCACGAGGGACAGGAAGAACCGGCTAAGTTATTGAAAGATTTGGAGCGGGCGGGGGGAATCGAACCCCCGACATTCAGCTTGGGAAGCTGACGTTCTACCTCTGAACTACGCCCGCACGGGTCGCGAGCGACCGTGGAGGTCGTGCTTAGCCGGTCTTGCCGCGTCGCTCAAGCGTTGAAGGACAGGCTTTCACAGCCAACGAAAAAGGCCCGCCGTCGCCGGCGGGCCTTCGTTGTTCTGGGCTAGTGTGATCAGGCCTCGGTCGGCGTCTTGGTCAGCTTGACCGACGCCGCCAGGAGCACGGCGCCCAGCACCAGGGACGCGTCCATGATCCAGGCGACCGGATCGACCGAACGGCCGGTGTTGAGGCCAAGATGCACCAGAGCCACCAGGACCAGGCTGACGGCCGAGGCCAGGCGCAGGCGGATCGAGATCACCTGCGGGGTCCACAGGAAGGCGCTGGCGCTGGCCAGCAGGGTGACGCCGCCCCACACCGCCACCGGCGGCGCGCCAGGCGCCAGCAGGGCGACCATGGCCGCGACGCCGTAGGCCAGCGGCTGGCTCCAGCAGAAGGCGACCCACACCCGCTCCCAGCGCGGGGCCGGACGGCCCTTGTCGCGCCGGCGGGCCAGCCAGATGGCGACGCCGCTGGCGGTCACCGCCGTCAGGCCCAGGCCCAGCAGGAAGTAGGCGACCTTGACCGGCCAGCCGCCGAACCAGCCGAAATGCAGCGGGGTCAGGCTGGCGTAGATGGCCATGCCGACATTGCCGCTCTCGAAGCCGGCCTCGCCCAGCACCCTGGCGTTGCCGTCGACGATGAACATCTCGCCGCGCGACAGCTTGCCGGGCGTGACGCGGTTGATGCTCATGTGCTGGCCGGTTTCGCCCGGATGTTCGACGAAGATGTAGTTGAAGCCGGCTTCGGGATGTTTCGCCTGAAGGACTGAAAGGCCTTTGGCCACGTCGACCACCGGGGCCGGGCGCGGGTCGTCGGCCACGGCCGGGCCGCTGAACAGGGCGAAGACCTTTTCGCGATTGCCGTCGAACACCACCATGGCCAGCACGCCGACGATCAGGACCGACAGGCCCAGGAACGCGCCGGTCAGCGACACCACCACGTGGAAGGGCAGGCCCCACACCGAGATGCGGTTGTGCAGGTCGGCCTCCTGCAGGCGCTTGGAGCCGCCCCAGCGGAACGCGAAGGCGTCCTTGAACACGCGCGGATGCGACAGCACGCCCGAGACCAGCGACGACAGCAAGGCAACGCCCGTCAGGCCGACCAGGAAGAAGCCCCAGCTGCCCGGCAGGTGCAGGGCGGTGTGAAGCTTGGCCTGGAACGCGCTGAACGGCGTGCGCTGCTCGGCGACGATCTTTCCAGAAGCGTCGGCGAACCAGGTGTGCTCGCCGCCCTTGGCGTCGTCGCCGTGCACCGACAGGCGCGGCACGGCGGGCTCGGGCATGCGGATGAAGAGGTCGTGGGCCTTGGGGTTCTTGGCCAGCACCTCGTCGAAGGCCGCGCCGACGGCGGCGGGCGTGACGCTGTGAAGCACCGGAGCGGTCGGCTGCTCCCAGCGATTGAACTCGTTGGTGAACACCGCCACCGCGCCCGAGAAGCAGACGAGGTAGATCAGGGCGGCGAACGCCAGGCCCAGCGCCGAGTGGCCGGCCAGCATGGCGCGCACGAAGGGCGCGGGGATCCTCGGCCAGATCGGCTTGCCGGCGGTCTTCTTTTGTTGCGGGGCGTGCATCAGAGGGAGCCCTTCAGGAACACGGCGCCGAAGCCGGCGACGGTGACGCCGACCAGCACGGCCAGGGCGCGCAGGATCTTGTCGTCCGACAGGGTCCAGGCCATGCCGCCGGCCCACAGGAACGGCACCAGCATGCCGCCGATGATCAGGCGGGTCTTGACCTCGGCCGGAAAGCAGACGGCCACGGCCAGGCCCACGGCCATGGCCGCGGCTCCGCCGAGAGGGCCGGCCAGGAAGCCGCGCAGCCAGCCGCGCCAGGCCACGCGCCGGCGGTCCGACGGCTCCAGGGCCAGTTCGCGCGGCGCCTTGCGCCTGGCCTCGCGCAGTTCGACCCCGGCGGCGACGAGGGCCAGGGCGACGGTGGAGGCCAGGGCGAGCACGATCGACGGGCCGCGCGCCGCGCCCAGGAACGGCACGGAGACCGCGATGGCCAGCGCCAGCAGCGCCCAGCCGCCGACGATCAGCCAGGGGCGCCGCGCGTCGGCATGGGTCCAGGCGCGCCGCAGCAGCAGCGCGCCCCCGAGGGCCAGCGGGGCGAGGGCTAATCCGCCGAGCCCGATCACCAGCGCGCCTCCAGGCTGACGCCCAGCACGCGCGGCTCGCCCAGCAGGGCCACGCCCGCGTCAGGACGGGTGTACTGGCTGTACGTCTCGTTCAGCAGGTTCTTCCCGAACACATAGGCCCCCCAGCGGTCGCTCTCGTAGCCGAAGCGGCCGTTGACCAGGGTGCGGGCGTCGGCGATGCGGCCGTCCTGCCCCTGGGCGCCGCCGGCCTCGGTGAACGCCTTCGAACGGTAGTTGGCGTTCAGATTGGCGACCAGCCCGTTGTTCCAGCGGTAGTCGCCGCCCACCGAGAAGGTCCAGTGCGGGGCGTAGGGGAACTCCGAACCCGACAGGTTGCGGTTGTCGGCGCCGATCTGGACGTTGAATTCGTCGAACTCGGTCTTGGTGTGGCCCAGCGAAGCGTACCAGCCGGCGTTCGCCGACAGCCGCTGGGCCAGCTCGACCTCGAAGCCGTACAGGTGCGAGCTGCCGGCGTTCTCGACCTGGTAGTCGTACTGGTTCAGCCCCAGGTTCAGCGACACCTGCTGGTCGGTCCAGTCGACATAGTAGGCGTTGGCGTTGGCCGTCAGGCCCCATTGCGGCCAGTAGGTGCGCAGCGAGAGCTCGTAGTTCCAGGTGTATTCGGGATCATAGGGCACCACGGTGGCGCGGGCGGTGTTGATCGCCGTGCCGCCCGAGCGGTAGCCGCGCTGCACCACGAAGCTGGTCGAGATGTCGTCGGTCCAGGCGTACTTGGCGCCCAGCTTGGGCAGGAAGGCCTCGAACTCGCGCGTCGTCTCGGGCGAGGGCGCGCCGGCCTGGGCGACCATCGAGCCGACGAACTGGTTCACCAGCACCACGAACGGCGCGAAGGCGGTGGGGAAGTTGGCGGGGTTGGGATAGGTCCCGGCGAACACCGCGGTCTGGTTGGAGCTCTGGGTGTTCTTCTCGCGGTCGTAGCGGAAGCCGGCCAGCACGCTGAGCCTGGGCGTCACCTCGAAGCTGCCGTCGGCGAAGAGGGCGGTGGTCTCCACCAGTTCGGGCGCATTGGAGCTGTAGTCCACCGGAATGACCGGCAGCTGGGCGATGTAGGCGTTGGCGAACTGGTTGGCCGTCGCCCCGGCGACGCTCTGGGAATAGCCCATGCCCACCAGGGTCGAGGTCAGCACGCTGATCAGGGTGGCGCGCGGGAACTCCACATTGGTCAGGCTGGCCGACTTGCGCTCGGCGTCGCGGGTGGCGTGATAGAGGCCGACGACGCCCTTCAGCCGCTCGCCCTCATAGTTCAGGCGCACCTCCTGGCTGGCCGTCTCGATCATCTCGTCCTGGCCGCCGTACGACAGCCGCAGCGGGCCGAGGTCAGCGTCGTAGCGCTGGACGAGGTCGACCTGGCTCCACGAGGCCACGCCCGACAGGGTGAAGCGCTGGCCGATCTTCTGCTCCAGCTCCAGGGTGGCGATGTCGGTGGTGATGTCGCTGGTGTTGGGGTCGTTGGTCGTGGTGACGCGGTGGTCGTAGTGGTCCGGCGTGTCGGTGCGGCTGTAGGTGTAGAGATAGCCCGACTTGCGCTCGTTGTGGCTCATGGTGGCGATGGCCTTGAAGCCTTCGGCCGCCGCCGGGGTCAGCAGCAGCTTGCCCCGGATCATGCGGGTGTCCAGCGCGTCGTCGTCGACCTTGCGCGTGGTGTTGTAGATGAAGCCGTCGCTCTTGCGGTCCTCGAAGGCCAGGCGGAAGGCCAGCTGGTCCTCGACGATCGGGCCGCCGCCGGCCAGGGCGATCGAGCGGTCGTCGCCGCTGGCCGCCATGCCGCGCACCTTGAAGCTCCAGTCGAAGGTCGGGTCGGTGGTGCGCACGATCACCGCGCCGGCCAGGGCGTTGCGGCCCTGCAGGGTCGATTGCGGACCCCGGAAGATCTCGACCTGGCCCACGTCCCACATGTCCAGCGGGCCGCCGTACATGGCGCGTTCGGGAATGGCCGCGCCGTCGACATAGACGGTGGCCAGGCCCCCGGTGCCGCCGCCCGAGACGTTGTTGTTGGCGATCCCGCGGATGGTGAAGCCGCTCTTGCCGTAGGTCTCGCTCATGTTCGCGGTCTTGGCGACCAGGTCGTAGAAGTCGCGGATCTGCTCGCGCTCGATGGTGCGGGCGGTGGTCACGGCCACGCTGGTGACGGTGTCCTGGATGCTGCGGCTGGCCTTCTCGCCGGTGACGATCACCTGGTCGACCTGCGTCGGCGCCTCGGGCGCCGTGGCGTCCGGGGCCTCGGCCCACGCCGCGCCGGCCAGCGCCGCCCAAACGCCGACGGCGCTCGCCATCATCAACCGCGACTTCATGCATTCCCCCGTTATTTAAGAACGGGTCGCAGCTAACGGCGGTTTAATTGCGAGTCAAACGCAAACTCATTCGCAATTGTGGCCGTGGAGCGGTGATCTGCTATGGCGCGCCGGCATCATGAGCCCGAGGGCAGGGCGGGCGGAGCGCCCCCGGCGGCCTTGGCCGCGTCGTAGGCGGCCCATTCCTCGTCCATCTGCCGCTGCCAGCGGGCGCGCAGCACGGCGGGGCGCTGGCCGTGGCGGTCGTCGAGGAACTCGGCGGCCACCACCCGGTCGGTGCGGAAGTTGCGGAAGTCGTCGCGCAGCTCGCACCAGGCGATCAGCATGCGCGTGGTGGCCATGTAGCCGACGGTCACCGGCCAGACGACGCGCTGGCTGACCGCGCCCTTCTCGTCGCGATAGTCCAGCCGGATCTTGCGGCCGGCGTGAATCCAGGCCCGCGTCTGGGCCATGTCGATGTTGTCGGGCGCGGGGTTCCATGGCGCGGGGGCGCGGGTGGCCGGCTCCAGCACGTAGGGCCGCAGGTTGTCGGGCACGGCGGCGGCGATCTTTGCAATAAGGTCGCGGGCGGCGGTGGCCAGGGCGGGATCCCCGCGGCCGGCCACCCATTGGGCGCCCAACACGGCGGCTTCGATCTCGTCCGGCGTCAGCATCAGGGGCGGCATGTCGTATCCGGCCTCCAGCACGTAGCCGACGCCCGCCTCGCCGCGGATGGGCGCCCTCTGACCGACCAGTGCGGCGATGTCGCGATAGACGCTGCGCTTGGAGGTCTCCAGTTCGACCGCGATGGCGTCGGCGGTGACCGGCGCGCGGCTGCGGCGAAGGATCTGGATGATCTGGAATAGGCGTTCAGCGCGTCTCATGGGTCTCACTGTGCCGGATCGTTGCTGACAGCATGCTGGCAGCAGGGTGGCGGCAGTCTCTCCTCATCGCAATACCGCACGAGAGGGACCTCGAGATGATCACGCTCTACGCCGCCGGCCCGGCCTACGGTCTCCCCGAAGGCAGCCCCTATGTCACCAAGACCGAGATCCACCTGATGATGGCGGGCCTGGACTACCAGAAGGTCCCGGCCCACCCGGAGACCTCGCCCAAGGGCCAGCTGCCCTGGATCGACGACGACGGCGTCAAGGTCGCCGACTCCACCTTCATCCGCGCCTATGTCGAGCGCAGCTACGGGGTGGATCTCGACGCGGGCCTTACCCGCGCCGAGCGCGCCCAGGCCTGGACGATCGAGCGGATGGTCGAGAACCAGCTGGGCTGGGCCAACTGCTATTTCCGCTTCTTCGACTTCGACAATTTCGAGAAGGGGCCGGCCCGCTGGTTCGACGGCGCGCCCGAAGCCATGCGCCAGGATCTGAAGGCGGGGCTGCTCGACACCGTCGAGACCAACCTGAAGGCCATCGGGATCGGCCGCCATTCGCCCGACGAGATCGTCGAGCTGGCGTCATGGTCGCTGACCGCGCTCTCGGAACTGCTGGGCGACAAGGCCTTCATGATGGGCGAGCGGCCGACCAGCGTCGACGCCATCGTCTTTTCCATGCTGGCCCAGATCCTGACGCCGTTCTTCGACTCGCCGATCCGTCGCCGGGCCGAGAGCTTCTGCAATCTCGTGGCCTATGCCGAGCGGATGCTGGCGACCTTCTACCCGGCCTTCGCGCCGGAGGTCTGCTCGGAGACCCTGAAGGCGGCCTGACCAGGTAGCCCTCCGGGCGTTGTATCAAGGCCGTCCATCCTGTAGATGCGACGCATTCTTATGAGTGTCGCGGAATCCATAGGCGTGAGGCGGCCCCGCTCGGGCCGGAGGGGCGGGGACAAGGTCCTCGCCGCCGGCGTGTCGGTCGGGCTGCATGCGGCCGTCATCGTCGGGCTGGTCGGCTTCGTTCGCGCCATGCCGGGCCTTTCCGAGCCGCCGGCCATGGAGGCGGCGCTGTTCGAGGCCATGACCCCGAGCCCTCGGCCCTCGCCGTCCCAGGCGTCGAGCGAGCGGCGGGAGCAGGCCGTGCCCCGTGAAGCCCGCATGGCCTCGCCGATCCGGCCGCGCCCGGTTCCCGTTCCCGCGCCCGACCCTCTGGTCGCCGCGCCGCAGGTCGCGCCCCAGCCGGTCGAGACCCGCTCGACTTCGACCGCGACGCCGGTGGCGGTCGCCGCTTCGGCCGCCTCGGCGCCGGCCGGCGGCGGCGCGCCGGTGCAGGTGCGCGGCGAGGCCGCCAAGACCCACGATCCCTACGCGGCCCAGGTGCTGTCGTGGATCGAGGCCCGCAAGGTGATGCCCGAGGGCCTCAAGCGCCGCCGCACCCAGGGCGTCGTCGTCGTGGCCTTCACCCTCGACCGCTTCGGCCGGATGTCGCGGGCGGTGATCGTCGAGAGCAGCGGCGACCGCGCGCTCGACGCCGCGGCCATGGATCTTCTGTCCGCCGCCGCCCCGTTCCCCAAGGCTCCCCGCGACTCCGACTGGAACCGCCGCCGCTTCGAGACCCCGATCTCGTACGCGGTGAAGGGCTAGGGCCAAAGGCCTTCCCGTTGGCGGACGAGGAAGGGTTGGGATGGGGTGACGCCGCGCTTCCGCCTGCGCCGCCGTCGCAAGCATGCCCTCACCCCGTAAAATCCCCGCGAACGCGGGGACCCAGATGTTTTACGCTTCTCCCTGCCCGCCAACACGACCGTGCGCGAAAGGTCTGAGCAGGCTGAACCCTGGATCCTGGGCAAAAGGCCCAGGAAGGCGCCCATGAGGAACCTCCCCCTCTGGGGGAGGCGGCCCGGAGGGCCGGAGGGGGTCGCGCGAAGCGCGCCTACAGCGTCTCCAGGAACGCCACCAACGCCGCCTTCTCCTCGCGGCTCAGGCCCAGCGGCTTCAGCAGCGGGGTCGTGGTCGGGAACAGGCGGTCGGCGGCCTGTTCGGGCTTGGGGCGGGGGCGGGCGCCACCCTCGTTGTAGAAGTTCACCGTGCCTTCCAGCGTGGGGAAAATGCCGTTGTGCATGTAGGGGCCGGTCTTGGAGATCCCGCGCAGCGAGGGCGTCAGGAACGCGCCGACATCGGCCGGGTCGCCGCTGACCTCGTAGCGGCCCAGGTCCTGCAGCTTGCGGCCGTAGAAGCTGAGGCCGATGTTGTGGAACTTGCCGTCCGACAGCAGCGGGCCGTTGTGGCAGTTGACGCAGCCGGCCTTGCCCTGGAACAGCTCCAGCCCCTGCAACTCCTGGTCGGTCAGCACCCGGCCGCCCAGCGACAGCACGCGGTCCCACTTGCTGCTGCGCGGCTTGAGGGTGCGCTGGTAGGCGGCCAGGGCCCTGGCGGCGTCCTGCATCGTCGGCCGCCGGGTCCCGAACACGGCCTGGAAGTCCTTGCGATAGTCGGGATCGGCGGCCAGGCGCCGTTCGATCTCGCGCGGGTCGCCGGCCATCTCCTTGTGGTCGACGACGGGACCCAGGGCCTGGGTCTCCAGGCTGCCGGCGCGGCCGTCCCAGAACAGCGGCGTGCGCCAGGCCACGACGCTGAGGGTCGGGGCGTTGCGGCGGCCGCGCTGGCGGTCGTGGCCGAACGAGGTCTTCACCCCGTCGCCGAAGGCCAGTTCTGGGTTGTGGCACGAGGCGCAGGCGATCTGGCCCGAGCCCGACAGCTTGGGATCGTCGAACAGCTTGCGGCCCAGGGCGACCTTCTCCGGCGTCTGCGGATTGTCGGCCGGGACGGCGGGGGCGGGCAGGGCGCCGAAGGGCGTGAAGCTGGCCCCCGGCAGCAGGGTTGGGGCGGGCCAGGTCTCAGGCTTGCCCGCGAAGGCGGCGCGGCGAAGCGCCGTCGGGTCGGGCGCCGGCGCCAGCCCGATAAGGGCCGCCGCCGTTCCCAGCAGAAGAAGGAGATTCGCCGCGCGCTTCATGAGTTAGAACTTGTAGCTCATGCCCACCCAGAACGATCGGCCCATGCGGTAGGGCTGGCTGGTCGACGAGGCGGTCACCGTCTGGGGCAGGGTGTCGAACAGGTTGGTCACCCGCACGTCGAGCCGCGCCTCGCCGTAGGCGGTCTTGGCCACCAGGGCCGAGACGTTGGCGTTGAAGGTGGTCTGGGCCTTGTAGCGGATCACGTCCCACACCGCGTAGCGCACGCCGCCCACGGTCTGGGTCGCGCCCGTCTCCTCGATCTGGTCGTAGCCCGAACGCCAGCGGGCGTTGAGGTTGGTGCGGATGCGGCCCTTCCACCAGTCGGCGCTCCAGTCGGCGTTGGCCAGGCCCGGCGCGGCGTAGTTCAGGCGCTGGTTGGTGGCGATGACGCCCAGCAGGCTGCGCACCTCGCCCTTGTAGTAGACCATCTCGTCGCCGTACTCGGCCTCGTCCGAAGGATCGACAAGGGTGTTGTCGCCCATGTTGTCCTCGGTCTTCGACCACGAGCCGTTCAGGCTGAAGGTGTGACGGCCCACGCCTCGGGTCCATTCCGCCGACAGGCCGCGGTACGAGGTCTCGCCGTCGTTGCCCAGATAGGTGGTGCGGTAGGTGTAGGTCTGGCCGTTGGTCTCGCGGACGTAGTTCTGCACTTCCTCGACGCCGGCCGTGAACTGGTCGCGGGTCTCGCGGGCCACGCCCTTCAGGCGCGCCACGCCGCCGAACAGCGGCTTGGAGAGCGCGAAGGTCAGTTCGTCCGAATAGGGGATGGCCAGGCCCGAGCCGGCCAGGCCGGCCGACACCGAGTGCGAGCTCAGCGTCCAGGCGCCCATCACCCGCTGGCCGCTCACGATCGAGCTCGTGCGATTGTAGACGTAGTTGCCCGGGTACTGCGACTTGATCGCGTAGCCGAGGAAGTCGCGCGAGTAGTAGCGGTTGGCGCCGACGGTGGCGGTGACGTCCCACGGCATCTCGTAGACCACCGACAGGCGCGGGGCGAAGTTGTGCTTGGAGATCAGGCTTTCGTGGTCGTAGCGCACGCCGGCGCGCACGGTCAGCGGGCCGCGGCTGACCTCGTACTCGGCGAAGGCGGTGACTGTGTCGACCTCGGCCGAGGCGTCATAGGCCTTGTAGAGGCTGTAGACGGTCAGGGCGGCGTCGCCGGCGATGCAGGCCGGGTCGCCCTGCGAGCAGACGATGCGGCTGTCGGCGACGGTGGTGCGGTAGGCGTAGTTGTCGACCGGGCGGCTCTTGCGGGCCTCCACGTGGCCGTAGTCGACGCCCAGGCGCACGTCGCCGCCGAACAGAGGCTGGTTCCAGCGCGCTTGCAGGCCGATGTCCTCCTGCCACTGGTCGAGGTCGCCGAAGCTGCCCTCGACGCAGTTGGTCGACGAGCACCAGTTGGCGTAGGCCGCGGTCGACGACCAGGTGAACAGGGTCCCTGGGGCGTCGCGGCCGCTGCGGGCCTTGGCGTAGGTGGCGGTCAGCGACCAGTCGGCCTCGCCGCGCTTGCCCAGCAGCTCGATCTTGCTGGTCAGGCCGCCGCCCTTCTGCGTCATCACGGCGTTGCGCGAGTTGTTGGCCGAGTTCTCGCTCGTATAGGGGCTGTAGGTGACCTGGCCGCGCAGGGTCAGGTCGGGCGCCAGGTCGACCTCGACCTTGGCCATGGCGTTGTCGGTGCGGCTCTTCAGGCCGAACGGCGTGCCGCCGTAGTTGGCGTGCCGGTAGTAGGTCATGTCGGTCTGCTGGCGGCCGCCGGCCAGCAGCACGCGCACCTTGTCGTTGATCGGCAGGTCGACCGAGCCGCTGACCCGGCACTTCTCGTAGTTCGGCGGCTCGGGCTCGACGCCGTTCAGCGCATCGCGGACCACGCCGGGGATCTTGAACGAGGTCAGGCTGTCGTTGCTGCAGCCGCCGGTGACCGAGGCGCCGAAGACGCGCGCGGGCTGACGGGTCTCGATCTGCACGACGCCGCCGGTGAAGCCGCCGTAGCGGGCCGAGACGTTGCTGTCGCGCACGGTCACCGATTCCAGCAGGTTGCTGTCCAGCCAGATCGACTGGGCGCTGCCGCCGGCGGCCTCGTTGTAGTCCTGGGCGTTGCCGATATCGACCACGTCCAGGCGGCTGTTCACGCCCACGCCGTCGATGGAGAAGTAGTTGTCGTAGAACTGGCCGCCCGAGATCGACACCTTGGCCGGGCGCATGTCCTGGATGCTTTCCTGCGTCGCCAGGCCCTGGTCGGAGTCGAAGTTGGCGAAGGGCAGGATCTTCAGGGTCTCGATGACGTCGCCGGTGCCGGGCGAGCGGTCCTCGATGGCGCGACGGGTGATCTTCGAGGTGCCCGAGTCGACCGGGTCGTTGGCCTCGTAGGCGCCGGCGGGCGGAGCGGCGGCGGTCGCCTCGATGCTGACCTTCGGCAGGCGCTCGGCCTTCTCGTCCTGGCTCCAGGCCTGGCCGGCCGCGCCCAGGGCCACGGCCATCGCCGCGGTCGTCATCATCGCTTGCTTCATCTACTCGCCCCGTACCAACGCTTGTGCGTATCAATCGCAATTAAGGGCGGGGGTCTTAGGCGCGTTGAGATCGACTCGCAACTACGGGATGGCCGCAGTTGGCAAAAAATGGGCGGAATTTGGGTGGACGCGACGAGCCGGCGTCCGGCAAGGGCTTACCGCTACTTGCGTCGGTCTTTCAGCTCTTCCAGGAAGCGATATTCCAGCGCCTGCTCGAACTCGCTGGCCTCGACGAAGCGACGCTTCATCGACAGGCCGGGAAAGCCGGCCTCGTCGGCCGGTTCGGCCGTGGCGCGTGCCGGCTTGAAGCGGGGACCCCGATGAGGGGCGCTCGCCGGCTGGGCGGCGGGCAGTTCGCCAGCGTCGGCGGCTGCTAGATGCTCGGCGGTCTCGGCCGGGCTGACCACGCCGTCGCCGTCGCGGTCGGCCAGGTTCAGCACCAGCCTCTGCGGCGCAGGAGCGGCGGCCGGCGTCTGGGCCAGGGCGGGAGCGGCCAGCAGCAGGGGCAGGGCCAGGGCGGCGAAGCGGATCATGGCGCGTCTCCACGAGAAACGGGAGCGTGCCTCAGGCGGCGGCGCCATGCAACCCGGGCGGGAGCCTCAGTATTCGTCCTCGTCGTCCAGGTCGAACGGCAGCTCGTCCTGGTCGCCCCTGGCGTCGCGGGCGGCCTTGGACACTGGCTTGTAGGGACGGTCGGGCGGCAGGTAGGCCGGCTCGTCGGCGGTGTCGCCGTCGTCGGCCCAGGCGTGGATGGGGGCGTCGGGATCCGACCACGGCGGATCGGCGGCCTCGGGGCCGTCGTCGATTTCCTCGAACAGGGGCGCGGTGGCGACGGCCGCGGCGGCGGCTCCCGTCGTCACGGCCTCGCGGGCCGAGCGATAGGGCTTGGGCTTGTCGGCTGGGGCGGCGGGTTCGGCGCGGCGGGCGATCTCGGGCTCGGCGGCCTTGGCGGCGGCCGGCGAGGGGCCGCGCGGGGCCAGCGGGCGGCGCACGATCGCCTCGGCCCGGGCCAGCCAGCGGTTGGCCTCCTGGATCGCCAGGGCGGGCGAGCGGCTCTGGCGCTGCTGCTCGTCGCCCTCCAGCCACAGGTCCAGCTCGAAGTCGGGATGGCGCGGGTCGTCGAAGATCAGCCGCAGGCAGACGCGGGCGGCCTGCTGCACGATCTGGTCGATGGCGCGGCGCTGCTCGCCGCGGAACACCCGACCCACCACCTGATTGTCGACCGACAGTTCGGCGCCCATCAGTTCGTCGATGCGGTAGAGCAGGCACCAGGTCCCGCTGTCCCAGGCCACGGCGGCGGTGTTGGTGTCGAACGAGAAGCCAACGCCCTTGCCGCGGCCACGCGCGATGATGACGGTCTCCGGCTCGCCCTTCAGCACGTGGCGGAGGGCGCGGCGGATGCGACGCTCTTCGTCCATGAACCAGATGGCCGCGCTGCCCATGAAGGTGACGGCCGACCCGGCGATGGCGACGAGTAACAGGAGGCGCCAGAACTCGCTCATGGCGCGGAGGCTAGCGGCGTTCGCGGATTCGCGACAGAGGCGCCGGCTACCGGTCCTCCAGCCGTCAGAGCGTCAGGGTCGCGACGACCGGCACGTGGTCCGACGGCTTTTCCTTGTCGCGCTCGTCGCGGTGGATCTTCACTTCGGCCAGCTTGTCGGCCGCCTGGGGCGAGAGCAGCAGGTGGTCGATGCGGATGCCCAGGTTCCGGGGCCAGGCGCCGGCCTGATAGTCCCAGAAGGTGTAGCCGCCGGGCGTTCCGTCCGCCTGCATGTAGGCGTCGGTGAAGCCGAGGTTCTTGAGCGCCCGGAAGGCCGCGCGGCTCTCGGGCTGGAACAGGGCGTCGCTCAGCCAGGCTTCCGGATTGGCCACGTCCTCGACCTCGGGAATGACGTTGTAGTCGCCGGCTATGACCAAGGGCTCTTCGAAGGCGAGGAGCCCCTTGGCGTGCTCGTGCAGGCGGCGCATCCACGACAGCTTGTAGGCGAACTTCTCGGTGCCGATCGGATTGCCGTTGGGCAGGTAGATGCCGATCACCCGCACGGGCTTGGGGCCCGAGATCACCGCCTCGACATAGCGCGCCTGCTCGTCCTCGGCGTCGCCGTCCAGAAGCGGCAGGCCTTTGCGGACGTCCTCGACCGGATGTTTCGAGAGCAGGGCGACGCCGTTGTAGGTCTTCTGGCCGTGGACGACGACGTTGTAGCCCAGGCGTTCGAAGGCCTCGGCCGGGAACTTCTCGTCGACGCACTTGATCTCCTGCAGCACCGCGACGTCGGGCGCCTCGGCCTCGAACCAGGCCAGGACGTTCTCCAGGCGGGCGTTGACCGAATTGACGTTCCAGGTGGCGATGCGCATGGCGGGCTCCGATAGGCGGGCGGAGGCTAGGGGGCGGCGACCTCGCGCTCAAGCCATGCGGGCGAGATTTCGGGGGATAGGGAGGGACGCCCCTGGGGCATCCCTCCGTCTAGGCGTCTTAGGCCTTGCGCGCCAGGCGACCCGCACGGACGGCTTGCGCCAGGTCTTCGAGCATGCGCACCGACGTATCCCAGTCGACGCAGGCGTCGGTGACCGACTGGCCGTAGGTCAGGGGCTTGCCGGGAACGATGTCCTGGCGGCCGGCCACCAGGTTGCTCTCGATCATCACGCCCATGATCGGCGAGGCCCCGCTCGCCACCTGGGCGGCGATGTCGGCGACCACGGCCGGCTGGTTCTCGTGGTTCTTGCCGCTGTTGGCGTGGCTGGCGTCGACCATCAGGCGCGGCGGCAGGCCGGCCTTGCTCAGCGCTTCCGCCGCCGCCGCGACGCTGGCGGCGTCGTAGTTGGGGGTCTTGCCGCCGCGCAGCACCACGTGGCTGTCGGCGTTGCCGGTGGTTGTGGCGATGGCGGCGCGGCCTTCCTTGGTCACGGCCAGGAAATGGTGCGGCTGGGCGGCGGCGGTCACCGCGTCGACCGCGACCTTCACGTCGCCGTTGGTGCCGTTCTTGAAGCCGACCGGGCACGACAGGCCGGAAGCCATTTCGCGGTGGATCTGGCTTTCGGTGGTGCGGGCGCCGATCGCGCCCCAGGCCACCAGGTCGGCGATGTACTGCGGGGTGGTGACGTCCAGGAACTCGCACGCCGCCGGCAGGCCCTGGGCCGAGACGTCGAGCAGCACGCGGCGCGCCAGGCGCAGGCCCTCGTTGATGTGGAAGCCGCCGTCCAGGCCCGGGTCGTTGATCAGGCCCTTCCAGCCGACCGTCGTGCGCGGCTTTTCGAAGTAGACGCGCATGATGACTTCCAGCTCGCCGGCGTGGCGCTCGCGCTCGGCGGCCAGGCGGGTGGCGTAGTCGATGGCGGCCTTGGGATCGTGGATCGAGCAGGGACCGATCACCACCACCAGCCGGTCGTCGCGGCCGTGCAGGATCTCGTGCACCGCCTGGCGCGAGCCTTCGACGATCTCGGCCGTCGTCGAGGTGGCCGGCGCTTCGCCGATCACCTGGGCGGGCGGGCTGAGGGTCTGGAGCTTCTGGATGCGCAGGTCGTCGGTTGGGACGGGCAGCGAGACGAGGGTGGCGGCGGTCGAGGATGGCATGGCGTGCTCCGGAAAATTCGCGGGGTCCGGCGGCCATTAAAAAAGCCGCCCGGGGAACCCCTGGCGGCTGGTGAAAGGCGTTTTAGGCGGCCTGATCTCAGGCCAAACGATCCCCTCCCGGCGCCAGAGGCGTCGGATAGCTAAAGTACCAAAACAGCTGTTGGCTGGCGGCGAGGATCATGGCGGGGACCGTAGAGCCTAGTTTGGCGCGTGTCACGCCATAAACTTGAGAGGAGCGGGAAGGGGGCGTCAGATCGAGAAGCTGACGCCGCAGCCGCAGCTGGACTTGGCGTTGGGGTTCCTGACCCGGAACTCGGCGCCGGCCAGTTCGTCGACGAAGTCGATCTCCGAGCCCTTCAGCAGGGCCAGCGACACGACGTCGACCAGGGCCGCGGCGCCGTCGCGCTCGATCTTCAGGTCGTCGTCCTGCGCGGCCTCGACCAGGTCGAACCGGTACTGGAAGCCGGAGCAGCCGCCGCCGTCGACCGCCACGCGAAGCATCACCTCGCGCCCCTCGGCTTCGGAAAGGGCGTGCAGCCGGCGGGCGGCGTTGGAAGAAAGCGTAACGGTGATGTCGGTCATGGCTGTGGAAACTTGATCTATCGCATATATGAGGGCGACCGCGCTCCGGGAAAAGGGGCGATCAGCAAAGGCCGCTCATGTCGACGTCTCCGTTCGCCGTCCCCCGCGCCCCCTACGCCGAAGATCCGGCCAAGTCACGCGGCCGGCGCTATCAGGAAGACGAGAGCCGCACCCGCACGCCGTTCGCGCGTGATCGCGACCGTATCATCCACACCTCGGCCTTCCGCCGGCTGAAGGAAAAGACCCAGGTCTTCGTCGCCCACGAGGGCGACCAGTTTCGCACCCGCCTGACCCACTCGCTGGAAGTGGCGCAGATCGCCCGCTCGCTGGCCACCGCGCTGGGGCTGGACGCCGATCTCGCCGAGACCATCGCCCTGGCCCACGACCTGGGCCACCCGCCGTTCGGCCACGCCGGCGAGGACGAGCTGGAGCTGCAGACCAAGGAGTTCGGCGGCTTCGACCACAACGTCCAGACCTTCCGCGTGGTGACCGAGCTGGAGCACCGCTATCCCGACTTCGTCGGCCTGAACCTGACCTGGGAAACGCTGGAAGGGGTCATCAAGCACAACGGCCCGGTGATCCATAAGCTGGGGCAGCCGTCCTGGAAGGCGATCTCCAAGTACGACGGCGAGTACGGGCTCAAGCTCGACACCTGGGCGTCGGCCGAGGCGCAGGTGGCGGCCCTGTCGGACGACATCGCCTACAACAACCACGACATCGACGACGGGGTCGAGGCGGGGCTGTTCTCGCTGGACGAACTGATGGACGTGCCGCTGATCGGCCCGATCCTGGCGGCCGTGCGCAGCGAGCGGCCCGATCTCGACGCCCGGATCACCCGCCTCGAGGCCGTGCGCCGGATGATCGGCGCCATGGTCGACGACGTCATGGGCGAGACCCTGCAGCGCGCGGCGATCACGGGCGTCTCGTCGGCGGATGAAGTGCGGGCCTTGCCGCACGCCCTGGTGTCGTTCTCGTCCGACATGCTGGAGGACCTGGCCCGCCTGCGCGAATTCCTGCACGCCAGGATGTACCGTCACTGGCGCGTGAACCGCACCCGCAGCCAGGCGCGCCGCATTCTGGCCGAGATGTTCACGCTGTTCTTGGCCGAACCCGAGGTGCTGCCATCGGAATGGTTCGCCAAGTCGCAGAACCGCGACCAAGCCGGAAGGGCTCGCGTGGTGTGCGACTACATCGCCGGCATGACCGACCGCTTCGCCATCGAGGAACACCGCAAGCTGTTCCATTTGGATGTGTGGAGCTGAGTCCGCGCGCCGGGCGACCCACGACCGTCGAGGGTGCGACAGTTCTGAACGGCCATCGGGTCCAGTAGAGTAGGGACTTGCGCGCGTGATTCGCACATGGTGAACGCGCGCCGGAATTCTGGAGCCTTTTTCGATGTCCGACCCGCACCGCGGCGCCTATGCGCCGCCCACCGATGCGCCGCTTTCGTTCGATGCGCGCCAGCCGGTGCGCGGGTCTCGGCCCTTGCCGCTGACCCTGATCATCAGCGCGGTGGTGCTGGGCACGCTGCTGGTGGCGGTGTTCCTGATCTATCGCAACGGCGTGCGCGGTCCCAACGACGCGCCGCGCACGGTCGGCGAGCCCGTGGCCGAGATCAAGGCCGCGCCGGCGCCGGACCAGAACAAGCCCGACGAGGCCGCCGGCCTGCAGATCTACAGCCACGAGAACCCGACGGCCTCGCCGACCTACGCCGCGCCGCCGGAAGAGCCGATGGCCCGCCCGACCGCGCCGCCGCCGGCCGCTCCGGTGCAGAGCGCCAGCCTGCCCCCGGCCAAGGCCGCCGTCACGGCGCCCAGCGCCCCGGTCGCCGCTCCGCCGGTCGCCAAGCCGGCCGCCAAGCCCGCGCCGGCGCCCAGCATCGAGAGCCTGGCCACCGCCGCCGTGGCCCCGCCGAAGCCGGCCGCCGCGGCGCCCAAGCCCGCCGCGGTCGCCTCGGGTCCGGCCAGCGTCCAGATCGGCGCCCTGTCGTCGACCGCCCTGGCCGACAAAGCCTGGAACGACGCGGCCCGCATCTCGCCGGGCCTGGCCGCAGGCAAGGGCAAGAAGGTCGAGGCGATCGACAAGAACGGCACCACCCTCTACCGCACCTCGGTCACGGGCTTCTCCAGCCGCGCCGACGCCAAGGCGTTCTGCGACG
Organism: Caulobacter sp. CCNWLW153; assembly: GCF_036889365.1. Lineage (NCBI taxonomy): Bacteria > Pseudomonadati > Pseudomonadota > Alphaproteobacteria > Caulobacterales > Caulobacteraceae > Caulobacter > Caulobacter sp. CCNWLW153. Next base: position 159,304 of record NZ_JBAKFV010000013.1, read on the forward strand.
CCCTGAGCGCCGCGGGCAAATCCTGCTTCGTGAAGTAGGCGAGGGCCCTATGAGCACGTCGACCGCCGCCATCCTCGGCTGCGCCGGGACCGTCCTGTCGGCGGAGGAAGCCGCCTTCTTCCGCGATGTGCGGCCCTGGGGCTTCATCCTCTTCAAGCGCAACATCGAGACGCCCGACCAGGTTCGGAAGCTGACCTCGGCTTTGCGCGAGACGGTCGGGCGGCCTGACGCGCCGATCCTGATCGACCAGGAGGGCGGCCGTGTCGCCCGCCTGCAGCCGCCGCACTGGGGAAAGTATCCGCCGGGCCGCGCCTATGGCGAACTGGTCGCCAACGATCCGCTGGTCGCCCGCGAGATCACCCGCCTGGGCGCGCGCCTGATCGCCCACGACCTGACCTCGCTGGGCATCAATGTCGACTGCGTGCCGGTGCTGGACGTGCCCGACCCCAAGGGCCATGAGATCATCGGCGACCGCGCCTATGGCGACACGCCCGAGCAGGTGGCCACGCTGGGCCGCGCCGCCGCCGAGGGCCTGTTGGCCGGCGGCGTGCTGCCGATCATCAAGCACATCCCCGGCCACGGGCGCGCCATGGCCGACAGCCACCTGGAGCTGCCGGTGGTGAAGGCCAAGCTGGCCGAGCTGGAAGCCCGCGACTTCGCCCCGTTCCGGGTGCTGTCGGACATGCCGATGGCGATGACGGCCCACGTCGTCTACACGGCCATCGACCGCCGCCGCCCGGCCACCACCTCCAAGAAGGCCATCAAGCAGGTCATTCGGGGCTCGCTCGGCTTCGACGGCCTGTTGATGAGCGACGACCTGTCGATGAAGGCGCTGTCGGGCGACTTCAAGCAGCGCGCCAAGGACAGCCTGTCGGCCGGCTGCGACGTCGTCCTGCACTGCAACGGCGACATGGACGAGATGAAGGCCGTGATGGCCGGCGTCGGCAAGATGTCCAAGGAGGCCCGCCGCCGCGCCCAGGCCGTGATGGGCCGCCTGGTCAAGGTTCCCGAGCCGCTCGACGTGGCCGAGGCCCGGGCCCGCTTCGACGCCGCCTTCGACGGCCGGTACGCCGGGTGAGCACGGGCTTTCAGCCCACATTCGACTTCGCGGCCGCCCGTGAGGCGGCCGAAGACGGCGCGGCCCTGGTCATCGACATCGATGGCTACGAAGGGCCGTTGCACGTCCTCCTGGCCCTGGCCCGCAACCAGAAGGTCGACCTGCTTCAGCTGTCGATCACCCGCCTGGCCGAGCAATACCTGGCCTTCGTCCAGCAGGCCCGCCGGGTGCGCTTCTCGCTGGCCGCCGACTACCTCGTCATGGCCGCCTGGCTGGCCTACCTGAAGTCGCGCCTGCTGCTGCCCAAGCCCGAACGCCCCAAGGCCGAAGAGCCGCCGGCCGAGGAGATGGCCGCCCAGCTGGCCTTCCGGCTGGCCAAGCTCGACGCCATGCGCCGGTCGGTCGAAGCCTTGAAGGAGCGTCCGCAGCTCAAGCGAGACGTCTTCACGCGCGGCGATCCGGACGCGGTGAAGATCGTTTCCTCGACCCGCTTCGAGGGCGACCTCTATGCCCTGATGAGCGCCTACATCAGCCAGCGAAAGCGCGAGCACGGCCGTCACTACGCGCCACGCCCGCCCCAGGCCTACCCGCTGGAAGACGCCCGCGACCGCCTGCGCACCTTCCTGCCGAGGATGGAGGAGTGGACGGCCCTGTCCGGCGTCGCCCCGGTCGAGCGCTGGGAGGAAGACCCCGACGGCCCCACGCCGGCCAGCTATCTGGCCTCGACCCTGTCGGCCAGCCTGGAACTGGCCAAGGAGGGCGCGCTGACCGTCCGCCAGATGGGGGCGTTCGAGGAGATCTACCTGCGCACCCGGACGGATGGAGGGGAGGGGCTGTTGTGATGGTCGCGTCCCTGAGGAACCTCCCCCCGTGGGGGAGGCGGCCGCAGGCCGGTGGGGGGGCGTTTTCAGCTTCCGCCGCGCGTGGCCTGTTTCGTGGTCTCTCCCCCCACCGATCGCTGCGCGATCGCCTCCCCCACGGGGGGAGGTTCCTTGGCGCCGACCTCGCATGACCCTCGACCCCATCTTCACCGAACGCTGCATCGAGGCGCTGCTGTTCGCGGCGGCCGAGCCGCTCAGCGTCCAGGATCTGGCCAAGCGCCTGCCGGATGGCGCAGATATCAAGCAAGGCGTCGCCGACCTGCGCCTGACCTGGGCGGGTCGGGGCGTCGAGCTGGTCGAGGTCGCCGGCCGCTGGCGCTTCCAGACCGCCGCCGACCTCTCCTTCCTGATGACGGAAGAGCGCGAGGAGCCGCGTCGTCTGTCCAAGGCCGCCCAGGAGACCCTGGCCATCGTCGCCTATCACCAGCCCGTCACCCGGGCCGAGATCGAGGCCGTGCGCGGCGTGCAGGCCAGCCGCGGCACGCTGGACGTGCTGCTGGAACTGGGCCTGATCCGGATGCGCGGGCGCCGTCGCACGCCGGGCCGGCCGGTGACCTTCGGCACCACCGACGCCTTCCTCGAACACTACGGCCTGGCGAATCTGGGCGACCTGCCTGGCGTGGCCGAAATGAAGGCCGCGGGCCTGCTCGACCTCAACCTGCCGCCGGGCTTCACCGTGCCCGATCCCCTGGGTTTGCGCGACGACGAGGGCGAGGATCCGCTGGACGAGGGCGAGACCCCGGAATTCGCTCAGGATTTCCTGGGCGAGCTGGAAGGGGGCGACAAGGCCTAGCCCGGCTGGGCCGGGGCGCAATCGCCGCATTCCGTTCCGCTTGGCTCTACGCCACGCGGACGCCTATATTATCTGAGACATTGTAACGACACGCCGCAGCGGCTAAAGCGCCGCTGTCGCAAGGAGCACCGCCGTTATGGGTAGCATGAGCTGGATTCACTGGGTGATCGTGATCGCGGTCGTCGCCCTGCTTTTCGGCGGTCGCGGCAAGCTGTCCGGGATCATGGGCGACGCCGCCAAGGGCATCAAGGCGTTCAAGGACGGCCTGAAGGACGACAGCAGCCAGGAAGTGGCCGACAACAAGTCGACCGGCGCCCTGCCGCGCACCGAGGCCGAGAAGGAAGACCTGCGCAAGTCGTAAGGTCTCTGTTCGCCGCGCCTTCGCAAGCCGGGGCGCGGCCGCGTTTTTCATACTGCGCGGCCCAGGCCCTCCGCGGAGAGCCGGGCCGGTCTGAGGCGGTTGCATGCTTCCTGATATCGGCGGCGCAGAACTCCTGGTCATCGCCGCGGTCGCCCTGATCGTGGTCGGTCCCAAGGACCTGCCTGTTCTCCTGCGCAAGCTGGGCCAATTCGTCGGCAAGATCCGCGGCATGGCCAACGAGTTCCGCGCCAGCTTCGACGAGATGGCCCGCCAGTCCGAGCTCGACGACCTGCGTCGCGAGGTCGAGGCCATGCGCGCCGGCCAGTACGCCAATCCGGTGCAGGTCGCCGTCGACGAGGCCAAGGACGCCGGGGTCGACCAGGTGTTCGCCGACATCGACGCCAGCCTGAACAGCGGCTCGGTGCAGGCCCATCCCTACGCCGCCCACAACCCCGAGCCGGCCGCCGACGCCGCCGCGACGCTCGAACCGCCGGCCAAGCCCGCTCGCAAGCGCGCGCCCAAGGCCGTGGCCGAGCCGACGGTCGAGATCGTCGCCAAGAAGCCGCGCGCCAAGGCCGCCTCCAAGGACATCGGCGTCGCCGCCAAACCGAAGGCAGCCAAGGCCCCGAAGGCCGAAGTCGCCGCGGCGGCCGCCAAGCCGGCCCGCAAGCGCACCACCAAGACCGCCGCCTCCAGCTCGGACATCGTCTCGTGACCAATTCGATCGGACATGATCCCGAAGACGAGATCGAGGCCTCGCGCGCGCCGCTGCTCGAGCACCTGACCGAACTGCGCTCGCGGCTGATCGTCTGCGTCGTGGCGCTGTTCGTCGGTTTCGGCGTCTGCTTCTACTTCTCCGACCAGATCTTCCTGTTCCTGGTGAAGCCCTTCACCGTCGGCCAGCAACTGCTGGCGGCCCAGCACTCGGGCGGCAAGCACGGGCCGTTCGACCTGCTGCTGGCGCTCGTCGGGCTGAAGGACATCCCCATGGGCAACGCCAAGGCCCTCGAGCTCGTCTACACCGCCGCCCTGGAATTCTTCTTCACCAAGATCAAGCTGGCGGGCTTCGGCGCCGTGGTCCTGACCTTCCCGGTCCTGGCCTGGCAGCTCTATCGCTTCGTGGCGCCGGGTCTCTACAAGAACGAGCGGGGGGCCTTCCTGCCGTTCCTGCTGGCCTCGCCGTTCATGTTCATCCTGGGCGCGGCGCTGGTCTACTACGTGATGCTGCCGTTCGTGCTGTGGTTCTCGATGAGCCAGCAGATCTCGACGACCGCCATCAACATCCAGCTACTGCCCAAGGTGTCGGACTACCTGACCCTGGTGACCTCGCTGCTGCTCGCCTTCGGCCTGTGCTTCCAGCTGCCGGTGGTCGTGTCGCTGCTCGGCATGGCGGGGATCATCGACTCGAAGATGCTGCGGGCCGGCCGCCGCTACGCCATCGTCGGCGTGTTCATCGCCGCCGCCATCCTGACCCCGCCCGATCCCATCAGCCAGCTGACCCTGGCGATCCCAATGTGCCTGCTCTACGAGATCGGCATCTGGTGCGTGTGGCTGATCGAGCGCAGCCGCGCCAAGCGCGAGGCCGAGGAAAGCAAGGACGTGGTGGCGGTCTAGGCTGTCGTTTGACAATCCGGGCGGCCGGTCTCAGGCTGAACCCATGGCGACGATGAACGTCTCTCTGTCGGAAGACGCCAAGGACTGGGTCGACGAACAGGCCCGGACCGAGCGCTACGACACGCCTGCCGACTATGTGCGCGACCTGATCGAGCGCGACCGCGTGCGCCACGCCAAGATCCAGGCGATGCAGGCGCGGGTCGACGAAGCCCTGGCGTCGGGCGACAGCGAACACAGCATGTCCGAGATCTTGGAGATCGCCCGGGCGAGGGCCAGCGCGCTCGGCCTTTAGGCTCAGCCGCCGAGCCAGGGACGATCTTGTCGATATCTATATCGAAGGCGTACGCGCTTTCGGCCGGCGACGGGCCGAGCGTTATCATGCGGGGCTCGAAGAGGCGTTCGGCTTTCTGAAGGCCTTTCCACGGGCCGCGACTGAACGCGCGGACATCACGCCGCCGGTCCGCATCCATCCCTACAAGTCGCATGTCATCGTCTACATGGTGGACGGTAGCGGCGTACGCGTGCTCCGCGTTCGGCATGCTCACGAGGATTGGAGCGCCAATCCTGTCGGCTGAGGCCGCGCGAAAAGGTTGGCGCCCTTGCCGACGCGCCTTAGAGAAGGGCGTTTCTTAACGACTTCCTGCCGAGCTCACTCCGATGCACGACATCAAGGCCATCCGCGAAAACACCGAAGCCTACGAAGCCGCCTGGTCGGCCAAGGGCCGTTCGGGCGCGGCGTCGGAAGCCGTCAAGCTCGACGCCCAGCTGCGCGCGGCCCAGACCGCCCTGCAGGAAGCCCAGGCCAAGCGCAACGAAAGCTCCAAGCTGATCGGCATGGCCAAGGCCAAGAAGGACGAGGCCGAAGCCGCCCGCCTGATGGCCGAGGTCGAGGCGCTGAAGGGCCGCATGGCCGAGGCCTCGGAAGAAGAGCACCTCGTCGGCGCCAAGCTGAAGGACCTGCTGGCCAGCCTGCCCAACATCCCCGCCGCCGAAGTGCCCGAAGGCGAGGACGAGGCGGGCAATGTCGAGCAGCGCCGCTGGGGCGACGCGTCCAAGCTGCCGGCCGGTCGTCTGAACCAGCCCAAGGACCACGTCGATCTCGGCGCGGCCCTCGGCGGCATGGACTTCGAGGCCGCCGCCCGCATGAGCGGCGCGCGCTTCGTGGTGCTCAAGAAGGAGATCGCCCGGCTGGAACGGGCGCTCGGCCAGTTCATGCTCGACCTGCAGACGGTGGAGCACGGCTATACCGAGGTCAGCCCGCCAGTCCTGGTCAAGGACGAGGCCCTGTTCGGCACCGGCCAGCTTCCGAAGTTCGCGGAAGACCTGTTCCGCACCACCGGCGACCACTGGCTGATCCCCACCGCCGAGGTGTCGCTGACCAATCTCGTGCGCGAGCAGATCACCGGCGAGGAAGAGCTGCCGCTGCGCCTGACGGCGCTGACCTACTGCTTCCGCTCGGAGGCCGGCGCTTCGGGCCGCGACACCCGCGGCATGATCCGCCAGCACCAGTTCCAGAAGGTCGAGCTGGTCTCGATCACCACGCCCGACCAGTCGGAAGCCGAGCACGAGCGCATGGTCGAATGCGCCGAGACCGTGCTGAAGAAGCTGGAACTGCCGTTCCGCACCATGCTGCTGTGCAAGGGCGACATGGGCTTCGGCGCGCGCAAGACCTACGACCTGGAAGTCTGGCTGCCGAGCCAGGCGACCTATCGCGAGATCAGCTCGTGCTCGAACTGCGGCGACTTCCAGGCCCGCCGCATGGACGCCCGCTACAAGAAGGCCGGCGAGAAGGGCACGCACTACGTCCACACCCTCAACGGCTCGGGCCTGGCCGTCGGCCGCACCCTGGTGGCCGTGCTGGAGAACTACCAGGACGAAGCCGGCCGCATCGCCATCCCGGCCGTGCTGCAGCCCTACATGGGCGGCCTGACCCACATCGGGGGCGCTGCGTGATCGGATCCGCCTTCAAGTTCCTCCCCCGTGAAACGGGGGAGGGGGACCACGAAGTGGTGGAGGGGGCGAGGCTGGGCGCTGTTGCGGCGGTCGCCCCCTCCGTCACGTCGCCGATGGCGCCGCGCCACCTCCCCCGTTTCCCGGGGGAGGAGCAGTAAGATGCGCATCCTCCTCACCAACGACGACGGCATCCACGCTCCGGGCCTCGCCAGCCTGGAGCGCATCGCCGCGGCCCTGTCGGACGACGTCTGGGTCGTCGCGCCGGAATACGAGCAGTCGGGCGCCAGCCGGGCCCTGACCCTGGCCGACCCGCTGCGGGTGCGGAAGATCAGCGAGCGCCGCTTCGCCGTCGAGGGGACGCCCACCGACTGCGTGGCTCTGGCCTTCCAGGAACTGGTCGAGGGCGGCAAGCCCGACCTCGTCCTGTCGGGCGTCAACCGCGGCCAGAACCTGGCCGAGGACGTCACCCTGTCGGGCACCGTCGCCGGCGCCATCGAGGGGATGGTGCTGGGCGTTCCGGCCATCGCCCTGTCGCAGGCCATGACCTATTTCGCCGACGAGGTCGTCGCCCACTGGGAAACGGCCGAGCACTTCGCGCCTGGCATCATCCGCCGCCTGCTGGAAGTGGGCTGGCCGTCCGACGTGGTGATGAACGTCAACTTCCCGCCGATCCCGCCCGAGCGCGTCGATGCCGTGGAAGTGACCCGCCAAGGCTTCCGCGACTCGCACTTGCGGCGCATTGAAAAGCGGACGGACCTTCGTGGTCGCGACTACTACTGGACCGGCTTCACCGCCAAGCCGTCCAATCCGCCGGAGGGCACCGATCTGAAGGCCGTGTACGAAGGGCGCATCTCGGTGACGCCCCTGCATATCGACCTGACGCACAACGCCACCGTCGCCGCCCTCAAGGGCGTGCTGGGCGGAGCGCCGCCTAAGCTCGCCCCAAAGCCGGAGCCCGGCCTGTGATGGCGAGCGCCAAGCGCCCGGAAACGCCTGAAGCGCTGCTGAAGCGGCTGCTCGACGCCCTGAGGGCTCAAGGCGTCACCGATCCCAACGTGCTGTCGGCGATCGAGAAGACCCCGCGCGACCTGTTCACGCCCGATCTCTTCAAGGAGCGGTCGTGGGAAGACTCGGCCCTGCCGATCGCCTGCGGCCAGACCATCAGCCAGCCGTTCATCGTCGGCCTGATGACCCAGGCCCTGACGGTCGAGCCGCGCTGCCGCGTGCTCGAGATCGGCACCGGCTCGGGCTACCAGACGGCGATCCTCAGCCGAGTGTCGCGCCTCGTCTACACGGTCGAGCGCTATCGCACGCTGATGAAGGAGGCCGAGGCGCGCTTTGCGACCCTGGGCCTGACCAACGTCATCACCAAGTTCGGCGACGGCTGGGAAGGCTGGCGCGAGCAGGCGCCTTTTGACCGTATTATGGTCACGGCTGCGGCGCAGGAAGAGCCTAAGGGGCTCCTGGCTCAGCTCAAGCCCAACGGCGTGCTCGTCGCGCCCGTTGGTCGCGGGCCTGTCCAGAGCCTTCGCCGCTATGCCGGCGACGGGAAGGGGGGCTTCACGGTCGAAGCCCTGTGCGACGTGCGTTTCGTCCCGATCCTGGAAGGCGTCGCCCGCGAGTAGTGCGGGCCCGGCGTCCACAGGTTCGGCGACGTCGCGCGTATTTGGTTAAGGTTTGATTTACCCTTGCGGCGGCGACTTGAAGGCTCCGCGAGGAAAGGAGAGGTCATGAGGCAGTTGTGGACGCAAGCGGCGGTGATCGCGCTGACGGCTGGAACGCTCGCGGCCTGCGAGACGACCGGCGCCCAGTATCCCACCCGCGCCGACGCCGGCGTCAGCCCGCCGCTCGTCCAGGCTCCGCCCGCCGTCCAGACCCCGCCGCCGGCCGCCCAGCCGCCTGAGGACGACGCCCCGCCGGTGACCGCGCCGGTCGCCGCCGGCGCCGTGTCCAGCCAGCCGCTGTCGCCCGTGCCCTCCGATATTCCGCCGCCGCCCCCGCCGCCGGCCGACAGCCGTCCGATCCCGGCGCCCGTGCAGCAGCAGCCTGCCATGCGCCCGGTCGTGGTGACGACCACCGGCGGCAAGGTCGTCGACGTCAGCGGCGGCCCGCAGACCTACACCGTCCAATCCGGCGACGGCCTCGACGCCATCGGCCGCAAGATGGGCATCTCGCGCGTCGAGCTGGCCAAGCTGAACGACCTGGAAGAGCCCTACCGCCTGAAGCCGGGCCAGAAGCTGAAGGGCCCCTCCACCAAGGCCAAGGCCTACGTGGTCGAGAGCGGCGACACCCTCAGCGCCATCTCGCGTCGCTTCAGCGTCACCCCGGCCGCCCTGGCCGAGGAAAACGACCTCTCCACCGGCGCCTCGATCCGCGCCGGCCAGAAGATCCGCCTTCCGGAAGGCTACAAGGACAAGGGTCCGTCCAGGACCACGGTGATGCAGCCGGTTCCGGGCGGCTCGTCCACCCTGGCCGGCGCCGCGCCGTCGCGTCCCGCGCCGACCGCTTCGGCCCCGTCGATCGGTTCGCGCCCGGCCGCCGCGCCGCCGCCCTCGCGTCCTGTCGTCGACGACGAGCCGGCTCCTGCCGCGACCACCACCACGACCGTCAGCATCACCGGCAAGGTGATCGAGGTCGCCGGCAAGCCTAAGATCCATACCGTGAAGTCGGGCGACGCCATCGACTCGATCGCCCGCGATCTGGGCACCACCCGCAAGGACCTGGTCGAGGACAACGACCTGAAGGCCCCGTACGTGATCCGTCCGGGCCAGAAGCTCAAAGGGCCGGCCACCACCGACAAGGCCTATGTGGCCGAAAGCGGCGACACCCTGGCGGGCATCGCCAAGCGCTTCAACGTCAGCGTCTCGGCCCTGGCCAAGGAAAACAACCTGCGCACCGGCGCGTCGGTCAAGAAGGGCCAGAAGGTCGTCCTGCCCGACGGCTACAAGGACCGCGGCCCTATCCGCACGACGGTGACGACGCCCGCGCCGCGGCCCGTGAGCCCCATGGCGACCCCGGCCCCGACCACGACCGCCCAGGCCCCGATCGGCGCCTCGCCGGCTCCCGCGCCGTCGACCAGCGGCCTGCCGTCCAGCCCGCGCCCCTACACGCCGTCGGGCTCGGCCTCCAGCTATCCGCGTCCCAGCGCGCCGGTCTCGGCCCAGCCGATCACCCCGCCGCCGGCCCCGTCGCGCCCGATCATCGAGAGCAGCGCCCCGCCGACCGAGGCCGAGATCACGGCCGCCGGCCGCGGCCGCTTCGTCTGGCCGGTGCGCGGCGAGACCATCTCGGACTTTGGTCCCAAGGGCACGGGCCAGCGCAACGACGGCCTCAACATCCGCGCCTCGGCCGGCGCTCCGGTCAAGGCCGCCGCCTCGGGCGAGGTGGTCTACGCCGGCAACCAGGTGCCGGGCTTCGGCAACCTCGTGCTGGTCAAGCACGCGGACGGCTGGGTCACGGCCTACGCGCACCTGGCGACCACCGACGTCAAGATGCGCCAGCAGGTCGGCCAGGGCGAACAGCTCGGCACCGTCGGCCAGACCGGCGGCGTCAACGAACCCCAGCTGCACTTCGAGGTCCGCTACGCCCCGACCCCGAAGGACAAGGCCAAGCCGATCGACCCGGGCCTGGTGCTGCCGCGCTGAGGTAGGGCATCCCAAAACAGAAACGGCCTCCGGAGCGATCCGGAGGCCGTTTTCGTTTCCGCCCGCTGGGGGAAGAGGGAAGGGGCTACTTCACCACCCCGCAGGCGCTGCGCGCGCCGGCGCCGCCGATCGGCTGGCTGGTGTGGTCGTCGGGGCTGGCGTGGATGACGATGGCCGAGCCGTCGGCGTCCAGCAGGGCCGGTCGGCCGCCCGCGCCTTTCAGCGACACCAGCGGCGAGAACACCTCGGTCACGGCCGAACCGTCGGCGGCGGCGTAGAGGTTGGGCAGGTCGCCGTTGTCGTTGCCGTTCGGGTTCAGCAGGCCGTGGACCACCGTGGCGGTCGTATGAACGTGGGCGCCGGCCGACTTGAAGTCGGGCGCGCCGCAGTCGCCCTTCTCGTGGAAGTGCAGGCCGTGCCAGCCGGGCGTCAGGCCCTTGGCCTCGATCTTCAGCAGCACGCCGTGCGGGGCCTCGGTGATCGTCCCGGTTCCGATCGTCTTGCCGTCGGCGCCCTTGATCTCGGCGGTCGCGGTGGCGGGCGCGTCGGCGGCGGAGGCCGTGGTGGCGGCCACGAGGCCGGCGGCGAGGAAGAGGGCGGTCAGACGCATGAAACTGCTCCGGTTCGCTTAGGAACGTTGGGGCGGCGAAGGTGGCGCCGTCCGTGTCAGAATGCTAACTGTTTCCGACTGTTCCGTGTTCGATTCTGACGGCGAAAAATCCCCTTGAACGACGATCAAAACACTCTGCCTCCCGAAGGGCCGCGCGGAGACATCGCCCCGATCAACATCGAGGACGAGCTGCGCCGCTCGTATCTCGATTATGCGATGAGCGTCATCGTCAGCCGCGCCCTTCCGGACGCGCGCGACGGCCTCAAGCCGGTGCACCGTCGGGTGCTGTTCTCGATGCACGAGCAGGGCCAGACGCCCGAGCGCCCGTACGTCAAGTCAGCCCGCGTCGTCGGTGACGTCATGGGTAAGTATCACCCGCACGGCGACGCCTCGATCTACTTCACCCTGGTGCGCATGACGCAGTCGTTCTCGATGGGCCTGGTGCTCATCGACGGCCAGGGCAACTTCGGCTCGGTCGACGGCGATATGCCCGCCGCCATGCGATACACCGAGTGCCGCATGGCGCCGCCGGCCATGTCGCTGCTGGCCGACCTCGACAAGGACACGGTCGACTTCGCCGACAACTACGACGGCAAGGAGCAGGAACCCACCGTCCTGCCGGCGCGGATCCCCAACCTGCTGGTCAACGGCGCGGGCGGCATCGCCGTCGGCATGGCCACCAACATTCCGCCGCACAACCTGGGCGAAGTCATCGACGCCTGCCTGCTGCTGATCGACGAGCCCGAGGTCACCACCGACCAGTTGCTCGACCTCGTGCCCGGTCCGGACTTCCCGACCGGCGGCGAGATCATCGGCCGCTCGCCGCCGCGCAACGCGCTGCTGACCGGGCGCGGCTCGGTCGTCATGCGCGGCGTCGCCAGCGTCGACGAGATCCGCACCGGCCGCGAAGCCATCATCATCACCGAGATCCCGTATCAGGTGAACAAGGCCAACCTGGTCGAGCACATCGCCGAGCTGGTCCGCGACAAGAAGATCGAGGGCGTCGCCGACATCCGCGACGAGTCCAACCGCGACGGCATGCGCATCGTGGTCGAGCTCAAGCGCGACGCCTCGGGCGAGGTGATCCTCAACCAGCTCTATCGCTTCACGGCGCTGCAAAGCTCGTTCGGCGTCAACATGCTGGCCCTGAACCGCGGCCGTCCCGAGCAGATGGGCCTGCGCAAGCTCCTGGAAGTGTTCGTCGAGTTCCGCGAGGAAGTCGTCGTCCGCCGCACCAAGTTCGAGCTGGGCAAGGCCCGCGATCGCGGCCACGTCTTGGTCGGCCTGGCCATCGCCGTGGCCAATATCGACGAGTTCATCCACATCATCCGCTCGTCCAAGGACCCGGCCGAGGCGCGCGAGCGCCTGGTGGCCAAGGCCTGGCCGATGGGCGACATGCTGCCCCTGGTCGAGCTGATCGCCGACCCGCGCTCGGTGCAGGAAGACGGCGGCTTCATCCGCCTGACCGACGAGCAGGCCCGCGCCATCCTGGCCCTGACCCTGTCGCGCCTGACCGGCCTTGGCCGTGACGAGATCGGCAACGAGGCGGCCCTGCTGGCCGAGGCCATCCGTGGCTATCTCGAACTGCTGTCCGACCGCGCCAACATCATGGCCGTGGTCCGCGAAGAGCTGGTCGAGGTGAAGGACAAGTTCGCCATTCCGCGCCGCTGCCAGATCGTCGACGGCGACGCCGACATGGAAGACGAAGACCTGATCGTTCGCGAGGACATGGTCATCACCGTCACCATGGGCGGCTACGTCAAGCGAACCCCGCTGGCCAACTACCGCACCCAGCACCGGGGCGGCAAAGGCAAGTCGGGCATGGCGACCAAGGACGAGGACGCCGTCACCCGCGTGTTCTCGGCCTCGACCCACGCGCCGCTGCTGTTCTTCACCTCGGGCGGCAAGGTCTACAAGATGAAGGTGTGGCGCCTGCCGCTGGGCGCCGCCAATTCGCGCGGCAAGGCGTTCGTCAACCTGCTGCCGATCGAGCCGGGCGAGACCATCACCTCGATCCTGACCCTGCCCGAGGACGAGGCCACCTGGGACGGCCTGGATGTGATGTTCGCCACCCGCTCGGGCAGCGTGCGTCGCAACAAGCTGTCCGACTTCGTCGACGTCCGCCGCAACGGCAAGATCGCCATGAAGCTGGACGAAGGCGACGGCATCGTCGGCGTCGCCGTCTGCAACGGCGAGCAGGACGTGCTGCTGACCACGGCGGCGGGCCGCTGCATCCGCTTCTCGGTCGACGAGGTGCGGGTGTTCGCCAGCCGCGATTCCACCGGCGTGCGCGGCGTGAAGCTGGCCTCGGGCGACACCGTCATCTCGATGGCCGTGCTGCGCAGCGTCGACGCCACGCCGGCCGAACGCGCCGCCTACCTCAAGCACCAGCGCGCCCTGCTGCGCGCCGCTTCGGGCGAGGAGGGCGACGAGGCCCCCGCGCCGGAGGAGACCGATGAAGAGGCCGGCGAGGCCAACCTCACGATCGAGCGCATCGCCGAGCTTGGCGCGGCCGAGGAGATCATCCTCACCATCTCGTCGGAAGGCTACGGCAAGCGCACCAGCGCCTACGATTTCCGTCGCACCGGTCGCGGCGGCCAGGGCCTGGCGGCCCAGGATCTGTCCAAGCGCGGCGGCAAGCTGGTGGGCTCGTTCCCGGTCGACGAGAGCGACCAAATCCTGCTGGTGACGGACGCCGGTCAGCTGATACGGTGCCCCGTCGCGCAAATTCGTGTTGCGGCGCGGAATACTCAGGGCGTAACCGTCTTCCGCACGGCGGCGGACGAGCATGTCGTGAGCGTCGAGCGCCTGGCCGAGGCCGGCGGCGACGAAGGGCAGGACGACGCAAGCGGGGCGGAAGAGACCCCGTAAGTCAAAGGCGCAGGGGGTTTCATGCGTATCGGTCTTTATCCCGGGACCTTCGATCCGGTCACCAACGGCCACCTCGACATCATCGGTCGGGCAGTCAAGCTGGTCGACAAGCTGGTCATCGGGGTAGCTGTCAACATCGGCAAGAACCCCCTGTTCTCGCTCGACGAACGGGTCGCCATGCTGCAGCGCGAGACGGCGCACCTGAGCGGCGCCGTCATCGAGGTCCGGCCGTTCGACAGCCTGCTGATTCACTTCGCTCGCGAGGTGAACGCCCAGATGATCGTCCGCGGCCTGCGGGCCGTGGCCGACTTCGAGTACGAATTCCAGATGACCGCGATGAACCAGCAGATGGATCGCGAGATCGAGACCGTCTTCCTGATGGCCGACCCGCGCCACCAGGCCATCGCCTCCAAGCTGGTCAAGGAAATCGCCTCGCTCGACGGCGAGGTCGGCAAGTTCGTCAGCCCCGGCGTCGCCACCGACCTGATCGCCAAGATCAAGGCGCGTTGATCCCAAGATCCTCCCCCTGTGGGGGAGGTGTCGCCAAAGGCGACGGAGGGGGGACGTTTTCAGCCGCGCTGCGCCTGAAGTTCTCCCCGCACCGATCGCTGCGCGATCGCCTCCCCCAGAAGGGGAGGTTCGTTGCGCGGGCCGCCCACAAGTGGCCGAAATCATCGACAAAGCTTGTGGTTCCGCTCCGCCCGTTCTACGCGGGGCGACGAGATCTGTTCGGGGAAATCCATGAAGTCTGCGTTCCGCGTTCTCGGCGTCGCCGCCCTGGCGCTCGTTTCGGCTACGGCCGCTTCCGCTCAAGTCGCCGCCCAAAGCGCCGAATGGCGTACGCCCGATCCGGAGAACGTACTGGTCGTCGAGACCAACAAGGGCCGCATCGTCGCCGAGCTGGTTCCCGAGGCCGCGCCGGGCCATGTCGAGCGCGTGCGCGAGCTGGCGCGGGCCGGCTTCTACGACGGCCTGACCTTCTTCCGCGTCATCGACACCTTCATGGCCCAGACGGGCGATCCCAAGAACGACGGCACCGGCGGCTCGGACAAGCCCGACCTGACGGCCGAGTTCAGCTTCCGCCGCCCCGGTTCGGGCGGTTCGTTCGCGCCGGTCGGCAAGGTCGGCTCGCTGGAGACCGGCTTCGTCGGTCCGCTGGCCGTGACCAGCCAGTCGTCGATGCTGGCGGCCATGACCGCCGACGGCAAGGTGCAGGCCTGGGCCAACTTCTGCCCCGGCGTGCTGGGCATGGCCCGCGCCGGCGACCCCAACAGCGCCAACAGCCAGTTCTTCTTCATGCGCCAGCACTATCCGTCGCTGGAGAAGGCCTACACGGGCTTTGGCCGCGTGCTGTCGGGCCTGGAGGTCGTGCGCGCCATCAAGACCGGCGAGCCGGTCGCCGACCCGCAGGACAAGATGCTCAGCGTCAAGGTGCTGGCCGACATCCCGGCCGACAAGCGCCCGACCGTGCAGGTGATGGACACCCGCAGCGCCGCCTTCGCCGAAGTGGTCAAGAAGAAGCAGGCCGAGCTTGGCGCCGGCTACAACATCTGCGACGTGGAAGTACCCGCGAAGGTCAGCAAGTAAGCCGAGGTCGACTGAATGCGCCTGCCGATCGTCTCCGCCGTCGCTCTTCTGGCCGCCGCGGCGGTTGTCCCGGCGGCGCAGGCCGCGCCCAAGGCCAAGCGGGCCAAGGCCGCCGCCGTCGCGGCGCCGGCCGGGCCCCGCGAATCCGACTGGCGCACGCCGGCGCCGGACACGGTGATGGTCATCGACAGCACCAAGGGCCGGATCCTCGTCGAGCTGGTCCCCGAGGTCGCGCCCGCCCACGTGGCGCGCCTGCAGGAACTGACCCGCGAGGGCGTCTACGACCGGCGCACCTTCTTCCGGGTCATCGACCGCTTCATGGCCCAGACCGGCGATCCGGAGGACACCGGGCAGGGGGCTTCGAGCAAGCCCAACCTCAAGGCCGAGTTCACCTTCCGCCGCGACCAGGCCCTGCCGTTCGTGGTCGCCGCCTCGCCGGCCGGCACGGAAGTGGGCTTCCTGAAGTCGCTGCCCGTGGTCAGCCAGGCGCTGAGCTGGAACACCATGACCAGCGACAAGAAGGTCGCCGCCTGGGGCACCTACTGCCCGGGCGTCCTGGGCATGGCCCGCGACGACGCGCCCGACAGCGCCAACAGCCAGTTCTTCCTGATGCGCCAGCCCTATCCGTCGCTGGACAAGCGCTACACCGCGTTCGGCCGGGTGATCTCGGGCCTGGAGGCGGTGCGGGCCATCAAGACCGGCGAGCCGGTGGCCGACCCGCAGGACGAGATGACCAGGGTGCGCCTGCTGTCCGACATCCCGGAAGCCGAGCGCCCCAAGGTGAGGGTGATCGACCCGAACAGCCCGTGGTTCCGGGGCCAGATCGCGGCCGTTCGGCGGGCCAAGGGCGCGGATTTCTCGGTCTGCGACCTGGAAGTCCCCGTCAGCGTTCAGTAACGGCGGTTCACAGCCGCTTTGCGGCGGGCTAAAGAGCGCCAGACTCAATTTCTCCGGCGGGCCTCGCTCGCCAAACCCCGTACCGAAGGGACGACCATGTCGGCTGACCTCGAAAACACCCTGATCCTGACGCTCGAGACCGGTCCGGTCACCATCCAGCTGCGTCCCGACCTGGCCCCCGGCCACGTGGAGCGGATCAAGGAACTGGTCCGCGAGGGCTTCTATGACGGCGTCGTCTTCCACCGCGTGATCCCGGGCTTCATGGCCCAGGGCGGCGACCCGACCGGCACCGGCCGCGGCGGCTCCTCCAAGCCCGACCTGAAGGCCGAGTTCTCGGCCGAGCCGCACGTGCGCGGCGTCTGCTCGATGGCCCGCACGCCGGATCCGAACTCGGCCAACAGCCAGTTCTTCATCGTCTTCGACGACGCCACCTTCCTGGACAAGCAATACACCGTCTGGGGCGTGGTCACCGACGGCATGGATCACGTCGACAGCCTGCCCAAGGGCGAGCCGCCCCGCGCGCCGGGCAAGATCGTCAGCGCCAAGATCGCCGCCGACGCCTAAAGTTCAAAGAGGGCCCCTTCGGAAACGGAGGGGCCCTTTTTCTTTGCGCGCCTAGCCGCGCCGCAGCGTGATCACCACCGGCCGGTGGTCCGAGCCCAGGTGCGGGCCGCGCTTGACCGACACCGTCTTCCACTGCTTGCCGGCATAGAGGTGGTCGATCGGCATGAACGGGAAGGGCGCCTTGAGCAGGCGGGTGAACGAGCCCGATGGCCAGGAGGGCAGGGCCAGGGTCCGGCGCTCCAGGCCGAACAGCCTGTCCTGTCGGCGCAGGCTCCACGACCAGGGCGTGGAGTTGAAGTCGCCGGCGACGATCATCGCCTTCTTGTCGAAGCCGTTCAGCATTTCGGCCAGGCGACGGCTCTGGGCCTGCTGGGCGCCGGCCGGGATAGGCCAGACATAGTGGGTGGCCACCACCGTGAACGGGCCGTTCGGATCGGCCAGGGTGGCCCAGGCCACCGACAGCGGCCGCTCGCGGTCATAGACGCCGCCCCGGGCGACCATCTTCTTCTTGCTGAAGATCCAGGTGTCGCACGGGCGGGTGTTGCCCACGCAGGAGACCACGAACGGATAGAGCCTGCGCAGCGGGCCGATCAGCGGCCAGGCGCTGCCGCCGCCTTCCTCGACGAAGAGGACGTCCGGATCCTCGGCCAGCACCCATTCCAGGGCCTGCGTCGGGTCGTCGTTCGAGGCCCAGACGTTGAACTGCATGACCTTCAGCGTCGCGGGACCCGGGTCGAGCTTGCGGGTCTGGGCGGCGATCAGTTCGGGGGCCATCAGGCCGCCGTGGGCCAGGATCGCCACCACGCCCATGACGACGATCGCCCAGCGCTCGCTCCGCCGCGAGACGATCGCCCCGACCAGGGCGCCGGCCAGGCCCACGACCAGCCAGACCGGCGCGAAGTGGTTGGCCACGTCCAGCCGGTCGCTGAAGGCGCCGCCGAGGCCGGCGAGGCCGAGCGCCAGGGCCAGCATGACGAGGGCCAGGGCCGTGCCGCGGCAGAACAGTCGGGCAAGGTGCAGGATCAGTTGCATGACTTCGCCCTTAGCACGGGCAGACGACGGTCGTGCAGGCCGGCATGCGTTTCTAAGCCCCCGGCGTAGCGGTTGCGCAGCCGCGCGGCGCCGATG
Source organism: Caulobacter sp. CCNWLW153 (assembly GCF_036889365.1). Taxonomy (NCBI): domain Bacteria; kingdom Pseudomonadati; phylum Pseudomonadota; class Alphaproteobacteria; order Caulobacterales; family Caulobacteraceae; genus Caulobacter; species Caulobacter sp. CCNWLW153. The sequence continues at coordinate 177,264 of NZ_JBAKFV010000013.1, forward strand.
CGGCCGCGCCGCGCCTTGACCTCGCGCCCCCTTCGTGGCCTTGAAGCCGGCCCATGCGCCTTTCCGACTTCGATTTCGACCTTCCTGACGACAGCATCGCCCTGCGCCCGGCCGAGCCGCGCGACAGCGCGCGCTTTCTCGTCGTGCGCCCGGGGCAGGCTCTTCAGGACCGCATCGTCCGCGACCTGCCCGATTTCCTGCGCCCTGGCGACGCCTTGGTGTTCAACGACACCCGAGTGATCCCCGCCCGCCTGTCGGGCCTGCGCGAGGGCCGCACGACCGGCGGGGCCGACGGAACGCCGGTGGCCGTCGAGGCGACCCTGCACCGCCGCATGGCGCCCGACCGCTGGAGCGCCTTCATGCGCCCGGGCAAGCGGCTTAAGGCCGGCGACCGGGTGGCCTTCGCCGCCCAGGGTTCGGTCGCGTGCGAGGCCGAGCGCCTGGACGCCACGGTGGTCGAGAAGCACGAGGGCGGCGAGGTCGTTTTGGCCTTTGACCTGTCGGGCCCCGACCTCGACATCGGCATCGCCCGGCATGGGATGATGCCGCTGCCGCCCTACATCGCCGCAAAGCGGGCCGAGGACGACCGCGACCGCGCCGACTACCAGACCGTCTATGCCCGCGAGGACGGCTCGGTGGCCGCCCCGACCGCGGGCCTGCACTTCACGCCGGACCTGCTGGACGCGCTGAAGGCCAAGGGCGTTTCCCTGCACTTCGTCACCCTGCACGTGGGCGCGGGCACCTTCCTGCCGGTGAAGACCGACGAGGTCTCCGAGCACAAGATGCACGCCGAGTTCGGCGAGGTCAGCGCGCAGACGGCCGAGGCCCTCAATGCCGTCCATGCCGCCGGCGGCCGCATCGTCTGCGTGGGCACCACGTCCCTGCGCCTGATCGAGAGCGCCACGGGCGAGGACGGCGTGGTCCGGCCGTTCGCCGACGAGACGGCGATCTTCATCACGCCCGGCTACCGCTTCCGGGCGGTCGACGTGCTGATGACCAATTTCCACCTGCCCAAGTCGACCCTGTTCATGCTGGTCAGCGCGTTCGCCGGTCGGGCGATGATGCGCGCGGCCTATGAGCACGCCATATCGACGGGCTACCGCTTCTATTCCTATGGCGACGGCTCGCTGCTGTTCCGCGCCGAAACCGAGACCGTCTAGATGGCCGCCTTTCCCTTCGAGATCAAAGCCACGGACGGCAAGGCCCGGACGGGCGTGCTGAAGACCCCGCGCGGCGACATCCGCACGCCGGCCTTCATGCCGGTGGGCACGGCCGGCACGGTCAAGGCCCTGACGGTCGACCAGGTCAAGGACACCGGCGCGGACATCATCCTGGGCAACACCTATCACCTGATGCTGCGCCCGACGGCCGAGCGGGTGAAGCGCCTGGGCGGGCTGCACAAGTTCATGCGCTGGGACAAGCCGATCCTGACCGACAGCGGCGGCTTCCAGGTGATGAGCCTGTCGGGGATCAGCAAGGTCACCGAAGAGGCCGTCACCTTCGCCAGCCATATCGACGGTGCCAAGCACGTGCTGAGCCCCGAGCGGTCGATGGAGATCCAGGCCGACCTGCTGGGCAGCGACATCGTCATGCAGCTGGACGAGTGCGTGGCCTGGCCGGCCGAGGAGAAGCGGGCGCGCGAGGGCATGGAGCTGTCGGCGCGCTGGGGCCTGCGTTCCAAGACCGCCTTCGGGACCCGCGACACCCAGGCGCTGTTCGGCATCCAGCAGGGCTCGACCTTCGAGAACCTGCGCCGGGAGTCGTCGGAGCGCCTGCAGGAGATCGGCTTCGACGGCTACGCCATCGGTGGTCTGGCCGTCGGCGAGGGCCACGAGGCGATGTGCGAGGTGCTGGACTACGCGCCGGGCCTGTTGCCGGCCGACAAGCCGCGCTACCTGATGGGCGTGGGCAAGCCCATCGATCTCGTGGAGGCCGTCTGGCGTGGCGTCGACATGTTCGACTGCGTGCTGCCGACCCGTTCGGGCCGCCACGGCCAGGCCTGGACCTGGGACGGGGCGATCAACATCAAGAACGCCCGCTTCGCCGAGGACGAGAGCCCGCTGGATCCGACCAGCGACTGCCCGGCCAGCCGCGACTATTCCAAGGCCTATCTGCGCCACCTGTTCAAGGCCGAGGAGATCTTGGGGCAGGTGCTGCTGTCGTGGCACAACATCGCCTTCTTCCAGGCCCTGACGGCGGCCATGCGGGACGCGATCGCCGAGGGGCGGTTCGAGCAGTTCCGGCGGGAGTTCGCGGCGAGGCAGAAGGGCGGGTAGGGCGCGCTGCGCGCGACCCCCTCCGGCCCTCCGGGCCACCTCCCCCAGAGGGGGAGGATCTTGGGGCCCGGCTTTGCGGCCTCTCGCGCGAAATCGCAGAGTTAGTGGAGAGGGCGCGGGGCGTCCGGGCTTCGCCCGGATGTGTGTGTTTCAAGTACCGTTTCGACGAAGCTGGACGCCCCGCGCGATCATTGTTCCTCAGGCCGGGACGCGCGGGCCTCTTCCGCCCTTTGTCCCTTCCCCATGCAATGCGCCCCCGTTTCTTGACGGCCAAGCGTGCATGGCGGCGCGAACCCTTGGACGGGCGGGAGCCTATTTGGGCAAGCTCCCGATGGATGGGTTTACGTCCCCCATCCTCATTTAAGCTTGGCCCGGCCCTGCTCACGCAACTCCGGCGGCCCCGCTCGATCGCATCCACGTCGCACGCTTCGGGCCGGATCCTTGCGCCCTCTCCCCGCGACGGGACCCGATGATTATTGCGCCGGGATTTGGCGCGTCTGATCCAGCACGCTGAGAAAGTTGGAAGTGGTTGATTGGGTTCAGGTCTGTTTGCTGAACGCCGGGGATCCACGCTGCTCTATCCCCGTCCACCTTCCCCTTCTCCCTGGAGGGAGAAGGTGGCCTGCGAAGCAGGTCGGATGAGGGGTTAGGGACGGTCGACGGCGTGCCGGCACGCCGGCTGGCGGCGTAACCCCTCACCCTCCCGGGCGGTCGCCTGGGCCCCTCCCTCTCCCTTCAGGGAGAGGGTCTGGGGAATGGCCGGCCAGCGCCTCGGAAGCTGAAGACGGGCCCCCACCGGCCTTTGGCCGCCTCCCCCACAGGGGGAGGTTCCTCATGGGCGCCTTCCTGGGTCTTGTGCCCAGGATCCAGGGGTCAGCCTGCTCAGACCTTTCGAGTTCGGCTCAGGTTTGAGCGGCGGCCGGCATGGGCCCTCGCCACGAGGGCGAGGGAGGCGGGTGTGGTGGGCAGGGAGAAGCGTAAAAACACCTGGGTCCCCGCTTTCGCGGGGATTTACGGGTGGGGGCTTGCGACGGCGGCGCAAGCGGGACCGGCGTCACCCGCCAACGGGAAGGGCTTTGGAAGACAAACAAAAAGGCCGCCTGGATCGCTCCAGGCGGCCTTTCCGCATTTCAGAGGCTGGGAAGCCTTAGAACGTCCAGCGGACGCCGGTCGACAGGACCGTGGCGTGGCCGGTGGCCAGGCCGTTGAGGGTCACCGACGAGCCGGTGGCGGTGGTGTCGGTGCGGTGGATCTCGGAATCGTCGAACGCGATGTAGGTCGCGGCGATGTCGAGGTTCAGGTTCGGCTTGGCCGCCCAGGTGGCGCCGACGGCGTAGAGCATGCGGTCGCCGTCCGGCACGCGGGCGGTGCGGCCCTCGTCCGGGGTCGGGGTCGGGTCCTTCTGGACGCCGCCGCGCAGGGTCAGGCGCGGGGTCAGCTGGTGATCCACGCCCACGGCCACGGTGGTGATGTCCTTGTAGTCCTGCTCGCTGACCGAGCCGCCGCCGGCGAAGGTGACGCGGATGGCGTCGAACTCGCTCCAGCCGACGCGGGCGACCTGGGCGTTCAGGGTGGTCTTGGGGGTCACGGCCCAGCGGGCGCCGAGGGTGGCCATCCACGGAGTGGTGATGGTGGCTTCACCGGCGACGGTGCGGTTGGCGGCGGTCGGCAGCGGGGCCAGGATGCCCGAGACCGCGACGTCGCCCTTCAGGGTGTGCTCGGTCTTCGAACGGTAGCTGGCGCCGAAGGTCAGGGCCGGAGTGGCGTGGAACTGGGCGCCCACGGTCCAGCCGTAGCCCCAGCCGTCGCCGGTCAGTTCCTGGCGGCCGTCGCCTTGCAGCGGCGAAGCGTTCGGCAGGGCGTTCGACAGTTCGGCGTCGGCGTAGACGCCGCTGATGCCCACGCCCAGGTCGAGCTTGTCGTTGACGCGGTAGGCCAGGGTGGCCTGCAGGTCGGCCGTCGTCAGGCGCGACTTGATGGCGTCGTAGCGAGCCCAGCTGTTGGCTTCGTACTCGGTGGTGAAGTTGTAGGGCGCGGCCATCGACAGGCCGACGACGATCTTGTCGTTCAGGCGCCAGGCGCCGGCGAAGTTAGGCACCACGCCGTCGTTGATGACGTCGGTGGCCGTGCCCGTGCCGCCCACCGGGGTGGTGACCGGAACCGGACGGGTGATGGTCGAGCCATTGTTGGTGACCTTGGAGTTCACCAGCACGGCGTGCAGGCCGCCGTAGACTTCGGCGTGCTCGACGCCGGCGATGGCGGCAGGGTTCCACCACAGGCTGGCGGCGCCGCTGTCGGCGACTTCGCCCGAATAGGCGCGACCGGCGCCGCGGGCGGATTGTTCCTGCAGGTAGAAGCCCGAGGCGGAGGCTTGCGAAGCGGCGGCGAGGGCGGTGAGCGCGGCGCCGGCGGCGAGGACTTTACGCGAGAGAGCCATGTGACTGACAGACCTTCTTGGGGAGGTTAGGTCCAACCAACACCTTGCGATGCTGGAGGTTGCCGCCGGCTCTAACGCATCTTTTCAAAAACCGTTGCTATTTATTCGCGTAACGGTGAATTTTGTTCTCGGCGTCAAAGAAAACGTGCCTTTTTGGCCTCTATTCATTCGTCGTTATGTCAAAATGAGTGCTTTCCCTTAGGTAAAGGCTTGTATTCGCCGCAATTCTTTCAGGTCGAGTTTTTTGTAATTTACGTCAAATGTGGCGATCACGGGCGCGGATGTTCCGGCGCCCGTGATCACGGCGTCCCGATGGGAGGTCAGCCGCCAGCCAGCTTGCGGAAGAACTTCTGGCCCTGCTCGCCGCCGTTGAAATAGGCCTGCTGGCCCGGCTCGGCGGTGATTGCTTCCCAGCTGTCGCGAACTTCCTCGGCCGAGAGGCCGCCTTCGCCCAGATAGACGCCCTCGGTCTCGAAGATGCGGGCCAGGGCGAAGACGCCGGCCCCGGCGGTGAGGATCGCGCCGGTGGGGGCGTCCTCCGACACCAGGTAGACGACGCCCGGTGTGACGTATTCGGGATTCAGCTTGGCCAGGATCTCGGGCGGCATCAGGCCCTCGGTCATGCGGGTGGCCGCGACCGGGCTGATGGCGTTGATCTTGACGTTGTTCTTGGCGCCTTCGAGCTTCAGCGTGTTCATCAGGCCCAGCACCGCCATCTTGGCCGCGCCGTAGTTGGACTGGCCGAAGTTGCCGTACATGCCCGAGGACGAGGTGGTGACGACGATGCGGCCGTAGTTCTGGGCCTTCATGATGTCCCAGACGGCCTTGATCGGCTTGAAGGTGCCGAAGACGTGGACCTGGATGACCGCCTCGAAGTCGGCCAGCTCCATCTTGGTCAGGGTCTTGTCGCGCAGGATGCCGGCATTGGCGACGAGGATGTCGATGCGGCCCCACTTGTCGATGGTGGTCTTGACCAGGTCGGCGACGCCGGCGTCGTCGGTGACCGAGGCGCCGTGGGCGATCGCTTGCCCGCCGAAGGCCTCGATCTCGGCCACCACGGCCTTGGCGGCGTCGGACGAGCCGCCCGAGCCGTCGACGCTGCCGCCCAGGTCGTTGACCACCACCTTGGCGCCGCGACGGGCCAGTTCCAGGGCGTGCTGGCGGCCAAGCCCGCCGCCCGCGCCCGTGACGATGGCCACCTGACCGTCGAAGCGAATGTCGTCCGCCATGCCCTTAGATCTCCCTCAAACGCGTGTTTGGTTTGCGCGTTTGTGCGACCGCGAGGAGGGGGCGTCAAGAAGGATCGCCATCCGCAAACAGGGGCGAAACCTCGCCCTTCGACAAGCTCAGGGTGAGGTTTTCCGGCGACCGCGCTTGCCAATGGTCCTCATCCTGAGCTTGTCGAAGGACGAGGACCACGCGCGGGTCGATCAGGTCTTGGCCGGATCGGGCGACTGCGGGCCGGTGCGCTTGGCGCCGGCGGTCTGGCCCGGCTTCATGAACTTCACCAGCACGCGCTGGCCGATCAGGAAGGGGGTCTCGTCGGCGCTGACCACCACCTCGACCACGCGGGCGTCGGTGCGCTCGGACGGGTCGTCCGATTGCAACTTGCGGGCCCCGAACACGGCGGCGCGGCGCAGGACTTTGCCGGTGTAGGTCTTCTTCTGGTCGGCCTCGGGGATGATCTCGACCGACTGGCCGATGGTGACGAACGGGATGGCCGACTCGCTGATCTCGGCGCGGACGATGCGGGCGGTGGACGGCTCGAGGTCGAACATCGAGGTGACGTTCAGGGTCGAGGCGCCCGAGCCGGGATTGGCGTAGCGGCGGGCGATGCGGCCGTCGGCCGGGGCGCGGATGATCGTCAGTTCCTGGTTGTAGCGGGCCTGGTTCAGCTGGGCCGCGAAGGTGGCCACCAGGGCGCGCTGGGCGTCGAGCTCGGCGTCGGCGCCGGCGATGGCGTCGCGGGCCTGGTCGAGGCGCTGGCCGGCCACGAAGTTCGAGGCGGTCAGGCCCTGAAGGCGGGCGTACTCGCGCTGGGCCGTGGTCTTGCGGACCTCAAGCACGCGGATCTGGGCCTTGGCCTGGGCGAGATTGGCCGACGCGGTCTCGGCGGCCAGGCGGACGTCGTCGTCCTCCTGCTTGGCCAGCGGCTGGCCCTTGTGGACCATGTCGCCTTCCTGGACGTAGACCTCGCTGACGATGCCCTGGCGGCGGGCGGCGACGGCGATCATGCCGCCCTCGACATCGGCCTTGCCGTCGGCGACGGCCCCGTAGGGGGTGGCGGGCGTGGCGGCGGCGGTCTTGGCGGCCTCGACCTTCTTGGCCTTGGCCTGGCTCTGCATCCAGAGGCCTCCGCCGAGGATGGCGAGGGCGCCGACGGAGATCAGCCAGAAGCGGCGACGACGGAACAGGGCGGGCATCTCAGGCTCCGATGAGAGGACGGTCGGCCGCGGCGGGCGCGGGCTGCGACGTGACGCGGCGGTCGTCGAGGATGCGGCCGTCCTCGATGTGGATGACGCGGTCGGCGAAGGATTCCATGCGGTGGTCGTGGGTCACGCAGATCACGGCCGCCCCATGCTCCTTGGCCGCCCGCTGCAGCAGGCGGGTGACGATCTGGCCGTTCTCGCCGTCGAGGGCCGAGGTCGGCTCGTCGGCGAACAGCAGCCGGGGCTGCTTGGCCAGGGCGCGGGCGATGGCCACGCGCTGCTTCTCGCCGCCCGACAGCTCGGACGGGCGCTGGTTGACGCGGTGGCCAAGGCCCACCTCGTCGAGCGCGACCATGGCCATTCGGCGGGCCTCGGCGACGTCGTAGCCCTGGTACTTCAGCACGGTGGTGACCTGCTGCAGGGCGGTGAGGGCGGGGAACAGGTTGAAGCCCTGGAAGATGAAGCCGCAGTTGTCGAGGCGGAACTTGTCGATCCGGCCCGACGGCAGCGACCACAGGTCCTGGTCCATGGCCCTGACCCGGCCTTCATCGGGCCGCAGCAGGCCCGACAGGCAGGCCACCAGCGTCGACTTGCCCGAGCCCGAAGGGCCCATGACCATGGTCACATCGCCGTGCAGGGCGTCGAAGTCGACCGATTTCAGCACCTCGATATAGGTGCGGCCGGTCTTGAAGCGCTTCTGCAGGCCCTTGGCGACGATCGCGGTCTTGCCCGGGGTGAGGAGGTGAGGGGATTGGCTCATCGCAGCAGATCCGCCGGTTGGCTCTTCTTGAGGATGCCCAGGGCCAGCAGGCCCGAGACGATGGCGATCAGCATCAGGAACCCGGCCGAGGCGATCACCATGGGGATCGGGAAGCTCATCGGCAGGCCGCCCATCTTGGCCAGCTGCGAGACGGCGCCGACCAGCACGGCGGTGGCCGCCAGGCCCGCGATGCCGGTCCAGAAGCCCAGCTCGATGACGATCATCCGCAGCGAGCCCATCGACACGCCCAGGGCGCGCAGGGAGGCGAACTCCTTGATGTTGGCCAGGATCGCGCCGCGCAGGGTCTGGGAGGTGATGCCCACGCCGATCAGGAGGCCCAGGAACACCGAGAAGCCCAGCATGATGCCGATGAAGCTCTCCTTCATCATCGCGCCGTCGTTGGCTTCGGACAGTTCGGCGCGGGTCCAGGCGCGGTAGGCCTTGTCGGAGGTCGCGTTCAGCTGGTCGCGGACGATCTCGGCGCGGGCCGGGTCCTTGATGCGCACCATCAGCGGGCCCACCCGGCTGCCGGTCGAGGCCTGGCCCAGCAGGCGCAGGGTGTCGCGCGAGACCACGACGGTCGGCTGCATCATGTTCGGATAGCCGTCGAGGATATAGCGGATGTAGACGGTCTTGCCGTTGATGCTGGCGCGGTCGCCCAGCTTCTGGATGCCCAGCTTGGCCATGCCGGTGCGGTCGATCGCGACCGAGTAAGGCTCCAGCAGCGCCACGCGGATGTTCTCGTTGTAATCGCGCGGCCAGGTCACCGCGTCGCTGCGGGTGTCGACCGCCGAGGTCTGGATCCACTCGCGCACGCGCTTCTTGCCAGGCGGCGGGTCGTTGCTCCACATGCCGCCGCCGCCGTCGAGATCGGCGACCTCGACGACCTCGGGGTGCATGTACATCTGGGCCATGACCCGGCGCGGCAGGCCGTTGCCGCCGTTCATCAGGCTCTCGGCCTTGGGGCCCAGCACCATGATGTCGGCCGGCGAGCGGTCGATGGTGGCGGTGAACGCCTTGCCGATGCCGGTGAACATCCCGACCTGGGCGAGCACCAGCAGGCCCGAGAAGGCCAGCGCGATGATCGCCGCCAGATATCGCCGCCATTCGTACAACAGTGTGGCCAACGCCAGCGACATGCCGACACGCTCCCCCAATCAACGGTTGCACAAGAACAGCGCAGAACCGCTCAGGCCAAGTTAAATCGGGGTAAGACGGAACTCTTCGACGGAATGTGATCGGGGCGCACGTTTGTTGCGTCGGGCGCCCGACCGACGAAACAAGGATGGCGAAACAGGGGTGGCTCTGGCGGCCTGGCTTGGCTATGGCTGTTACATTGTACGCCACGACGGCGCTGCGCCGTGCAAGGACGACTCATGAAGACTGTGACGCTGGCCGCCTCGGCCCTGGTTCTCTCGTTCGCCGCCGCCGGCGCGGCCCAGGCCGACGAGGGCATGTGGACCTTCGACAACTTCCCCTCGGCCAAGGTCAAGCAGGCCTACGGCGTCGACATCGACCAGAAGTGGCTCGACACCGTGCGGGTCTCGGCCGTGCGCCTGACGACGGGCTGCTCGGCCTCGGTGGTCTCCAAGCAGGGCCTCGTCCTGACCAACAACCACTGCGTGGCCGACTGCACCCAGGCGCTGTCGAGCGAGGGCAAGGACTACGTCAAGGACGGCTTCCTGACCGGCGCGCGCGAAGAGGAACTGAAGTGCGCGGGCATGCAGGCCGAGGTGCTGCTGTCGATCACCGACGTCACCGACCAAGTGAAGGCCGCCGGCGCGGGCAAGACCGGCCAGGACTTCGTCAAGGCGCGCGACGCCTCCTTCGCCACCGCCGAGCTGGCCGCCTGCGGCCAGGACAAGACGCTGCGCTGCCAGACCATCAGCTTCTACCGCGGCGGCCAGTACAAGGTTTACAAGTACCGCCGCTACGCCGACGTGCGCCTGGTGTTCGCGCCGGAATACGCCACGGCCTTCTTCGGCGGCGATCCGGACAACTTCAACTTCCCGCGCTTCAACCTCGATAGCGCCTTCCTGCGCCTGTACGAGGACGGCAAGCCGGCCAACACGCCCAACCACCTGACCTGGCGCGCCACCGCCCCGGTCGAGGGCGAGCCGACCTTCGTGGCCGGCAACCCGGGCACCACCCAGCGCCAGCTGACCGTCTCGCAGCTGGAGACCAACCGCGACCTGGTCATCCCGATCGGCCAGCTGCAACGCTCGGAGATGCGCGGCCGCCTGATCCAGTTCGGCGAGCAGTCCGAAGAGAACAAGCGCATCGCCAACCAGCCGCTGGCGGGTATCGAGAACAGCTACAAGGTGTTCTTCGGTCAGCAGTTCGTGCTGAACGACAAGACGTTCATGGACGCCAAGCGCGCCGCCGAGACCGAGCTGAAGACCAAGGTCGCCGCCGATCCGAAGCTCTCGGCCGAGATCGGCGACCCGTGGGGCGAGATCGACAAGGCGCAGGTCGCCGTGGCCGACCAGTTCGTGCCGATGCGCCAGCTGGAGACCTCGGCCGGCGGTGGTTCGGACCTCTACGGCTATGCCCGCACCCTGGTGCGCGGCGCCCAGGAGCGCGCCAAGCCGGCGGCCGAGCGCCTGCCGGAGTATGCCGACACCCGCCTGCCGCTGGTGGAGAAGCGCCTGCTGGACGTGCGCCCGGTCGATGCGCCGCTGGAGCGCATCTATCTTGAGCACTGGCTGCTGAAGACCCGCGAGTACCTGACCGCCGACGCCCCGGCCGTGAAGCTGCTGCTGGGCAAGGAAAGCCCCGAGGGCCTGTCGGCCCGCCTCGTCGCCGGCAGCAAGCTGGCCGACCCGGCCGTGCGCAAGGCGCTGTGGGACGGGGGCCTGACCGCCATCCAGGCCTCGGACGATCCGATGATCCAGTTCGTGCTGAAGACCGAAGGCCAGGGCCGCGAACTGCGCAAGGCCTACGAGGCCAGCGTCACCGCCCCGACCGACGCGGCCGCCGAACGCATCGCCAAGGCCCGCTTCGCGGTGCTGGGCGACAGCGTCTATCCGGACGCCACGTTCAGCCTGCGCCTGTCGTACGGCAAGGTCGCCGGCTGGACCCATCGCGGTCGCACGATCACCCCGTTCACCGACTTCGCCGGCTTCTACGACCGCGTCACCGGCGCCGAGCCCTTCGAGGCCGCCCCGCGCTGGATCGCCGCCAAGGACAAGCTGAACCTCAAGACGGTCTACGACTACGTCACCACCAACGACATCATCGGCGGCAATTCCGGCTCGCCGGTGATCGACGCCAAGGGCCGGGTGATCGGCGCGGCCTTCGACGGCAACATCCACTCGCTGGGCGGCGCCTTCGGCTATGACGGCTCGATCAACCGCACCGTCGTGGTCTCGACCGCGGCCATCACCGAGGCGCTGACCAAGGTCTACGGCCGCGACGCGCTGGTGAAGGAACTGGCGGGGAAGTGATCCTTTCCTCTCTCAATAGAGGGACCTGATCTCGAACGAACGCCGCGACAGCCGATCCGCTGTCGCGGCGTTCTTTCGTTGGAGCGGCGGGGACCTCTCCCTCCGTAAAATCCCCGCGAAAGCGGGGACCCAGGCTTTTTCTGCATCCACCGCACTCGACGATAAAACTCCTGGGTCCCCGCTTTCGCGGGGATTTTACGGGGAGGGGGAGCCGACGCGGAGAAGGACTGGAGAAGCCCGCATTTCAGCGCCGTAACCTCCCGAAATGTGGAATGTTTTTCGCTGGAGCCCGGGCGCGCCCAGGGCAAGGGCGCGCGTAACGCCCGCGCCATGATGCGCATCACCGGTTCCAGGAGACATCGCCTTGAGCGTTTCCAGCCTGAGCAGCACGTCGATCATGCAGCAATTGCTGCAGTCGATGCGCGGCTCCTCGACGACGTCGGCGGCCAGCGCCGCCTCGTCCTCCAGCGGCGCGTCCGCTGGGCAACAAATGCAGGTCGGCAGCGGTCAGCCGCCGCCGCCGCCTCCGCCGCCCATGAGCTCGCAGGGCTCCAGCGGCGAGAGTTTCAGCTCTGAAACCCTGGGCTCGCTCCTCTCCATGCAGGAAGGCGGCATGAGTCAGATGGGGGGCATGGGCGGTGGTCAGGGGATCTTCGAGAGCCTCGACACCGACGCCGACGGCGCGCTGTCGACGGACGAGCTGACCACGGCCCTGAGCAATGCGCTGGGCGAGTCCGACGACATCTCCTCGGCCGTGAACAACCTGATCTCCGACGGCGACACGGACGGCGACGGCGTGCTGACCGGCGGCGAGTTCGCGGCGCTGGCCCAGGCGTCGGGCGGCCCTGGCGGCATGGGCGGCCCGCCGCCCGGGCCTCCGCCGTCGGGCGGTGGTGAAGGCGGCGGCGCCGGTGGGGCTGGTGGAGGCGGCGGCGTCAGCCAGGTCTTCGACAGCCTCGACACCAACCAGGACGGCACGGTGTCGGCCGCCGAACTGGCCGCGGCCGACACCGACAGCGCCGATGCGGCCACCGTCGCCGCCGACCTGATCTCGGCGGCCGATACGGACGGCGACGGGAGCCTGTCTGGCCAGGAGTTCGGGGACCTGCTGAAGCAGGCTTCGGATTCTTCCAGCGCCACGACCCTGGCCGGCGCGCTGTCGAGCTCGTCCCTGGCTTCGGAAATGATGCAGAAGCTGTTGCAGCAACTGGCCGACGCCGCGACCAGCAGCGCCGCCAGCGGGGAGGGCGTCAGCTCGACCTCGTCGGTGAGCATCGCGGCCTAGTCGCTTAAGCCCTCCCCCTTGATGGGGGAGGGTTGGGTGGGGGTGGCTCGGGCCTCGCCGGCTGAACCGCCGTGTCACCCCCAACCCCGACCCTTCCCCCATCGAGGGGGAAGGGAGATATGATCATATCTCGACGCACAGCGCTCGCCGAGCGGGCGCCGCCGCTCGCCGCGCCGAAGGTCAAGCAAGCCGCTTGCGCCGGGCGCGCTTGTGTTGGACAAACTGGCCCCTTGGTCGGCGTCGCGGGGGCGTCGCTTCACAATTCAAGGTTCTGCCGTCTTGCTTTTCCGTCCTGAGAACGTTCAGGCCCTCGCGGGTCTGGCGCTCACCCTGGGCCTCTGCTGGCTCGTCTCCGAAAACCGCAAGCGCTTCCCGTGGGTGCTGGCCATCGGCGCCCTGATCATCCAGGTCGGCCTGGTGGTTCTGCTGTTCGGCCTGCCGCAGGCCCAGCAGATGCTGCGCGGCGTCAACGGCGCGGTCGAGGGCCTCGGCGCCTCTACCCAGGCCGGCACGGCGTTCGTGTTCGGATTCCTGGCCGGCGGCGACCAGCCCTATCCGGTCAGCAACCCGGGCGCGGGCTTCATCTTCGCCTTCCGCGTGATGCCGGTGATCCTGGTGGTCTGCGCGCTGTCGGCGCTGCTGTGGCACTGGAAGATCCTGAAGTGGGCCGCCCAAGGCTTCGGCTTCGTGTTCCAGAAGACGCTGGGCCTGCGCGGCCCGCCGGCCCTGGCCACCGCCGCCACCATCTTCATGGGCCAGATCGAAGGCCCCATCTTCATCCGCGCCTATCTCGACAAGCTGTCGCGCTCGGAACTCTTCATGCTGATCACGGTCGGCATGGCCTGCGTCAGCGGCTCGACCATGGTGGCCTACGCCACCATCCTGGCCGACGTGCTGCCCAACGCCGCCGCCCACGTGCTGACCGCATCGATCATCTCGGCCCCGGCCGGCGTGCTGCTGGCCCGCATCGTGGTGCCGTCGGACCCGCTGGAAAAGGGCGGCGATCTCGACCTGGCCGCCGAGGACAAGACCTACGGCAGCTCGATCGACGCCGTGATGAAGGGCACCACCGACGGCCTGCAGATCGCGCTGAACGTCGGCGCGACCCTGATCGTCTTCGTGGCCCTGGCCACCATGCTCGACAAGTTCCTGGCCATGCTGCCGGCCGTCGGCGGCCAGCCGCTGAGCCTGACGCGAGGCCTGGGCGTGATCTTCTCGCCGCTGGCCTGGTCGATGGGCATTCCCTGGAAGGAAGCCGGCGCCGCCGGCGGCCTGCTGGGCACCAAGCTGATCCTCACCGAGTTCACCGCCTTCATCCAGATGGCCAAGACCGGCGCGGCCAGCCTCGACGAGCGCTCGCGGATGATCATGACCTATGCCCTGTGCGGCTTCGCCAACATCGGCTCGGTGGGCATGAACGTCGCCGGCTTCTCGGTGCTGGTGCCGCAACGCCGCCAGGAAGTGCTGAGCCTGGTTTGGAAGGCGATGATGGCCGGCTTCCTGGCCACCTGCCTCACCGGTTCGCTGATCGGCCTGATGCCGCGGGTGCTGTTCGGGCTGTAATCAGTCCACGGTTGCCCTCGTCCCTCCCTTCCCCCTTGATGGGGGAAGGGCCGGGGATGGGGGTGGCTGCGGCGTGTCCGAACGAACACCGAAGCCGACGCACGCACCTGGCGCCGTCGGCCGAGCCCGCCGCCTTCGGCGGGACATGACCGCCAGCGAGCGGAACCTCTGGAAGGCGCTTCGAGCGCTGGATCTCCACATTCGCCGCCAGGCGCCGATCGGCCGGTATGTGGCCGACTTCGTCCATCACGGATCGCGCCTCGTCATCGAGGTCGACGGTGGATGGCACGATCTTCCCGAACAGCAATTGCACGACGCTGAACGCGATAGCTGGCTGGCGAGCCAGGGCTATCGCGTGCTGCGCGTGCGCGACGTCGAGGCGTTCGGTCGACCCGACGAGGTGGCGGAGCGCGTGGCGGCGGAGATACGGCGACTTGTCGTCTGACGCAGCGTCACCCCCATCCCAACCCTTCCCCCATCAAGGGGGAAGGGCTCTTATGGCGACGGGAGGACGACAAGAATGAAGCTCTACGACAGCCGGCGTGCGCCCAATCCCCGGCGGGTGCGGTGGTTCATGGCCGAGAAGGGGATCGAGGACGTCGAGATCGTCGAGGTCGACATCTTCGCCGGCCAGCACCGCACGCCCGACTACATGGCCAGGGCCGGCCTGCCCAACGTGCCCGCCCTGGAGATGGACGACGGCACGACGATCACCGAGTCGGTGGCCATCTGCCGCTATCTGGAGAACGTCTATCCCGAGCCCAACCTGTTCGGCGCCGACCCGCGCGAGGTCGCGGTGATCGAGATGTGGGCCAGGCGCGCCGAGATGCTGGTGGCCACGCCGCTGATGCTGACCGTGCGCCACAGCCACCCGGCCCTGGCGGCGATCGAGACCCAGATCCCGGAAGTGGCCGCCAGCAACCGCGCCGCCGCCGAGAAGGGGATCAGGGTGCTGGACCGGCGCCTCTCCGAAAGCCCGTTCATCGCCGGCGACCGGGTGACCATCGCCGACATCCTGGCGGTGACCGGCATCGACTTCGCGCGGATGGCCAGGTTCCGGCCGGACCCTGAACTGGTGAACGTCAAGCGGTGGCTGGACGAGATGAACGCCCGCCCGGCTGCGAAGGCGGGGGTGTAGGGGGCTCACCTATACTTCCCGTCATTCCCGCCCTTGTGGCGGGAACCCCTCTGTCAGCCGCATGGGCGAATGGGGCGGCGTGCTGAGCACGCCGCTGGCGCTTCACGCGCAAGCGGAACCAGGGTTTCCCGCCACAAGGGCGGGAATGACGGGAGGTGGGGGAGGGCGCCAGCCCCGCTTGGCTCCCGCGCGTCATCTGGCATAACCTTGTTCCATGGCTGTCTCGCTGTTCACCCATGCCGACATGCTCGACCACCGGCCGGGCCCGGGCCACGTGGAGAGCCCCGCGCGGCTGAAGGCGGTGATCGACGCGCTGGAGGACGAGGCGGGCCTTGATCTGGAGCCGTTCGAGGCGCCGCTGGTCGATCCGGGCGACCTGGCCCGCGTGCATCCGGCCGCCTTCGTCGATTCGATCTTCGCCGCCGCGCCGCACGCGGGAATCCATGCTCTGGACCCGGACACGGTGCTGTCGACCGGCAGCCTGGTCGCCGCCCGTCGCGCCGCCGGGGCGGCGGTTGCGGCCGTGCGGCAGGTGGCGGCGGGAGAGGCCAGGCGGGCCTTCTGCGCCGTGCGGCCGCCGGGGCATCACGCCGAGCCGGCCATCGCCATGGGCTTTTGCGTGTTCTCCAACGTGGCGGTCGCCGCCCGCGTCGCCCAGGCCAGCGGCCTGGCCCGGGTGGCCATCGTCGATTTCGACGTCCATCACGGTAACGGCAGCCAGGCGGCGTTCGAGCACGACCCGACAGTGATGGTCGCCTCGATCCACCAGTCGCCGCTCTATCCCGGCACCGGCGACCCGTCGGAGAGAGGTGTGGGCAACATCGTCAACGCCACGCTGGCGCCGGGCGCGCCGCGCGAATCCTGGCGGCGGGCGTTCGAGGGGCTGATGGAGCGAGTCGATGGTTTCGCGCCCGACCTGATCCTCGTCTCGGCCGGATTCGACGCCCACGAGCGCGATCCCCTGGCCGCGCAAAGCCTTCTCAGCGAAGACTTCGCCTGGGCCACAAGGGCGATCGTGTCGGTCGCCGACCATCGGGCCAGAGGGCGTATTGTCTCCTCGCTCGAGGGCGGGTACGACCTCGAAGCGCTCGGCCGTTCGGCCAAGGCGCATGTCAGAGCGCTTCAGGAAGGATGAGACCCGGCTCCGCGTCAGCGGCTATCGGGTCGTCGAGGAAAATGGCCGACGCACCGACCGCCGACCAGACCGCCTCGAGCGTGGTCCGCCCGCCCGGGGCCATCGTCCTGGCCCGCCACGGCGAACCGGCGCTGTCGCGCAAGGTGCGCTTCGACGCCAAGACCTATGGCGACTGGTGGGCCCGCTACGAAGAGGGCGGCCTGCTGCCCGGCCAGACCCCCCCCGACTGCCTGCTGGAGATCGCCGCGCGTTCGGAGGTGATCGTCGCCTCGACCCGCCTGCGCTCGATCGAGACCGCCCAGGCCGTCGCTGGCGGCCGCGACTTCCCGCGTGACCCGCTGTTCATCGAGGCGCCGCTGCCGCCGCCGCCGTGGCCCAGCTGGATCAGGCTGTCGCCCAAGAAGTGGGGCTTCTTCGCCCGCTTCTGGTGGTGGTTCTTCGACCACCACATGGGCCAGGAGACCCGCAAGCAGGCCGAACTCAGAGCGGAAGCGGCCGCCGACGCGCTGATCGCCCTGTCGCAGGACGGCCGCGACGTGCTGCTGGTGGCCCACGGCTTCTTCAACGTGATGATCGGCAACGCCCTGCAGGCGCGGGGCCTGAAGAAGACGCTCGACCAGGGCTTCCAGTACTGGTGCGTCAAGCGCTTCGAGCGCGCCTGACCTTTCACAGCCGTTGCCCGCCGGCCCCACGCCAACTAGGGTGCGAGCTTCTCCTTGGAGTAGAAATGACCGACGCCGCTTCTTCGACGACCAGTGTTGGCGCGCACGACCTCTCGGCCCTGAGCTTCGAACAGGCCCTGGCCGAGCTCGAGAAGATCGTGTCCGAACTGGAATCGGGCCAGGCGCCGCTGGAACGCTCCATCGACATCTACGAGCGCGGGGCGGCCTTGAAGGCGCACTGCGAAAAGAAGCTCGAGGCCGCCCGCCTGAAGGTCGAGAAGATCGTCCTGGGCCAGGGCGGCGCCGCGGGCGTCGAGCCGGCCGAGTTTTCCTGATGGGCCAGGCCTCGCCGAAACTGTCGCCGACGATCGCGTTCGAGGAGTTCGAGCGCGTGGACATCCGTGTCGGGACCATCGTTTCGGCCGAGGCCTTTCCCGAGGCCCGCAAGCCGGCCTACAAGCTGGCGATCGATTTCGGACCGGCGTTTGGCGTAAAGCGTTCGTCGGCCCAGGTTACCCGCCACTACACGATCGACCAGCTGGTCGGACGCCGGGTGGCGGCGGTGGTGAACTTCAAGCCGCGTCAGATCGGCCCCTTCATGTCGGAAGTCCTGTGCCTGGGCTTTCCGGATGACGAGGGCGAAGTCGTCCTCGTGACGGTGGATCGCGCGGCGCCCAATGGGGGAAAGCTGTTTTGAGCGACCTTGGCAAGCGCATCGCCCAGGCGGCCGACATCGTCACCGTGGCGCTCGACGAGCTGCTGCCGCGCGCCGAAGGGCCCGAAAGCCGCCTGACCGAGGCCATGCGCTACGCGGCGCTGGGTCCGGGCAAGCGCCTGCGGCCGTTCTTCGCGCTGGAAACCGGCAAGATGTTCGACCTGCCCGAGCGGCCGGTGCTGCGCGCGGCCTGCGCGCTGGAGTGCATCCACGCCTATAGCCTGGTGCATGACGACCTGCCGGCCATGGACGACGACGACATGCGTCGCGGCCGTCCGACCGTGCACGTGCAGTACGACGAGGCCACCGCCATCCTGGCCGGCGACTCGCTGCAGACGGCCGCCTTCGAGATCATGGCCCACCCCGACACCCACGACGATGGCCACGTCCGCTCGGAGCTGGTGCGCAAGCTGGCCATCGCGTCCGGCGCACGCGGCATGTGCGGCGGCCAGATGATCGACCTGCTGGGCGTCCGCGACGACCTGGGCGCGGTGGCGCGCATGCAGCGCCTGAAGACCGGCGCCCTGATCGCTTTCGCCTTCGAGATCCCGCTGATCATCGGCCGGGCCAAGGAAGCCGAGCGCGCGGCGCTGATGGGTTTCGCCCAGGACCTGGGGCTGGCCTACCAGATCGTCGACGACATCCTCGACGCCGAGGGCGACGAAGCCACCCTGGGCAAGGCCGCCGGCAAGGACGCCGCCAAGGGCAAGGCCAACTACGTCACGCTTCTGGGCCTCGATGCGGCCAAGGAGCGGGTAGAGCTTCTCGCAGCGCAGACCAAGGCGCATCTGGATATCTTTGGGGATCGGGCCGATCATCTGCGCGAAAGCGTTGATTTCGTGCTGGACCGCCGCAACTGACCGCGCTCTTTACAGACATGCCGACGCAAACTCCTCTTCTCGACACCGTCTCCTCGCCCGCCGACACGCGCGGGTTGTCGATCGCCGAGCTCAAGCAGCTGGCGCAGGAGGTGCGCGCCGAAACCATCGACGCCGTCTCCGTCACCGGCGGCCACCTGGGCGCGGGCCTGGGCGTGGTCGAGCTGACCGTGGCCCTGCACCACGTCTACGAGACGCCGAAAGACATCCTGATCTGGGACGTCGGCCACCAGGCCTATCCGCACAAGATCCTCACCGGCCGTCGCGACCGCATCAGGACGCTGCGTCAGGGCGGGGGCCTGTCGGGCTTCACCAAGCGGGCCGAGAGCGAATTCGACCCGTTCGGCGCGGCCCACGCGGCCACCTCGATCTCGGCGGCGCTGGGCTTCTGCGCCGCGCGCGACGCCAAAGGCGAGGACAACGCCGTCGTGGCCGTGATCGGCGACGGCTCGCTGGGCGCGGGCATGGCCTACGAGGCGATGAACGCGGCCACCGACGCCACGCGCCAGCTGACCGTCATCCTCAACGACAACGACATGTCGATCGCCCCGCCGGTGGGCGGGATGAGCGCCTATCTGGCCAACCTCGTCTCGGGCGGCGCCTATCGCAAGGCGCGCAAGCTGGGCAAGACGGTGGTGGAAAAGCTGCCGACCCCGATCCGCGACGCGGCCCGCAAGGCCGAGGAATACGCCCGCGGCATGGTCACCGGCGGCACCTTCTTCGAGGAGCTGGGCTTCCACTATGTCGGCCCGATCGACGGCCACGACATGGACGCCCTGGTCTCGGTGCTGAAGAACGCCCGGGAATTCAAGGAAAAGCCGGTTCTCGTCCACGTCGTCACCCAGAAGGGCAAGGGCTACGCCCCGGCCGAGGGCGCGGCCGACAAGCTGCACGCCGTGGCCAAGTTCGACGTGGTCACCGGCCAGCAGCAGAAGGCGGCCGCCGGCCCGCCCAGCTACACCAAGGTTTTCGCCCAGGAACTGGTCAAGCAGGCGGCCAAGGACGACAAGATCGTCGCCATCACCGCCGCCATGCCCTCGGGCACGGGCCTCGACATCTTCGAAAAGGCCTATCCGACCCGCACCTTCGACGTCGGCATCGCCGAGCAGCACGCGGTGACCTTCGCCGCGGGCCTCGCCGCCGACGGCATGAAGCCGTTCGCGGCGATCTATTCGACCTTCCTGCAGCGCGGCTATGACCAGGTGGTCCACGACGTGGCCATCCAGCGCCTGCCGGTGCGCTTCGCCATGGACCGCGCCGGCCTGGTCGGCGCCGACGGCCCCACGCACGCCGGCAGCTTCGACATCGGCTTCATGGGCGCTCTGCCCGGCATGGTGCTGATGGCCGCCGCCGACGAGCTGGAGCTGGCCCGCATGGTCGCCACCGCCGTCGAGATCGACGACCGTCCCAGCGCCTTCCGCTATCCGCGCGGCGAGGGCCTGGGCCTGGAACTGTCGGCCGGTCCGGCCGATCCGCTGGAGATCGGCAAGGGCCGCATCGTCCGCGAGGGGACCAGCGTCGCCATCGTCTCGTTCGGCACGCGCCTGAGCGAAAGCCTGAAGGCCGCCGACCTCTTGGCCGCGCGCGGCCTGTCGGCCACCGTCTGCGACGCCCGCTTCGCCAAGCCGCTGGACCTTGACCTGCTGCTGCGCCTGGCGCGCGAGCACGAGGCGATCGTCACGGTGGAAGAGGGCGCCATGGGCGGCTTCGGCGCCTTCGTGCTGCAGGCCCTGGCCCAGCACGGCGCCCTGGATCGCGGCCTGAAGATCCGCACGCTGGGTCTTCCGGACGTGTTCCAGGACCAGGACAAGCCCGACCTGATGTACGCCGAGGCCGGTCTCGACGCCGAGGGCATCCTGCGCGGGGCGCTGTCGGCGCTGGGCATGGACAATGTCAGCGCCGCGGGGCGGCGGGCGTAGCCGCCGCTTCTCGATACAAGCATCGAGCGCCGCGACGGTCACCGTCGCGGCGTTTTGCGTTTCCGGCTCGGACTGGATGCGGGTGATGCCTGAAACAATGTCGGTTCACGACCCGTTGCGGTCGCTCAGAAACTATATGTTGTCGTGGACGTCGCTGGGATATTGACTCAAGTCGATATATATCGAGTATGGGTGTATGGCATCGATACGCAAACCCTCAGCAGCGGCTCAGGCACTGCTCGCGGCATTCCTCGCCGCCCCGGCGAACTGGCGTCACGGCTATGATTTGACCAAGGAGACAAGTGTAGGCGCTGGCACGCTCTACCCTCTCCTTGATCGCTGGGCGCGTCAGGGCTTGCTTGAAGCCGAGTGGCGCAAGGCCGACGCTCCAGGACGCCCCGCGAGACACGCCTATCGCCTGACGGCGGCCGGGATCGTTTTTGCGCGGACCTGGGCAACGTCCCCCGCCGTAGTGGTAAATCTGAAGCCGAGCATGGCCTGATGCGCAAGTTCGCCAAGTGTCTAGTCACTCATGCGGCGGCCGTGATCGCCCCCCTACGACCGACGCAGGCCCGCGCGATGGTTGCCGAACTCGATCATATCGAAAGCGCGAGCGACGCTTTCGATTTCGCGCTGGGCTGCGTTGTCGCCGCCTATAGTCAACGGATGAGCGTTCTCGTCGCTCTGACTTTCTCCGTTCGTTTGGCTACCGCACTCGCGGCGGGTCTGTTCGGACTGCTGCATATCATTCAGCCCTGGTCCAATGTCGCCTTGAAAATGCGGCTGCTCGCGGATCCCGGTTTCACCGCCTGCGGAACGCGTTGCGAAAGCTGGATACGCATTGTCGGCGACCTACCGCTCAGTCATTGGCTATGGCAGCAAGGTGCTATGGCTGCGTTCGGGGCGTTGCATGTCGTCGCCGCAGTGCTCCTGCTACGCGGCAGTATTGGGCGCCTCGCTTGGATGAGCATGATTGTCGCCGCGCTTGCGCTCGCCATGCCAGCGCTTGGAGGCGGCGGTATTACGTTCCCGGTGATTTACATTCTTCTGATCGCAATGATGTTGGCCATGGGGCACGGCCTGGCCAAGCTGGAACATTGGAACTTTACGCGTCGCTAGATGGCTAGGACCTACAGCGCGTTAGCGCAGAAGCGTCCGCCATCCACCCATAGCCGACGTCCCATCCGCCCGGTTCCGCGCGATCGGTTGGTAGCGGTGAAGGTCGTCGCGGAGGAAGGCGGGCAGGCAAGCAAGAAATGCCGCCCTAAGCCCCGCAAGCCTCGAAGAACGCCTTCACGCGGCGGCGCTCGTCCGCCTTGGCGGCGATGCTGTGGCGCTGGCCGGCGTTAACGATTGCCAGATCACCCGTGCGGCGAAAATTGCCTAGTGCGGGGTCGCGCGTCGTCGCCGAGGCCAGCAGGAGGCTCCCGGTTCCACCGCCATCGACGGTCTTGGCGGCCAGGTGCGACGTCCGGTCGCGGCTGGCCAGCCCTATGGTTGCGCCTTCCAGCCCGTTGGCCGAAACCTCGACCGGTCCGCCCCTGGCGGGGCAGGCCAGCATCAGCAGAACCTCGTCGCTGGAGGGGCGGCCGTAGGCCAGCTTGGGGCCTTCGCCGGGCTCGTTGAGATAGGCCCAGGCATAGGCGG
This sequence comes from Caulobacter sp. CCNWLW153, assembly GCF_036889365.1. NCBI lineage: Bacteria > Pseudomonadati > Pseudomonadota > Alphaproteobacteria > Caulobacterales > Caulobacteraceae > Caulobacter > Caulobacter sp. CCNWLW153. The sequence continues at coordinate 199,554 of NZ_JBAKFV010000013.1, forward strand.
GATTTGCCGCCTGCTCGTGCGCGCAGCCGGCCAGCCCGAGGGCGGCGAGCAGCGCGGCGGCGACGAGGCGGGAAGACATGGCGGCGGATCTCCTTCGTCAGGAGAACGCCTCGCCGCCTAGGCGGTTTCTGCCGGTCTGCCTCCGCTCACCCTGGAGCGCGCGGAGGAGGGGCGATTGTACGCCGTCGTCCGGACCTGTCCGCAACGGCCCCTAGATCATCAGAACGGCGAGAACTTCTCGACCAGCGACTGGCCGGCCGGGGTCTTCTGCACGCGGCTGATGTCGCCGCGGCCGCCGTAGTTGATGCGGGCTTCGGCGATCTGGGTGTGCTTGATGGTGTTGGCCGAGGAGATGTCTTCGGGGCGAACGATGCCGGCCACGGTCAGCTGGCGCAGCTCGTTGTTGGTCTTCACCTCCTGGGTGCCCTGGATCACCATGTTGCCGTTGGGCATGACCTGGGCGACGATCGCGGCGACCGTCAGGTTGATCTTCTCCGAGCGGCTGACGCTGCCGGCGCCTGAATTGGAGAAGGCCGAGTTGGTGCCCACGGCGTTGGCCGGGTCGAAACCGCCCGGCAGAACCTTGCCGAGGCTCGATTCCAGACCGAAGAAGTTGCTCACGCCGGCGTTGCCGGTCGAGGTGCGCGAGGACTTGCTGGTGTTGGAGGTGCTGACGCTGTCGTCGATCTCGATCAGCACGGTGACGATGTCGCCGACGCGGCTGGCGCGCTGGTCGTTGAAGAAGGCGCGGGCGCCGACCCGCCACAGCGAGTTGGCCGAAGCGGCCTGCGGGGCCGGTTCGCGGGCCGAGACGTAGGTCGGGGCCATCGGGGCCAGCGAGGCGGGGTAGCCCACGGGGGCCAGTTCGGGGCCCTTCACCGCTTCGGTGACGGTCGAGCAGGCGGCGATCGGGGCGAGCAGGGCGAGGGCGACGAAGGCGGCGGGGCGCATGGGTGTCTTGCTCTCTTAGCGGGCGGCGTAGCGCACGGAGTTGGAACGGGCCTTGAGGGCTTGCGCCTCGGGGCCGACGGCGGCCGAACCGGGGCCGGTGGCCACCGCTTCGATGATCTTCTTGCTGGCGGTGTTCTGCACGCTGACGGATTCTCCGACGGCGGCGGCGCTCATGGCCTTGCCTTGCAAGGTGAGGGCCACGCCAGCGTAGTCGTAGGTGACTGCGACAACATCGCCCTTGGCGATGACCTGGGCGGCGGCGACGTCGCGCATCGAGGCGGCCGAGCCCTCGCGCAGGGGGCGCTTGGTGGTCATGCCGATCATGGCGTCGGCGTCGGACGGGGCGTCGAAGGGCGCCGAGGCGACCTTGATCCACACCAGGTCCTGCGGCTGCACGGTCTCGCCGGCGGCCAGGCTGCGGGCGTAGGCAAGAACCTCCACGTTGCCGCGCGGGGCTGCGGCCGTAGCGCTGGCCAGCTGGCCGCCGCCTTCGGCGCCCTGGCGCACGATGACGCGGCGCAGGCCCTGCGGGTTGGCCCAGTCGAGGCCGGCGCGGCGGGCGGTCATCTGCAACTGGGCGGCGTCGAGCACGACGCTGGGGCCGACGCGGCGGGCGATCACGACCGAACCGGCCGAGCCGGCGCCGTCGAAGAGTTCGCCCAGGGTGATGACGCCGTCGGCGTCGGTGGTGTCCTGGCGCAGGCTGACGGGCTGGCCGGCGAAGGCGGCCGGGGCGGCGATCAGCAGGGCGGCGGCGGCGAGAAGCAGGCTTTTCATGAGCTTACGACCGCAGGTTCGAGGTGGCCTGGAGCATCTGGTCGGCCGTGGTGATGACCTTGGAGTTCATCTCGTAGGCGCGCTGGGCGACGATCAGCGAGGTGATTTCGCTGACGGCGTCTACGTTCGAGGCTTCGGTGTAATTCTGTAGCAGGGTGCCGAAGCCGGGCTGGCCGGGGGCGGCGATGTTGGCCGCGCCGGACGCGCCGGTCTCGAGATAGAGGTTGTCGCCGATGGCCTCGAGGCCGCCTTCGTTCATGAAGTTGGCCAGTTCGATCTGGCCCACCGTCTGCGGCTCGGTCTGGCCGTCGAGATTGACCTGCACCAGGCCGGTCTTGCCGATCGAGATGCCGGTGGTGTTTTCCGGCAGGGTGATGCCCGGCTGGACCAGGTAGCCGTCCTCGGTGACGATCTGGCCCTGGTCGTTGGTCGAGAAGTTGCCGGCGCGGGTGTAGGCGGTCTCGCCCGAGGGCAGCAGGATCTGCAGGTAGCCCTTGCCCTGGATGGCCACGTCCAGCGGGTTGTTGGTCATGGTCGGCGTGCCCTGCTCGGTGATGCGGTACACCGAGCCGGCCTTGACGCCGCCGCCGACCTGAACGCCGGTCGGGACCACGTTGCCGTCGCTCGACGACTGGGCGCCGGCGCGCTCGATCGTCTGGTACAGCAGGTCCTGGAACTCGGCCCGTTGGCGCTTGAAGCCGACGGTGTTCATGTTGGCGATGTTGTTCGAGATGACCTCGACGTTCAGCTGTTGGGCCGACATGCCGGTCGCGGCGGTGCGCAGAGCTTGCATTGTTCGTTATCCCTTACTGGACCTTGCCCATGCGCTCGACGGCGGAGCGCGAGAGTTCGGCGGTCTGGTCCATCATCTTGGCGATGCTCTCGTAGGCGCGGCTGACCTCGATGAGCTTGGTGATCTGCTGGATGGGCTGGACGTTCGACCCCTCCAGCATGCCTTGGTGGATGATCGCGTCGGTGGCGGACTGCGGGGTCTCGTTGCCGACGTTGCGATAGAGGTTGTCACCGTCCTTGCGCAGCGAGGCGAGGTCGGAGAAGCGGGCGACGCCGATCTTGCCCACGCGCACCTGGCCCTGGGTGACGATGCCGTCACGGCCGATGCTGACGGGGCCCAGTTCCGGGTCGACGGTGATCTGGCCGCCGCCGTCGTCCAGCACCGGAGCGCCTTCCTGGGTGGTCAGGACGCCTTCGGGGTTGGTGGTGAAGCGGCCGTCGCGGGTGTAGCGCTCGCCATCGCCGGTCTGGACCTTGAAGAACCCCTGGTTCTCGATGGCCAGGTCGAAGGTCCCGCCGGTCTGGTTCAGGGCGCCGGGCGTGAAGTCGCGGACCACGCCGTCGTCCAGCACGAACTTGATCGGCGCCGGGCCGCCCGCGGTGCGCGCGGGCTTGGCCGGTTCGGTGCGGACCATCAGGTCCTCGACCTTGAAGCCGGTGGTGTTCGCGTTGGCGATGTTGTTCGCGACGATGTCCAGCTCACGACGGAGCGTCATCTGCCGCGAAAGGCCCACATACAGCGCGTTGTCCATGACGATTAACTCGCAGTTTGGCGCGACAAATGCGCCGCAACCCTGCAAGCAAGGCCCGTGCCAACTCGAAAATCGCAATGAAATCAGCGGAGAGGGTGGTTAACGGCGGCGCTTTGCCAGAGTCCGCCGGGCAGATTCGACCTGCGACCAAATGGCCTTCAAAAGAGATCGTTAACCATGCTCGCGCATGAGTACGGGTCATAGATTTCAAGGAACCTGCGCGTGGCCAAGAAACCCCCCAAGGAAGCTCCCGCCCCGGAAGGCGAAGAGGGCGCGGCCGAGGGTGAAGCTCCCGCCAAGAAGAAGCCGCCGATCATCCTGATAGCGGCGGCCGCCGGCCTGCTCGTGGTCGCTGGCGGCGGGGCCGCGGCCTTCTTCATGATGAAGCCCAAGCCGGCCGCCGAGGGCGAAGCCGGCCACGGCGAGGAGAAGAAGGAAAAGAAAAAGGAAAAGAAGAAGGAGGAGGGCGGCGAGGGCGCCAAGACCGCCGAGGGCGGCGCCGGCGCGCCGGTCGTCAAGGAAGGCCCCGACGGCGTGGTGTTCTACACCCTGCCCGACATCGTCGTGAACATGCAGTCGGCCGACGGCAAGTCGACCTTCCTGAAGCTGAAGCTGACGTTCGAGCTGCCCGACGAGGAGACGGCCGACGCGCTGACGCCGAACCTTCCGCGCCTGACCGACATGTTCCAGACCTTCCTGCGCGAGCTGCGTCCCGAGGACCTCGCCGGCAGCCAGGGCAGCTACCAGCTGCGCGCCGAACTGCTGCGCCGGGTGAACCTGGTGGCCGCGCCTTCGAAAGTGAACGCCGTCCTGATCGAGGAGATGCTGATCAACTAGCCTTCGGGCCGGCTGAGGCGAACCATCATGGCAGACGAGATCGACGATCAGGCCGCGATGGCCCAATGGGCGGCGGAGAACCCCCCGGGGACCTTCGACGCCTCGGGCGGCGGCGAGCTGAACAACAGCTTCGGCGACTTCAGCGGCGGCATGGCCGGCATGGCCGGCTGGGACGACGGCGGCGGCGACGGCATGGGATCCGAGCGGATCCTGAACCAGGACGAGATCGACAGCCTGCTGGGCTTCGACCTGTCGGGCGACGGCGGCGACGACCGCACCGGCATCCGCGCCATCATCAACTCGGCCCTCGTTTCGTACGAGCGCCTGCCGATGCTGGAAATCGTCTTCGACCGCCTGGTGCGGTTGATGACGACGTCCTTGCGCAACTTCACGTCCGACAACGTCGAGGTCAGCCTCGACAACATCAGCTCGATCCGCTTCGGCGACTACCTGAACTCGATCCCGCTGCCGGCCATCCTGGCGGTGTTCCGGGCCGAGGAGCTGGACAACTACGGCCTGCTGACGGTCGACTCCAACCTGATCTACTCGATCGTCGACGTGCTGCTGGGCGGCCGTCGCGGCACCGCGGCCATGCGCATCGAGGGCCGTCCCTACACCACCATCGAACGCGTGCTGGTGCAGCGGATGGTCGAGGTGGTGCTGAACGACGCCAAGGCCGCCTTCGAGCCGCTGCATCCGGTGTCGTTCACCCTGGACCGCCTGGAGACCAACCCGCGCTTCGCCGCCATCGCCCGCCCGGCCAACGCCGCGATCCTGGTGAAGCTGCGCATCGACATGGAAGACCGCGGCGGCCGCATCGAGCTCTTGCTGCCCTACGCCACGCTTGAGCCCATCCGGAAGATGCTGCTGCAGCAGTTCATGGGCGAGAAGTTCGGCCGCGACAACATCTGGGAAGGCCACTTGGCCACCGAGCTCTGGACCACCCAGATGGAGGTGCGCGCCGTGCTCGACGAGCAGCAGCTGCCGCTTTCCAAGGTGCTGAACCTGCAGGTCGGCGACACGTTGATGCTGAACGCCACGCCCGACAGTCTGGTGGAGTTGCGGGCGGGGTCGATTCCGCTTACCCGCGGCCGGATGGGTCGCCGTAACCATTCCATCGCCATTCGGGCCGACGCCCCGCTGACGCCCGCGGCGAAGAAGGCGGTTCAGAAGCTGAAATGAGCCTGATCTCGGTCGCCTTGCAGGTTCTTCTGGCGGTGCTGCTGATGGTGGCGCTGGTCTTCGGCTGGCGCCTCGAGCGCAAGCTGAAGGCGCTGCGCGACGCCCAGAGCGGCTTCGCCAAGGCCGTGGCCGACCTGGACAACGCCGCCCAGCGCGCCGAGCAGGGCCTGGCCGACCTGCGGGCGGCGACCGACGAAGCTTCCGAATACCTGGCCGACCGCATCGAGAAGGCCAAGGCCCTGGCCGCCCAGCTGGACGAGCGCATGACCCGCGCCGCCGCCGCGCCGCGCATCGAGGCCCGCCCCGAGCCGGCCCCGCGCCCGGCCCGCGAGCCGCGTGATTTCGCCGCGCCGCCCGCGCCCGAGGCCCCGTCGGCCGGCGGCCGCCGCCTGAATGCGCAGGACTTCGAGGCCATGCTGGAGCGCGAGGCCCGCGCCCGCGGCGCCAGCCCTGCGACCTCGCGTCCCGCGACGCCTGCGCAATCCTCGCCTATTTCGTCCGCCACGCCCGCGCGTGAAACCCCGCGTTCACGCGCGCGGGTGGATGATGACCTGTTCGACGGCCCCGACCCCGCGTCGCGGCCCGGATCGCCATTCAGAGACCGTCGATGAAGAACGTTCCTCGCATCCTGCCGATCGTCGGCGTCGCCGTGGTCGGCGTCCTGGCGGTCAACGCCCTGGCCGGCGCCAAGTCGGTTCCCGACCTGCTGAGCGGGGCGAAGGCCTTCGCCGAGGGCGCCAAGGCCGACAAGAAGGACGCCAAGGGCGAGGAAGCCGCCTCGGCCGAGGGCGCGTCGACCGACGCCGCCGCGAAGGCCGCGCCGCCGCGCATCTGCGCGCCGTCGGCCACCGACCTGGCTAAGGAAGCGGGCCTGTCGCCGGCCGAACTGCGCGTGCTGCAGAGCCTGGGCGCGCGTCGCGGCCAGCTGGACCAGCGCGAGCAGGACATCGACGTCCAGCTGCAGCTGCTGGCCGCCGCCGAAGCCAAGCTCGACGCCAAGATGAAGACCCTCAACGGCATGAAGGGCGAGATCCAGGGCCTGCTGGGCCAGGCGGACAGCCAGAAGGCCGCCGAGGTCGATCGCATGGTCACCGTGTTCTCGGCGATGAAGCCCAAGGACGCCGCCGCCCGCCTGACGGTGCTGGACGACAGCGTGCGCCTGCCGATCGCCGCCAAGATGAAGGAACGCACCCTGGCCATGATCCTGGCCAACATGGCGCCGGGCGACGCCAAGGTGCTGACCGAGCGCCTGGCCAGCCGTTTCTCGGGCGACGCCATCGCCAAGGGCAAGGCCGCCGTGGCCGAGAACGCCGCCGCGCCGGCGGCCGGGGGGCAACAGGCCGCGGCTCCGCCGCTGGCCGGCGCCGCCGCGCCGAAAAAGGCCGGCTAGGGGCAAGCTGGGGGGCTCATGAACCTGCGGGGGGCGTTGAAGGCGAGCGTTGCGGCGATCTGTATCGCCAGCGTCGTCGCGCCCACCGTCCTGGCCGCCGCCCCCGCCGCGGCGCAGGCCGCGCGTCCCGCCGCCAATCAGGGTGATCTGGTCGTCCGCGTCGCCCAGGCCCCCGACTTTTCGCGGCTGGAGTTCCGCTGGAGCGGCCGTGTTCCGGTGATGAAGATGCGCCGCGAGGGCCAGCAGGCGATCCTGCGTTTCGGTCGCGACGCCAACCCCAACCTGGCCAGCCTGCGCATCGCCCCGCCGCGCTGGGTGAAGACCGTCGAGGCCCGCCACGTCGGCGGCGCGCTGGAACTGGTTTTGACCCTGACCGACGACGCCGACCTGCGGGTGGGGCGCGCCGACGGGATTGACTTCGTCAACGTCTTCGCCAAGCCGCCGCAAGCCGGGGCGCCCGCCGCGCCGACGCCCGCGCCCGTTCCGCGCGATCCGCGCCGGCCCAATCCCGCGCCCGCCAGCGGCGTGGTGGCCGTGACCTACAACAAGACCGACGGCCAGACCCAGTTCGTCACCACCTGGGCCGCGCCGGCCGCCGCCGCCGTGTTCAAGCGCGGCGAGGCGGTGTGGGTGGTGTTCGACGCGCCGGTCCGGCTGGACCTGGGCCGCACGCCTCAGACCGGCCCCAGCCACACCAAGATCCAGGTGTTCCGCGGCGCCGACTATTCGGCCCTGCGCATCGTCGCCAAGCCCGGCGTGCCGGTCTATGCCGAAGGGCAGGGCAACAACTGGACCGTGGCCCTGGGCGCGGGCCTGCAACGCGAACCCGACCCGGTGAAGGTCGCCCGCGACGAGGCCGCCACGCCTGCCAGCCTGTCGGCCAACCTGGCCGGCGCCGCGCGCCCGGTGTGGGTCAGCGATCCCGCCGTCGGCGACCGCATCGGCGTCGTGCCGGCCCTGGCCCCGTCCAAGGGGCTGGCCTCGCGCCGTGAATATGTCGAGATGGCGCTGCTGCCGTCGGCCCAAGGGCTGGCGGTCGAGGCCTTCGCCAGCGACGTGCAGATCCTGACCGAGGGCGACATCGTCCGCATCGGCCGGCCCAAGGGGCTGGTGCTGTCGCCCGCTTCCGTCGGCGGGGCCGCCGCCGAGGTGGTGACGGGCGCGCCGCAGCCTGCGGCCATGCCGGCGGTCATCGACCTGGAGAACTGGCCCAAGACCGGCTCGGGCGGCTTCCTGGCCCGCTACAACGCCTTGCAGGCGGCCATCGCCGCCGTCGATCCGGCCGACCGCCAGGGCGATATCGCCGCCCGCATGGCGCTGGCCCGCTTCCTAGTCGGCTCTGGCCTGTCGTACGAGGCCATCGGCGTGCTCAACGCCGCCGCCCGCAAGCAGCAGGCGCTGCTGGGCGACGGCGAGTTCCGCGGCCTGCGCGGCGCGGCCAAGGCCATGGCCGGCCGCTGGGCCGAGGCCGAGGCCGACTTCTCCTCGCCCGTGCTGTCGGACGATCCGTCCAGCGCCCTGTGGCGCGGCTATGTCGCCTACAAGCAGGGGCAGTGGGTGGACGCCCGCAACAAGTTCGCCGCCGGCGGCCAGGCCATGAACCTGTTCCCGGCGGTCTGGCAGGCGCGCTTCCTGGGCGCCCAGGCCGATTCCGCGGCCGCCACCGGCGACGGGATCGGCGCCGAGCGGCTGGTCAGCCAGGCGCTGAAGCTGCCCAAGCTGCCGATCGTCGACCAGCTGGAGCTGCGCCTAGTCCAGGCCAAGGCGTTCGAACTACAGGGCCGCAAGGACAAGGCCCTGAAGATGTTCCAGGCCATCGGCAAGGCGCCGAACGACCGCATCGCCACGCCGGCCGTGCTGCACGCCACCCAGATCCGGCTGGAGAAGAACCAGATCTCGCCGGCCGAGGCCGCCAGGACCCTGGACCAGCTGCGTTTCCGCTGGCGCGGCGACGGCGTCGAGCTCGACGTCGTGCGCGCGCTGGGCAAGCTCTATATCGACCAGGGCCGCTATCGCGAGGCGCTCGAAGTGCTGCGCTCGGCCAGCAAGGTGCTGCCCGACCTGCCGCAGGCCGTGGCCCTGCAAAACGACCTCTACGGCGCTTTCCGCACCCTGTTCCTCGACGGCCTGGCCGACGGCATGCAGCCGATCCAGGCCGTGGGCCTGTTCTACGACTACCAGGACCTGACGCCGATCGGCGCCGACGGCGACCAGATGGTCCGCAACCTGGTGCGCCGCCTGGTGGACGTCGACCTGCTGGACGAGGCCGCCAAGCTGCTGAAGTACCAGGTCGACAACCGCCTGAACGGCGTGCCCAAGGCCCAGGTGGCCACGGACCTGGCCTGGATCTACCTGATGGACCGCAAGCCCGAGGACGCCCTTGCGGCGATCAACGGCACGCGCACCACGATCCTGCCGCCGGTCCTGAACGCCGAGCGCCGCCTGGCCACCGCCCGCTCGCTGATGACCCTGGGCCGCTATGACGACGCGCTTGAGGTGATCGAGGGCGACAAGGGCAAGGACGCCCAGGACATCCGCGGCGACATCGCCTGGAAGCAGCGCAACTGGGCCCTGGCCGGCAAGCTGTACGAGGCCGCCCTGGGCGACCGCTTCAAGAACGCCGCGGGCCTGTCGCCTTCGGACGAGGCCAAGCTGATGCGCGCGGCCGTGGCCTACAGCCTGTCGGACGACGACGCCTCGCTGGGGCGCCTGCGTACGCGCTACACCAACCTGATCGGCACGGGCCGCAATCCCGAGGGCCTGCGCGTGGCCCTGGCCGGCGTCGACGGCGTCGCCTCCAGCAGCGACTTCGGCCGGGTGACCGCCGAGAACGAGGTGTTCAACGGCTGGGTCGCGAAGATGAAGGACCGCTTCCGCGCGGCCGCGACGCCGAAGGTTTAGGGCGGGGAAGCCCCTCCGACTTTCTCAGAACACATCTGGCGCTTTCTCCTCCCCCGCTAAAGCGAGGGAGGAGTAGGGCCTTACACCCGCTCCAACCCCAGCGCCGCGCCTTGTCCCACGCCGATGCACAGCGTCGCCAGCGCCCGCTTGCCGCCGGTCGCCTCCAACTGGCGCAAGGCCGTCAGCGCCAGGCGCGTTCCCGAGGCGCCGAGCGGGTGGCCAAGGGCGATCGCCCCGCCATTGGGGTTCACGTGCGCGCCGTCGTCGGGCAGGCCCAGCTGTCGCAGAACCGCCAGGCCCTGGGCGGCGAAGGCTTCGTTCAGCTCGACCACGTCGAAGTCGCCGATCGAAAGGCCGGTGCGCGCCAGCAGGCGCTGGGTGGCGGGCACGGGTCCGATCCCCATGACGCGCGGGGCGACGCCAGCGGTGGCGTAGCCCAGCACCCGGGCGCGGGGCGTCAGGCCGTGGCGCTTCACCGCGTCCTCCGAGGCCAGGATGATCGCCGCCGCGCCGTCATTGACGCCCGAGGCGTTGCCGGCGGTGATCGTGCCGTCGGGGCGCACGATCGGCTTCAGCCTGGCCAGGGCTTCCAGCGTGGTCTCGCGCGGGTGCTCGTCGCGGTCGACGATCGTGGGGCCGGCCTTGCCCGGGATCTCGACCGGCGTGATCTCGCCCTCGAAGAAGCCGGCCTTGATCGCGGCGGCCGCTCGGTCCTGGCTGCGCAGGGCGAAGGCGTCCTGGTCGGCGCGACTGATCGCGTAGTCGGTGGCGACGTTCTCGGCGGTCTCGGGCATGGAATCCACGCCGTAGGCCGCCCGCATGGCCGGATTGACGAAGCGCCAGCCGATGGTGGTGTCGAAGATCTCGGCGCTGCGCGAGAAGGGGCTGTCGGCCTTGCCCATGACGAAGGGGGCGCGGCTCATGCTCTCGACGCCGCCGGCGACGACGAGATCAGCCTGGCCCGACAGGATGGCCCGGGCGGCGTAGCCGACGGCCTTCAGGCCCGAGGCGCACAACCGGTTGACGGTGACGCCGGGCACGGTTTCCGGCAGGCCCGCCAGCAGCAGGGCCATGCGGGCGACGTTGCGGTTGTCCTCGCCGGCCTGGTTGGCGCTTCCATAGGCGACTTCGTCCACCGCGCTCCAGTCGAGGCCGGGATTGCGCGCCATAAGGGCCTTCAGCGGGATCGCCGCCAGGTCGTCGGCGCGGACCTTGGCCAGGCCGCCGCCGTAGCGGCCGAACGGGGTGCGGATGGCGTCGCAGACATAGGCGACCTTTGGGGCGGTGGTCATGACGGTTCCCGAAGCGGCGTTCGGTCTGCATTCAAACGAACGTTTGCGATCAGCGCAATGCGCTTGCGATGGGCTGGCAGGGGGCTAGGCTGGCGGGATGAGCCCCACCGTGCAGCCCTTCCTGATGTTCCAGGACGGCGTCGGCCCCGACGCCCTGGACTTCTACGTCTCGGTTTTCCCGGGCAGCGTGGTCGAGGAGGTCGAGCTCTACGGGCCGGCCGGCCCCGGGCCGCAGGGCACGATCAAGACCGCGCGCTTCACGATCGGCGGCCAGAGCGTGATGTGCAGCGACAGCTTCATCAAGCACGCCTTTACCTTCACGCCGTCGTTCTCGTTCTTCGTCACCTGCGCCTCGCCGGCCGAGGTCGATCGCCTGGCCGCGGTGCTGGGCGAGGGCGGCGGGGTGCTGATGCCGCCGGGGAACTACGGCTTCAGCCCGTGGTTCGCCTGGGTGTCGGACCGGTTCGGCGTCTCCTGGCAACTGAACGTCGGGGAAGATTGACGTCAGTTTCGAATTAAGACTATGTCGATCGCGCGCCGCTCCAGGCGCGGGAGACCAAGCACCGTGCCCAGCTACAGCGAACTGATCGACGCCCTGCGGATCGACGGCGAGACGGTGATCGCGACCGTGGGCGACGACTGGAAGCAGGGGCGCACCACCTATGGCGGCCTGTCGGCGGCCCTGTGCCTGGAGGCGGCCGCGCGGCGCCTGCCCGACGCCCCGCCGCTGCGCTCGGCCCAGTTCGCCTTCGTCGGGCCGGCGGCTGGCGAACTGTCGGCGAAGGTGGAAGTGCTGCGCCAGGGCAAGTCGGCGCTGTTCGCCAGCGTCGACCTGGCCGGGGAAGGAGGCCTGGCCACCCGCGGCGTGCTGACCTTCGGCGCCGGGCGCGCCTCCAAGCTCGATCATGTCGACCTGCCGGCGCCGGCCGTTCCCGCGCCCGAGGCCTGCGACCTCTTCATCCCCGAGGGGGCGGGGCCGGCCTTCGCGCGCCAGTTCGAGTTCCGCTACGTGGCCGGCGGACGCCCCTTGAGCGGCGGGCCGCCGGACTTCCTGGTGTGGATCCGTCACCGCGACCCGGCCGCCCGGTCGCTGGCGGCCATGGTCGCCCTGGCCGACGCCCTGCCGCCGCCGGCGCTGTCGGTGTTCGACCAGTTCGCGCCGATCTCGACCATGACCTGGTCGATGGACGTGCTGGGCGATGCGCCCGAGGACGACGGCTGGCGGCTGATGAGCAGCCGGGCCGAGACCATCCGCGACGGCTATTCGGCCCAGGCCATGACCCTGTGGAGCCGGGACGGGACGCCGCTGATCGCCGCCCGCCAGACGGTGGCGGTGTTTCTCTGAAGCGCGCCTAGGGGAGGGGCGAGGGCATTGCCTCGCCCCGTCGACTGCGGCTAAGGAGAACGCTCGTTCGCGAAAACGCGTCGGCGCGCCGGTTTAGCTCAGCGGTAGAGCAGCGGTTTTGTAAACCGAAGGTCGGGGGTTCAATCCCCTCAACCGGCACCAGTTTCCCCACCCAATCGTGATCCGGATCCGGCGGGCGCCGCCCGCCGATGCACGGCCGCGCGTCGATCTTGTCGCCAATTCATTCGTTCACGGAGCGTTGTTCGGGTAAGTTGTGTCTTACTTGCTGATCGCGCGGGCCAGATCGTTGCGCCAAGGCGCTCGAGTAAGATTATATATTGTTGTTATTCTAGTTCGATTTTATGCAGTAATTGCAGTCCTCAAGCTGTGGCCAGATTAGGCACAACGTCGAGTGTCGTGAAAAATTCAAGCAATAGCGCCGGTTTTTTATAGCCCCGCCGTAACTTCGCGGCGTAGGCAGCGCCCCTATAATTTACAGGGGATAGACCTATGAACCATCGCCACAATTGGCTTGCTCTGTCGGTGAGCGGCCTTGCGCTGCTGGCCAGCGCGCCGGCCCTGGCCCAGCAGGCGCCGGCGGCCGACGCCACGATCACCGAGGAGATCGTCGTCACCGCCCAGCGCCGCAGCGAAAACATCCGCGACGTGCCGTTCGCCGTCACCGCCCTGGGCGGCAAGACCCTGGCGGCCGTCTCGGCCGGCGGCGGCGACGTGCTGTCGCTCTCGGCCCGCGTGCCCAGCCTGCAGATCGAAAGCTCGAACGGCCGCTACGCCCCGCGCTTCTACATCCGGGGCCTCGGCAACGTGGACTTCGACTTCAACGCCTCGCAGCCGGTGTCGGTCGTGCTCGACGACGTGGTGCTCGAGAACGTCTTCCTGAAGGGCTTCCCGCTGTTCGACGTCGAGCAGCTGGAAGTGCTGCGCGGCCCGCAAGGCACGCTGTTTGGCCGCAACACCCCGGCCGGCGTGGTCAAGATCGACACCGCCAAGCCGACCGACAGCTTCGGCGGCTTCGGCTCGGTGGCCTATGGCAACCTGGGCGCGGTGCGGGCCGAGACGGGCGTGACCATCCCGGTCAATGACACCCTGTCGGTGCGCGTGGCCGGCCTGTGGAACCATCGCGACGACTGGGTCAACAACGCCTACAACCCCTCGTTCGCCGGCGACGGCGACGACCTGGGCGGTTTCGACGACGTCGCCGCCCGCGTTCACGTGGCCTTCAAGCCCACCGAGCGCCTTTCGACCCTGCTCACCCTGCAGGCCCGCGACTACATCGGCACCGGCACGCTCAACCGCGCCAACGTGCTGACCAAGGGCTCCAACGAGCTGAACGGCAACTTCGACCGCGACACGGTCTATTACGACGGCGGCCGCAACAACCCGCAGAAGCAGCACACCACCTCGCAGAGCCTGCAGGCGGCCTACGACTTCGGCCCGGTCACCCTGACCGGCGTGGTCAGCGCCTATCAGGGCCGCTCGTCGGGCGACGGCGACATCGACGGCGGCGTGGCCTCGGCCGCGGCCACCGCGCCCTACAAGACGCCGTTCAACTCCGAGACCGGCACCCTGTCGAGCGATCTGGACCAGAAGACCATCGAAGTCCGCCTGGCCTCGAACGGCGACACTCGCTTCGGCTGGCAGGTCGGCGCGTTCTTCTGGGACGAGCGTTTCAACCTTGTCTCGGGCACTTTCAACGGCGTCGGCGGCCTCGCCCCGATCGTCGTGGGCGACGTCGTCCAGCGTTCGGAATCCTGGTCGGTGTTCGGCCAGGCCAACTACAAGGTCACCGACGCCCTGAAGATCACCGGCGGCCTGCGCTATACCGAGGACAGCCGCGACTTCTCGGGCGACCGGATCATCCCGGCCGGCAGCACCAGCACGGCCCGTCCGCTGTACGACGTGCGTCGTTCGGTCGGCGACGAGCAGGTCAGCTGGGACCTGAGCGCGCTCTACGAGGTCAATGGCGATCTCAACGTCTTCGCTCGCGTCGCCAAGGGCTATCGCGGTCCCTCGCTTCAGGGCCGCATCACCTCGTCGGACATCATCACGGCCGCCAATTCGGAAACCGTGATGTCGTACGAGGCCGGCCTGAAGTCGCGTCTGTGGGAAGGGCGCGCGCGCTTGAACGCCACGGCCTACTACTACGAGGTCAGCGACCCGCAGTTCACGGCCATCGGCGGCGAGGGCAACTTCAACCAGCTGATCAACGCCGACAAGGGCGTGGGCTACGGCCTCGAGATCGACGGCGACGTCTATCTGGGCGCCGGCTTCAGCCTGGCCGGCGGCTTCGCCTACAATCACACCGAGATCAAGGACAAGGACCTGCTGGTCGCCTTCTGCGGCGCCAACTGCACCGTGACCGATCCGATCGTGACCGTGGGCACGACGCGCCGCGCCAACATCGACGGCAACCCGTTCCCGCAGGCCCCGAAGTACACGGCCAACATCACGCTGAACTACGTGCATGGCCTGCGTAACGGGACCGAACTCTTCGCCTCGACGGACTGGGTGCTGCAGAAGGACTTCAACCTGTTCCTCTACGAGTCGGTCGAGTTCATGCAGGACACTAGCTTCGAGGGCGGCGCCCGCGCCGGCTGGCGTGATCCGGTCAAGGGCCTGGAGGCGGCGGTCTATGTCCGCAACCTGACCGACGAGGCCAATGTCATCGGCGCGATCGACTTCAACAACCTGACCGCCTTCGTCAACGAACCGCGCACCTACGGCGTGCAGGTGACGAAGCGATTCTAAGGCTGACGGTCCCGGCGGCGCTCTTTCGAGCGCCGCCGGTGATCCGGGATTCGTCCCGATCTGCGATTTCCGGCGCACAAGGCGCGCCGAAGCGGCGTCTTTCCGACGGCCGATTCCCGCCGAGGCCGGCGGATGACCCGATTTTCCATTCCCTGTTTCTCCGTTTCGCCGCCTGACGCTCTTTCGCGGGCGAGGGGAGGGGGCTTCGTTCGTCCATATGCAGCGGGCTTTTCGGGCGGTTCGCGAAGAAAATCGTCAAAGTGCGTTTCGGTGCGCTTGACTCAAAAAGGGCTCCCGCATAAACACCGCCCTCCCGACGCGGCCCGCCGCTTCGGGGGCTCATTCGAAGCTCTCTCTTCTTTCCGAGGCGCTGAACTCCATTCGGCGCCGCGGAGCGGTTCGGCCTCCTTCGAGGCGGAACGGTCCGGAAAAGAAAGTTGAAAATAGAGTTTGACAAAATGAGGCGCTGGTTTAAATAGCCGCCTCCGCCGACACCGGGCGCTAAACGGTGGGGCCGCTCCCCGGTTACGGAGGCGGCTCGGAGCTCCG
>NZ_JBAKFV010000014.1:0-176423 GCF_036889365.1 Caulobacter sp. CCNWLW153
TCTTGCCATGGTCAACGTGACCGATGGTGCCGATGTTGCAGTGCGGCTTATTACGTTCGAACTTTTCCTTGGCCATCTTCTTAGCTCCAGGACCCCAGAGGGGCCTTTATCAAAACAGGTTGAACTTCTGGGGTGGGGCGAAAGGGGCTCCTTTGAACCCCTTTCAATCCAGCGTCTAGGCTTTTCCCGAAGGAGAGGCTTAGGCGTACTTCTTGATCACTTCGTCGGCGACGTGTTGCGGCACCGGATCGTAGTGGTCGTAGACCATGCTGAACTGAGCGCGGCCTTGCGACATGCCGCGCAGGGTGTTCACGTAACCGAACATGTTGGCCAGCGGGACGAAGGCGTTCACGACGGTGGCGTTGCCGCGCATGTCCTGACCCTGGATCATGCCGCGACGGCTGTTCAGGTCGCCGATGACCGAACCCAGGTACTCTTCCGGGGTCACGACCTCGACCTTCATGATCGGCTCGAGCAGCTTCGGAGCGCCCTTTTCGCGCAGCTCCTTGAAGGCGGCGCGCGAGGCGATTTCGAAGGCCAGGACCGAGGAGTCGACGTCGTGGTACTTGCCGTCGGTCAGGGTGGCCTTGAAGTCGATCAGCGGGAAGCCGGCCAGCAGGCCGTTGTCCTTGACCGATTCCAGGCCCTTCTGGACGCCCGGGATGTATTCCTTCGGCACGGCGCCGCCGACGATCGAGTTTTCGAACACGAAGCCCGAACCCGGCTCGCCCGGTTCGAAGGTGATCATGACGCGGGCGAACTGGCCCGTACCACCGGTCTGCTTCTTGTGCGTGTAGTCGATGTCGACCTTGCGGCCCAGCGATTCACGATAGGCCACCTGCGGCGCGCCGATGTTGGCTTCGACCTTGTAGGTGCGCTTGAGGATGTCGATCTTGATGTCGAGGTGCAGCTCGCCCATGCCCTTCAGGATCGTCTGGCCCGACTCGAAGTCGGTCGAGACGGTGAAGGACGGATCTTCGGCGGCCAGCTTCTGCAGGGCGACGCCCAGCTTTTCCTGGTCGGCCTTCGACTTGGGCTCGACGGCGATCTCGATGACCGGGGCCGGGAATTCCATGCGCTCCAGGATCACCGGCGACTTCAGCGGATCGCACAGGGTGTCGCCCGTGCGGGTTTCCTTGAGGCCGGCCAGGGCGACGATGTCGCCGGCGTAGGCTTCCTTGATGTCTTCACGGTTGTTGGAGTGCATGAGCAGCATGCGGCCGACCCGCTCGCGCTTGTCGCGCGTCGAGTTCAGCAGGCTCATGCCGGTTTCCATCTTGCCCGAGTAGAGGCGGCAGAAGGTCAGCGAACCAACGAAGGGGTCGTCCATGATCTTGAACGCCAGAACCGACAGCGGCTCTTCGTCCGAGGCCTTGCGAACGATTTCTTCTTCGGTCTTGAAGTCGATGCCCTTGGTCGGCGGGATGTCGACCGGCGACGGCAGGTAGTCGACGACGGCGTCGAGCAGGGGCTGCACGCCCTTGTTCTTGAAGGCCGAGCCGCAGAGGATCGGATAGAAGGCGCCGTTCAGAACGGCCTTGCGGATGCACTTCTTGATGGTTTCTTCCGAGGGCTCTTCGCCGCCCAGATAGGCTTCCATCGCGTCGTCGTCGAGTTCGACGGCGTTCTCGACCAGGTAGGCGCGGGCTTCCACGGCCTTGTCCAGCAGGTCGGCCGGAATCTCTTCGTCGCGGTAGGTCGCGCCGAGGCCGTCATTGTCCCAGACCACGGCCTTCATGCGGACCAGGTCCACGAGGCCCTTCAGGTTCGATTCCGAACCGATCGGGAATTGGATCGGCACGGCCTTGGCGCCCAGACGGTCGCGGATCGACTCGACCGACTTGTCGAAGTCGGCGCCGATCTTGTCCATCTTGTTGACGAACACGATCCGCGGAACCTTGTACTTGTCGGCCTGACGCCAGACGGTTTCGGTCTGCGGCTCGACGCCGGCGTTGCCGTCCAGCACCGTCACGGCGCCGTCGAGGACGCGCAAGGAACGCTCGACTTCGATGGTGAAGTCGACGTGCCCGGGGGTGTCGATGATGTTGAGGCGCTTGTCGTTCCAGAAAGCGGTCGTCGCGGCCGACGTGATGGTGATGCCGCGTTCCTGCTCCTGCTCCATCCAGTCCATGGTCGCGGCGCCGTCGTGGACTTCGCCGATCTTGTGGGACTTACCGGTGTAATACAGGATCCGCTCGGTCGTCGTCGTCTTGCCCGCGTCGATGTGGGCCATGATGCCGAAGTTGCGGTAGTCTTCGATTTTATGCGTGCGGGGCATAGCGATCGCTCTGCGAAACGGGGCGGCCCTGACGGACACGACCGGGATTTAAACGTGCGGCGCGGGCGGTTTATCGCAAACCGCCCGCGCCTGAAAGGGTGCTGGTAAGAAAGCTTACCAGCGGTAGTGCGAGAAGGCCCGGTTGGCTTCAGCCATCTTGTGGGTGTCTTCGCGCTTCTTCACGGCGGTGCCGCGGTTGTTCGAAGCGTCGAGCAGCTCACCAGCCAGCTTTTCCGTCATGGTGTTCTCACCGCGCTTGCGAGCGGCGGTCACCAGCCAACGGATGGCCAGGGCGCGGCGACGGTCCGGACGGACTTCAACCGGCACTTGGTACGTGGCGCCGCCGACGCGGCGCGAACGGACTTCGATCGCCGGGGCGACGTTGTCCAGGGCGGAGTGGAAGGTTTCAAGCGGACCTTGGTCCTTGCGCTTGGCTTCCAGGATGTCGAAAGCACCGTAGATGATGTTTTCGGCGACGGCTTTTTTGCCTTCGTACATCACGTAGTTCATGAACTTCGTGACAACCAGATCCCCAAACTTGGGGTCCGGCAGGACTTGACGCTTCTCTGCGCGGCGACGGCGGGACATTCTTCTTCTTCCTTACTTCGGACGCTTGGCGCCGTAGAGCGAACGACGCTGCTTACGATCCTTGACACCTTGGGTATCGAGGACGCCGCGCAGGATGTGATAGCGGACGCCGGGCAAGTCCTTGACGCGGCCGCCGCGGATGAGCACCACCGAGTGCTCCTGCAGGTTGTGGCCTTCGCCCGGAATGTAGCACACGGCTTCGATGCCGGTGGTCAGACGGACCTTGGCGACCTTACGCAGAGCCGAGTTCGGCTTCTTCGGGGTCGTCGTGTAGACGCGGGTGCAGACGCCGCGACGTTGGGGGCAGCCCTTCAGGGCGGGCACCTTGTTCCGGACCGGCTTCGGAGAGCGCGGCTTACGGATGAGCTGGTTGACGGTAGGCATTAAGTCTCTGCTCTGATGGAAGCGTGTGCCTTTCGGCCGAGGCGCTTCAGGGTCCTTGTTGTTCTTCTTTCCGGCTTCAAGGCTCCGGTTGGAGACCCGATAAACACGAAACTCGCCGGGACGCGGAAAGCGTTCCGGCGGGCCTGCCGTCGGTTAAGAGACGGACGCTCATCAGGACGGGCGCAAGACCCACCTCGAAAAGAGCGCGGAACCTACTCGCGAAGGGGCTCCACGTCAATCGTCGCCTTCCGCGTCGGTTAATGCGGCGTTTACGCGCGGCGCGCGACGGTCACGCTTTCGCCATCAGCGATCGCCAGCCTGGGCTCGCAACCTTCCCTTGTCGTCGAGTTACTCGTGGTCGAAGCCGCCGCGCGATCCATAACCCTTCTGCTGGATCGCCCCGCCGAAGCCAAGCCCGACAAGCGGTTCTGGGCCGTGGCGGGCGGATCGGCAGCCGTGCACCTGGCGGTGCTGGCGTGGCTGGCCCTGCCCGTGCGCGAGGTCTTTCCCGACCAGGACACGGTGTCGACCGTGACCATCGACCTGATGACGCAGACGCCGCGAGAGACCCCGCGCGAGACCACCAGCGCCGCGCCGGCCGCACGCTCGAATCCCTCGCCGATTCCAAGAGAGGCCCGTCGGCCCGCGCCCACGGGAATCGCCCCCTCCCCGTTCGTGGCCGCGCCCTCGGCGGGCCAGCGCGACCGCGGGGCCTCGGACCATCCCGCGCCCCTGCCCGCCGCCCAGCCCGGCGGCGACCTGAAGGCGGCCCTGCGCGGCAGCGGCACGGGCTGCGCCAACGACCGCGCCGTGGGCCTCAATCGGCGGGAACGGGAGCGCTGCGACGAGCGCTGGGGCGAGGCCGCCCGCAAGGCGCCGGAATACGCAGCCCCCATCGAAGCCGGAAAACGGCGCGACTTCGACATCCAGTCGCTACGGCAGGAGGCCGCCCGCGCCTATCGCGACGCGCCCATGGGCCCCGGCGTCGACCATCGCAGCCGCGACGGCCCCGGCCGGGGCAAGGACATCCCGATGGTCGGGGGCCTGGAGCAGGACGGCCTGGGCCGCCAGCGCGACGCGACGCAGCAGAAGCTGCGCCTGCTGGAGATGCAGCAGAAGAAGACGAAGAAGGACTAGCCGGCGCGACGCAGTCCGGCCGAGGTGGTCTGGGAGGTGCGGAAGCGCGCCACCATGCCCGACAGCTCGTCGGCGGCCGTGACCAGGTTGCGGCTGTCGCCGGCCGAGCGGCTGATCAGGGCCGCGTTGCGCTGGGCGCCCTGGTCCATCTGGTTCACCGCCGTGTTGACCTGCGACAGGCCCACCGACTGCTCCTGGGCGCCGGCGGCGATCTGGCTGACGATGCCGTCGATGGCCTCGACCTGGGCGACGATCTTCTGCAGGGCCTCGCCCGTGCGGCCGACCAGCTTCACCCCGGCCTCGACCTGACGGGCGCTGTCGGCGATGTGGACCTTGATCTCCTTGGCGGCCTCGGCCGAGCGCTGGGCCAGGGCCCGCACTTCTTGCGCCACGACCGCGAAGCCCTTGCCGGCGTCGCCGGCGCGCGCCGCCTCGACGCCCGCGTTCAGGGCCAGCAGATTGGTCTGGAAGGCGATCTCGTCGATGACGCCGACGATCTGGCCGACCTGGTGCGACGAGGCCTCGACCCCGCCGATGGCGGCGATGGTCTCCTCGACGACGATGCGCGAACGGCCGGCCTCGGTCTGGGCTTCACGGACGGCCATGTGGGCCCCGCGGGCGCCCTCGGCGGTGCGGCGGACGGTGACGGTGATCTCTTCCAGGGCCGCAGCCGTCTCTTCCAGGCTGGCGGCCTGCTGCTCGGTGCGGTCTGAGATGTCGGACGAGGCGTCGGCGATGCTGCCGGCGCCGGCGTTGAGCGCGCCGACGGCGTCGACCACCGAGCTCATCGCCCCCTCCAGGCGCTCTACGGCCTGGTTGAAGTCGCTGCGCAGGCCTTCGTAGTCATGGGCGAAGGGCTGGACCAGACGGACCGTCAGGTCGCCGTTCGACAGACGGCCCAGGCCTTCGGCCAGGCTCTCGACCACCAGGCTCTGCTCGCGGGCCGAGCGGGCGTCACGGGCCTGGGCGGCGGCGCGGTCGGCCTCGGCCTGGTCGCGATCGCTGGCGGCGTCGGCCTCGATGCGGCGCTTGGCCTCGGCGTCGTCGCGGAAGGCATGGACGGCGTCGGCCATCAGGCCGATGTCGTCGCGGCGGCCGCCGAACGGCAGGGCGACGTTCAGGTCGCCCTTCATCAGGCGGGCCATGGCCTCGCGCAGGGTCTTCAGCGGCGACAGCTGGCGGCGGACGGTCAGCACCGAGGCGACGCCGCCGGCCAGGCCCAGCACCACGCCGGCCACGCCCAGCCAGGCCAGCTGGCGGTAGACCGGACCGAAATAGATGTCCTTGGGCACGCCGACGAACATCACGCCGATCACCTGGCCCGAAGCGTCCTTGATCGGGTCGTAGGCGACGAAGTAGTCGCGCTTGAGGATCTTGGTCTCGCCGCGATAGGGCTCGCCGCGACCGAGCACGGCGTCATAGACCGGCCCCTGGGCGAGGCTGGTGCCCACGGCGCGCGAGCCGTCCGGCTTCTCGACATTGGTGGTGATGCGCTTGTCGCCGGCGAACACGGTGGCCACGCCCCCGGCCAACGCCTTGACGCGGTCGACGCCGGCCAGGTCGCCGTTCAGCACATGGTCGCCGACCATCAGCTGGTCGCCCTCGCGGCGGAACGACTGCCCCTGGCGGCCGATGACGTCCCAGGCCACGCGCATGCTGGTTTCCTGCTGGGCCACGGCCTGGCGCTTGGCGAAGCCGAGCGAGCTCCAGGCGACCACGGCGAGCAGCCCGGCCAGCAGAACGGCGAAGGCGGCGGCGATGGTCAGGCTGACCTTGGTGGAGATGTCCGAGCGCATGATGTCCGGGCGAGAGGAAGGAATTTGCACTCCTTTTCAGCCCGCCCGGCTGAAATTTCATTTAACGCCCTGAAATAACGAGAGTCTTTTTACAATTCGTCACATTTCCACCGAAGGTTGCCAAATCTAGGCGGCCGGCTTCGGCGTCGTTGCGGGGCGGGTGATCTTGCCGTTGCAAGCCATCTTCCAGGCTTCCCAGTAGCTGGTGTCCAGATGGGCGCAGCCGGCCTTGTTGTAGGCGACCTCGGCCTCGTACCAGTCGACGTCCTGTTCCCCCAGATACTTGAGCACCAGCGCCCGGCACTGAGGCCTGGCCTTGGGCGACAGGGCGTCCGCCTCCCGGACCACGTGATAGGCTTCCTCGTTCTTGGCCCTGGTCGCGACGAAGCCCGTCCAGCGATCGCCCGGCATGGCCGCATCGAGACAGACGAACCGCCCCTCCCCTTCGACGTCGCTGACCAGAGGGTCGCGGAACAGCACCTCCTGGGGCTCCGGGAACGTACCAGAGACGATCGAGAATACCTCGTCGACCGCCACCTTTTCGGCGCCGGTGAAGCCGTCCGAGGGCTTCGGGTCCGGCGGAACCTCCGGCGCGCAAGCTGCCAGGCACAGAGCGGCCGCGACCGTCCCCAACGAGATGCTGCGAAGCATGGACGTCCCCCGACATCCGGCCGCCCCGGGCGACCGCGCAAAACAAAAGAGCGGCCGGGTTTCCCCGACCGCTCCTTGCTTAGCACAACCTGTAAGGCTGTCTCCCGCCGATTACTCGGCGTCCGACAGGGCGATCTCGGCCGGCAGCGGCTCCATCGCCTCTTCGCGCTGGGCGGCCAGCTGCTCGTCGCGCTTGGCGGCGACGCGCTGCAGGCTGCGCAGGTAGGAACCCGTACCAGCGGGGATCAGGCGACCCACGATGACGTTTTCCTTCAGGCCTTCCAGGGTGTCGGTCTTGCCGTGCACCGAGGCTTCGGTCAGGACGCGGGTCGTTTCCTGGAACGACGCGGCCGAGATGAAGCTCTTGGTCTGCAGCGAGGCCTTGGTGATGCCGAGCAGCACCGGCTGGGTCACAGCCGGACGGCCGCCGCGGGCGATCGCCTTGTCCTGTTCCTTGTCGAAGTCCGGCTTATCAAGGTGGTCGCCCTTGATGAGGCCGGTGTCGCCGGGCTCGAGGATCTCAACCTTCTGCAGCATCTGACGAACGATCGTCTCGATGTGCTTGTCGTTGATCGGCACGCCCTGCAGTCGATAGACCTCCTGGATCTCGTCGACGAGGAAGTTGGCCAGGGCCTCGACGCCCAGGATGCGCAGGATGTCGTGCGGATCCGGGTTGCCGTCGATGATGTACTCGCCGCGCGTGATGTAGTCGCCATCATGCACCGCGATGTGCTTGCCCTTCGGGATCAGGAACTCGACCGCTTCGGGCTGGTTGCCGTCGGCGTCGACGTCCGGAGTGATCTTGATCCGGCGCTTGTTCTTGTAATCCTTGCCGAATTCGACACGGCCGTCCATTTCCGCGATGACCGCGCAGTCCTTCGGACGGCGGGCTTCGAAGAGTTCGGCGACGCGCGGCAGACCACCGGTGATGTCCCGGGTCTTGGCGCCTTCGGTCGGGATACGGGCGATGACCTCACCCGGCTTCACTTCGTCGCCGTCAGCCACCGAGAGAATGGCGCCGACCGACAGGAGGTAGCGAGCCTCGCCGCCGTTCGACAGGCGCTTGTACGAGCCGTCCTCGGCCAGCACGCCCATGGCCGGACGCAGGTCCGAACCGCGGGCCGACGCGCGCCAGTCGGCGATGACGCGCTGGGCGATGCCCGTCGCTTCGTCGACTTCCTCGCGGACCGAGAAGCCGTCCACCAGGTCTTCGGCGCGGATGCGGCCGCCGACTTCGGTGATGATCGGCGTGGTGTAGGGGTCCCAGTCGGCCAGGCGCTGGCCGCGCTTGACGGTGTCGCCGTCCTTGATCTTCAGGCGAGCGCCGTACGGCGGCTTGTAGTTCTCGCGTTCCTTGCCGTCGACCAGCACGCTCACCGAGGTGTTGCGGCTCATCACGACCAGGGCGCCGTCGGAAGCCACCACGGTGGCGCCGCTGACGCGGGCGACACCGTCGTTGCTGCTTTCGAAGAACGACTGCTCGGCCACCTGGGCGGTGCCGCCGATGTGGAACGTACGCATGGTCAGCTGCGTGCCCGGCTCACCGATCGACTGGGCGGCGATGACGCCGACAGCTTCACCGATGTTGACCGGGGTGCCGCGCGCCAGGTCGCGGCCGTAGCAGGCGCCGCAGACGCCGATCTTGGCTTCGCAGGTCAGGACCGAGCGGACCTTCACCGACTGGACGGCCGCCGCCTCGATGGCGTCGGCGATGTTCTCGTCGATGTAGGTGTCGGCCGGAACCACCAGTTCGCCGGTGCTCGGGTTCTTGATGTCCTCGGCCGAGAAGCGGCCCAGGACCCGCAGGCCCAGCGAGACCAGCACGTCGCCGCCTTCGACCACGGCGTGAAGGGTGATGCCCTTCGTGGTGCCGCAGTCTTCCTCGACGATGATGCAGTCCTGCGCGACGTCGACCAGACGACGGGTCAGGTAACCCGAGTTGGCGGTCTTCAGCGCGGTGTCGGCCAGACCCTTACGGGCGCCGTGGGTGGAGTTGAAGTACTCCTGAACGGTCAGGCCTTCCTTGAAGTTCGAGACGATCGGGGTCTCGATGATCTCGCCGGAGGGCTTGGCCATCAGGCCGCGCATGCCGCCCAGCTGCTTCATCTGGGCTTGCGAACCACGGGCGCCGGAGTGGGCCATCATGTAGATGGCGTTGATTTCCTTCTCGCGGCCGTTCTCGTCCTTATGCTTCGTCTGAAGCTCGGCCATCATCTCGTCGGCGACGCGATCGGTGGCCTTGGCCCAGGCGTCAACGACCTTGTTGTACTTCTCACCCTTGGTGATCAGGCCGTCGGCGTACTGTTGCTCGTATTCCTCGGCCAGAGCGCGCGTCTCGGCGACGATCGCTTCCTTGCGCTTCGGAATGATGATGTCGTCCTTGCCGAACGAGATGCCGGCCTTGGCGGCTTCCTTGAAGCCCAGGCCCATGACCTGGTCGGCGAAGATCACCGTCGCCTTCTGACCGCAGTGGCGGTAGACGATGTCGATGAGGTTGCCGATTTCCTTCTTGGTCAGCGCCTTCTCGATCAGTCGGTGACCGATCGCGGGGTGGCGCGGCAGCAGGGCGGCGATCTTCATGCGGCCCGGGGTGGTGTCGATCACGCGGCGGCGAGCCACGCCATCGGCGTCCACTTCGGTGAAGCGCGACTTGATCTTGGCGTGCAGCGACACGACGCCGGCGTCCATGGCGGCTTCGATTTCACCCAGATCGGCGAAGATCTTGCCTTCGCCCGGCTCGCCCTCGCGAGCGACCGACAGGTAGTACAGACCCAGGACGATGTCCTGCGACGGCACGATGATCGGGCGACCGTTGGCGGGCGACAGGATGTTGTTGGTCGACATCATCAGGACGCGCGCTTCCAGCTGAGCTTCCAGGCTCAGCGGGACGTGCACGGCCATCTGGTCGCCGTCGAAGTCGGCGTTGAACGCGGCGCAGACCAGCGGGTGCAGCTGGATGGCCTTGCCCTCGATCAGCTTCGGTTCGAACGCCTGGATGCCCAGACGGTGAAGCGTCGGGGCGCGGTTCAGCAGGACCGGGTGCTCGCGGATCACCTCTTCGAGGATGTCCCACACCTGGGGCTGCTCGCGCTCGACCATGCGCTTGGACTGCTTGACGGTGCCCGACAGGCCCTTGGCGTCCAGGCGCGCGTAGATGAACGGCTTGAACAGCTCCAGCGCCATCTTCTTGGGCAGGCCGCACTCGTGCAGCTTCAGGTCCGGACCCACGACGATGACCGAACGGCCCGAGTAGTCGACGCGCTTGCCCAGCAGGTTCTGACGGAAGCGACCCTGCTTGCCCTTCAGCATGTCGGCCAGCGACTTCAGCGGACGCTTGTTGGCGCCGGTGATGACGCGACCGCGACGGCCGTTGTCGAACAGGGCGTCGACCGATTCCTGCAGCATCCGCTTTTCGTTGCGGATGATGATGTCGGGGGCGCGCAGCTCGATCAGGCGCTTGAGGCGGTTGTTACGGTTGATGACCCGGCGATACAGATCGTTCAGGTCCGAGGTCGCGAAGCGGCCGCCGTCCAGCGGCACCAGCGGACGCAGTTCCGGCGGGATGACCGGAACGACGGTCAGCACCATCCACTCGGGACGGTTGCCCGACTCCTGGAAGGCTTCCAGGATCTTCAGGCGCTTGCTGAACTTCTTCTGCTTCATGTCCGACACAGTGCCGGCCAGTTCCTCGCGCAGACGCTCGGCCTCTTTCTCGAGGTCGATGGCCTTCAGCAGGTTCTGGACGGCCTCGGCGCCGATCTCGGCGGTGAAGCTGTCGTCGCCGTACTCGTCCTGAGCGCGGATGTAGTCGTCTTCCGACAGCAGCTGGTGCTGCTTCAGCGGGGTCAGGCCCGGCTCGGTGACGATGTAGTATTCGAAGTAGAGGACGCGCTCGATGTCCTTCAGCGGCATGTCGAGCATCATGGCGATGCGCGAGGGCAGCGACTTCAGGAACCAGATGTGAGCGACCGGCGAGGCCAGCTCGATGTGGCCCATGCGCTCACGGCGAACGCGGGCGAGGGTGACTTCCACGCCGCACTTTTCGCAGATGATGCCCTTGTACTTCATGCGCTTGTACTTGCCGCACAGGCATTCGTAGTCCTTGGTCGGGCCAAAGATACGGGCGCAGAACAGGCCGTCACGCTCGGGCTTGAACGTGCGGTAGTTGATGGTCTCGGGCTTCTTGATCTCGCCGAACGACCACGAACGGATCTTTTCCGGCGAAGCGAGCGAGATGCGGATCTGGTCGAAGGTCGGCGTGGCCTGGACCGGATTGAAGATGTTCAGGACTTCCTGGTTCATCTTGGTTCCTTCTGCGGGACTACCCGCGAAAATTCAAAGTGGAGAAGAGGCTGAAAGGGGCCCCTCCCCGGTCTTCGAGACCGAGGAGGGAGATCCGGATCAGCTGTTCTCCAGCTCGACGTTCAGGCCGAGCGAGCGCATTTCCTTGACCAGCACGTTGAAGCTTTCCGGGATACCGGCTTCGAACGTGTCGTCGCCACGGACGATCGACTCGTAGACCTTGGTCCGGCCGGCCACGTCGTCGGACTTCACCGTCAGCATTTCCTGCAGGGTGTAGGCCGCGCCGTAGGCTTCCAGAGCCCACACTTCCATTTCCCCGAAGCGCTGACCGCCGAACTGGGCCTTGCCGCCCAGCGGCTGCTGGGTGACCAGCGAGTACGGACCGATCGAACGGGCGTGGATCTTGTCGTCGACCAGGTGGTGCAGCTTCAGCATGTAGATGTAGCCGACCGTGACCGGACGCTTGAACTGCTCGCCGGTGGTGCCGTCGAACAGGATCGACTGACCCGAACGGTTCACGCCGGCCATCTCGAGGTGGTCCTCGATGTCTTCCATGCGCGCGCCGTCGAAGACGGGGGTGGCGATCGGGATGCCCTTGCCGAGGTTCTTGGCCAGTTCGACCAGGTCTTCCTCGGTGTCCGGCAGCTCTTCGTCCGGGCCGTAGACGTCACGCAGACGCTGGACCAGGGCTTCCTTCTGGCCGCCGTGCTGCCAGTCCTCGAGCAGACCGGTGATCTGCTTGCCGAGGTTGGCGCAGGCCCAGCCTAGGTGGGTTTCGAAGATCTGACCGACGTTCATGCGCGAAGGCACGCCCAGCGGGTTCAGCACGAGGTCCACGTGGGTGCCGTCGGCGAGGAACGGCATGTCCTCGATCGGCAGGATGCGCGAGATGACGCCCTTGTTGCCGTGACGGCCGGCCATCTTGTCGCCCGGCTGCAGCTTGCGCTTCACCGCGACGAAGACCTTGACCATCTTCATGACGCCCGGGGGCAGTTCGTCGCCGCGTTGCAGCTTGTCGACCTTGTCTTCGAAACGACGGTCGAGGCGCTTGCGGTTCTCGTCGAACAGACGGCGGAGGCTTTCCAGTTCGCCCATCGCCTTCTCGTCTTCGAGAGCGATCTGCCACCACAGGCCCGAAGCCACGCCGGCCAGGCCTTCGGCGGTGATTTCACCGCGCTGCAGGCCCTTGGGACCCGACAGGGCGACCTTGCCGATCAGCAGGTCCTTCAGACGGCCCGAGATGTTGCGGTTCAGGATCGCGAACTCGTCGTCGCGGTCCTTGCCCAGACGATCGATTTCCGAACGTTCGATGGCCAGGGCGCGCTCGTCCTTGTCGACGCCGTGACGGTTGAAGACGCGCACGTCGACGATCGTGCCGGCGACGCCCGGGGGCAGGCGCAGGCTGGTGTCGCGGACGTCCGAAGCCTTCTCGCCGAAGATGGCGCGCAGCAGCTTCTCTTCCGGAGTCATCGGGCTTTCGCCCTTCGGCGTGACCTTGCCGACCAGGATGTCGCCCGGCTGGACTTCGGCGCCGATGGCCACGATGCCGGCTTCGTCGAGGTTGCGCAGGGCTTCCTCGCCGACGTTCGGGATGTCGCGGGTGATTTCTTCCGGACCGAGCTTCGTGTCGCGGGCCATGACTTCGAATTCCTCGATGTGGATCGAGGTGAAGACGTCGTCACGGACGATGCGTTCGGAGATCAGGATGGAGTCTTCGAAGTTGTAGCCGTTCCAGGGCATGAACGCGACGAGCGCGTTGCGGCCCAGGGCCAGTTCGCCCAGCTCCGTCGACGGACCGTCGGCGATGATGTCGCCGGCGCTGATCTTGTCGCCCACCTTCACCAGCGGACGCTGGTTGATGCAGGTCGACTGGTTCGAGCGCTGGAACTTCGACATCCGGTAGATGTCGACGCCCGAGCGGGCCGGATCGGTCTCTTCGGTGGCGCGCACGACGATACGGGTGCCGTCGATCTGCTCGACGACGCCGGTGCGCTTGGCGATGACCACGGCGCCCGAGTCACGAGCCACGACCGCTTCCATGCCGGTGCCCACGAGCGGGGCGTCCGACTGGACGAGCGGCACGGCCTGACGCTGCATGTTCGAACCCATGAGGGCGCGGTTGGCGTCGTCGTTTTCGAGGAACGGGATCAGGGCGGCGGCCACCGACACGACTTGGCGCGGCGACACGTCCATCAGGTCCACCGTCTCCTTTTGCAGGAGGGTCGGTTCGCCGTTGATGCGGCCCGGAACCAGTTCTTCCAGGATCTCGCCTTCGACCACCTTGATGTTCGATTGGGCGATGACGTGCTTGGATTCCTCCATCGCCGACATGTAGACGACTTCGTCCTGCGGCTTGCCGTCCTTCACGCGACGGTACGGGCTCTCGATGAAGCCGTACTTGTTCACGCGGGCGTGGGTCGCGAGGCTGTTGATCAGACCGATGTTCGGGCCTTCCGGCGTTTCAATCGGGCAGATCCGGCCGTAGTGGGTCGGGTGAACGTCGCGGACTTCGAAGCCGGCGCGCTCACGGGTCAGACCGCCCGGGCCGAGGGCCGAGAGACGACGCTTGTGGGTGATTTCCGACAGCGGGTTCGTCTGGTCCATGAACTGCGACAGCTGCGAAGAGCCGAAGAATTCACGGACGGCGGCGGCGGCCGGCTTGGCGTTGATCAGGTCGTGCGGCATGACGGTGTCGATATCGACCGACGACATGCGTTCCTTGATGGCGCGCTCCATGCGGAGCAGGCCGACGCGGTATTGGTTTTCCAGCAGTTCGCCGACCGAACGCACCCGGCGGTTGCCGAGGTTGTCGATGTCGTCGATTTCGCCGCGACCGTCGCGCAGGCCGACCAGCAGCTTCAGGACGGCCAGGACGTCTTCCTTGCGCAGGACGCGGACTTCGTCCGAGACTTCCTGCTCCAGGCGCATGTTCATCTTCACGCGGCCCACCGACGACAGGTCGTAGCGCTCGGCGTCAAAGAACAGCGACTTGAACATCGCTTCGGCGGCTTCCACCGTCGGCGGCTCGCCCGGACGCATGACGCGGTAGATGTCGAACAGCGCGTCTTCACGGACGGCGTTCTTGTCCACGCGCAGGGTGTTGCGCATGTAGGCGCCGACCGTCACGTGGTCGATGTCGAGCACGTCGATGGTGTCGAAGCCTTGGTCGGCCAGGGCCTGGATCGTGGGGACGTCCAGCTCGTCGCCGGCTTCGGCGTAGATTTCGCCGGTCTCGAAGTTGACGGCGTCGCGGGCCAGGTAGCGGCCGGTCAGGGCTTCCGGACCGAGCAGCAGGGTCTTCAGACCGCCGTCGGCCAGCTTCTTGGCGTTGCGGGCGCTGATCTTCTGGCCAGCCGGAGCGACCTCTTCGCCGGTGTCGGCGTCGATCAGGGCGACTTCCGGCTTCACGCCGCGCCAGCGCTCGGGCTTGTACGGGGTGGCCCAGCCGCCCGAACGCTTCTCGAACGGAACGACGTCGTAGAACGTGGTCAGGATCTCTTCGCCGTCCATGCCCAGGGCATAGAGGAAGGTCGTGGCCGGCAGCTTACGGCGACGGTCGATACGGACGTAGACGATGTCCTTGGCGTCGAACTCGAAGTCGAGCCACGAGCCGCGGTACGGGATCACGCGGGCGGCGAACAGCAGCTTGCCCGAAGCGTGGGTCTTGCCCTTGTCGTGGTCGAAGAACACGCCCGGCGAACGGTGCATCTGCGAGACGATGACGCGCTCGGTGCCGTTGACGATGAAGGTGCCCTTGTCGGTCATGAGCGGGATGTCGCCCATGTAGACGTCCTGCTCCTTGATGTCCTTCACCGAGCGGGCGCCGGTTTCTTCTTCGGTTTCGAAGACGATCAGGCGCAGCTTGACCTTCAGCGGCGCGGCGAAGGTCATGTCGCGCTGGATGCATTCCTCGACGTCGTACTTCGGCTCTTCGAACTCGTACGACACGTATTCGAGCACGGCGCGCTCGTTGAAGTCCTTGATCGGAAACACCGACTTGAAGACCGCCTCGACGCCCTCGTCGCGACGCTGGCCCGGACGGACCTCGCGCTGCAGGAACTGTTCGTAGGAGGAGCGCTGAACCTCGATGAGGTTCGGCATCTGCACAGCCTCGGGAATGCGGCCGAACGACTTCCGGATCCGCTTCTTGCCGGTGAAGGATTGCGCCATGTTTTTTCCCTGCGGCGCGGACGGAATCCGCGCGTGAATTCGAATGCCTCGGCGTCCACCCTCGCCGCTCTCCTTGCCGGAGAGCGTCGGACGCTGGAATTCCCCTGACTGGCGACCGGGACCGGAAGCCTGTCGGGCGCCCCTTCGCGCGGATCGGAGGGCGGCTGATCGCGCCTCGGGGCGTTGAAGAGCGGACGTGCGTGGACGCACTCCGCCGAAATGTCTTCGTGAACGGGCCGATATAGGGGATCGAAGCGAGGATGGAAAGGGGGAAACAGCGACCAATTTCACGGCGCGGGTCCGTTCAACGTGGCGACGCTTCCTCCTCGCCAAGGCCCGCCGATGACCGCCGCGCTCAAGACCCGCCCCGCAGAGCGGCCGTTATCGCCCCTGCACCGCATCGCCGCGCGCCTGGACGAGGTTCCCGCCGCCGCTCGAAAGCGGCTGGTCGCGGCCGGGGACGCGCTGGCGGACGGCGACTTCGCCCGCGCCGAAAGCCTGGCCGCCGCGGCCTTGCCCGAGGGCGCAAGCCTGGCCCTGCGCTTGATCGGCCTGGTGCGCGAGCGGGCCGGCGCCCTGCCCCAGGCCTTCGAGGCCTTGCGGCAGGCGCACCTGAAGGCGCCCGCCGATCCCGACGGCGTGCGCGATCTGGCCCGGCTGGCCCGGCGCATGGGCCAGCCGGCGCTGGCCGCCGACCTGCTGGCGCGCGTCCGCGCCGCCCGCCCGGGCGACCTGGCCGACGCCCAGGACCTGGCGGCCGTGCTGCGCGACCTGGATCGCTGCGACGAGGCTTTGGCGATCGTCCGCGAAGCCATGGCCGACGCACCCGCGGCCCCGCACCTGTGGAGCCTGCTGGGCTCGATCGCCGCCCAGAAGGGCGACGACGCCGACGCCCGGGTGTTCCACGACGAGGCCCTGCGCCTGGCGCCGCGCGAGGTTCCGATCCTGGCCAACGCCGCCCTGGCCCGGCTTGATGTCGGCGACGCGGCGGCCGCCAAGGAGGCCTGCGACGCGGCGCTGGCCGCTCGGCCGACGCCGCCCCAGGCCGCCGCGCTCAGGCTGACGCGCGCAACGGCGCAGTTATGCATTGGCGATCTTCCCAGCGGCTGGGCCGACTACGCGGCCCGTCTCGCCCCCGAGCGGCGAGAGGCGCTGGTCTTCGACATCCCCGCCCCGCGCTGGACGCCGGACCTGCCCCTGCATGGCCTTTCCCTGATGCTGGTCGGCGAGCAGGGCCTGGGCGACGAGGTGATGTTCGGCTCGATGATCGGCGACGCCCTGGCCGCCCTCGGCCCGACCGGGCGCCTGACCCTGGCGGTCGAGCCCCGCCTCGCTCCCCTGTTCGCGCGCGCCTGGCCGGGCGTGCGCGTGATCGGCCACGTCACCACCAGCCTGGCCGGCCGCCTGCGCCGCACCGTCCCCGACGCCGGTCCGGTCCAGGCCTGGGCGCCGCTGGGCGACCTGCTGCCGCTGCTGCGCGGGACATTGGAAAGCTTCGAGGACGCCAAGCCCTTCCTCGCGCCCGATCCGGCGCGGGTCGAGCACTGGCGCGACTGGCTGCAAAGCCTCGGCCATGGCCCCAAGGTCGGGATCCTCTGGCGCAGCGGCCTAATGGCCGGCCTGCGCTCGCGCCGCTTCGCGCCGTTCGAGGCATGGACGCCGGTGCTGGCCACGCCGGGCGCGGTCTTCGTGAACTTGCAATATGGCGACGCCGGGCCGGACCTCGCCCGCGCCCAGACCCAGGGCCTGACGATCCACCGACCGCCGAACCTCGACCTGATGCAGGACCTGGAGGGCGTCGTCGCCCTCTGCCAGGCGCTGGACCTCGTCGTCGGTCCGCCGACCGCCACCACCAACATCGCCGCCGCGCTTGGGGCCGAGACCTGGATCGTCTCGGCCAACCCGAACTGGCCGGCGCTGGGGACGACGGGTTACCCCTGGTACCCGGCGGTCAGGGCGTTCCAGCCGGGTGGGGAAACCTGGGAGGCGCGACTGGTAGCGGTGGCCCGGGCGCTTGCCCAAATCCCTCTCTCTTAGAGAGAGGAAGGGGCCCGCCGCGCAGCGGTGGGAGGGTGAGAGGTTTCAACGCCTGCCGCGGAAACCCGCACCTCTGTGTGGTGTAGTCGCGAGAACGGAGCGCGACGGCCAGCAGTCTACCCGCCCCACTTCGACCGCGCCCCATCTGGTGAGATTGTACCCTCTCACCCTCCCATGGCTTCGCCATGGGCCCCTCCCTCTCTCCATGAGAGAGGGTTCAAAAGGAAAAAAGGGGGAGGACGTTTCCGCCCTCCCCCTTCGCTTACTTCACCACCTGGACCGCGGCCTGGGCTTGCGCCGCCAGAGCCTTGTCGCCGGTGGCCGTCAGCTTGCCGGCCTTGTCGTCCCAGCGCAGCTTCACCGTCTTGCCGACGCCCTTCTCGTAGGCGTTGGTGACGCCGTCGTCGTCATAGAGCGAGAACTCGGCGTCGCGGCCCGGATAGACCTTCACCGCGCTGATCGCCTGGACCTGGCTGGTGTTGGTGATCGGCGCGCCCATCGGCACGATCGAACCGGCGCGGACGAACAGCGGGATGACGTCGATCGGCGCCTTCACGCGGATCGTCTGGCCGCCCGTGAACTTCTGGTTGGTCCAGTAGTCATACCAGTCGGCGCCGGCCGGCAGGTAGACGTCGCGCTCGGTCTGGCCCTGCTGCGTGACCGGGGCCACCAGGAAGGCCGGACCGAACATGTACTGGTCGCCGATATTGGCCACTTGCGGATCGTTGGGGAAGTCCATGAACAGGCCGCGCATGAAGGGCGAGCCGGTGTCGTAGGTCGTCTTGCCCATCGAATAGAGGTACGGCATCAGCGCATAGCGCAGCTTCAGGTACTTGGAGAGAACGCCTTCGGCCTCCTTGCCGAACGACCACAGCTCGTTGCCCTTGCGCATGCCGTGCACCCGCAGGGTCGGGGTGAACACGCCGTACTGGAACCAGCGGGTGAAGAGCTCGGGATAGTCGTTGTTCTGGCCGACCACGTCGCGGGCGTCCGACGGATCCAGCAGCGGCGCCTTGGTCGCCGTGGTGGTCGAGGGCAGCCACTGCCAGCCGCCGATGTCGTTGCCCCAGTACGCGAGACCGGACGCGGTGAAGTTCAGGCCGGTCGGCACCTGGCGGCGCAGGGCCTCCCACGTGGGCTGGATGTCGGACGACCAGAACAGCGAGCCGTTGCGCTGGGCGCCGGTATAGGCGGCGCGGGCCAGGATCAGGTTGCGCTTGTCGGGACGGTCGCGGCGCGAGCCGTCGGCGGCCAGTTGGGCGTGCATCAGCGGGAAGGCGTTGCGGATGCGGTCGCCCGTGCCGGCGTGGAAGAAGAAGCCCGACGGCACCAGGTCAGGCTCAGTCTCGTCCAGCCACAGCCAGTCGAAGCCCTGCGAGATGATGTTGTCGCGGATCTTGCCCCAGAACCAGTCGCGGGCCTCGGGGTTGGTGCTGTCGATCAGCGCGCCGGTGCGGTCGCTGCGGAACGGCAGGCCGTCAACCGGATTGCCGTTCTCGTCCTTCAGGAACCAGCCCTTGCCGGCCAGGTAGTTGAAGTAGCGGCCTTCCTGCTCGAAGCGGGGCCACACGCTGATGATGGTGTGGACGCCGCGGTCGTGCAGCGTCTTGTTCATGCCGGCCGGGTCGGGGAACTGCGCCGGATCGATGTCGATCTGGCCCATGCGGGTCCAGTGGAACCAGTCCAGCACCATGATGTCGAGCGGCAGTTGGCGCTTCTGGTAGCCATCGGCCACGGCCATGAACTCGGCCTGGCTCTCGTAGCGGGCCTTGGACTGGATGTAGCCGAAGGCGGCCTTGGGCGGCAGCGGCGTCACGCCGGTCAGCGCGCGGTAGCCGGCGTAGATCTCGTCGGTGGTCTTGCCGGTGATGACGAAGAACGACACGCGCTCGCCGACATTGCTCTGCCACAGGGTGCGGCCGTTGACGCCCGGATAGATCTTCGTGGCCGACGGGTTGTCCCACAGGATCCCGTAGCCCTTGCTGGTCACCAGGAACGGCACGCAGACGCTTTCGCCGTGGGGCGCGTCATAGTCGTGCTTGCAGTCGATGGTGCGGCCGCGCAGGTCGAGCGCGCTTTCCGACTCCTGGTTCTGGCCCAGGCCATAGAAGTGCTCGTCGGCGGTCGTCGAGAAGCTGGCGCCGGCGCGGAAGGTCTTCTCGCCGCTGACCACGTGCGGGGCCATCTCCCAGCCGGTCATGTCGACCAGCGAGGTCCCGTCGGGCTTGCGCACCTTGATCGAGACCGGCGGCAGGGCCGGCGCGAAATAGCGCTCCTGCAGGCTGGGCGCGCCCGGCCACGGCTGGGCGACGACTTCCAGCGACAGCTCGGCG
Organism: Caulobacter sp. CCNWLW153; assembly: GCF_036889365.1. Lineage (NCBI taxonomy): Bacteria > Pseudomonadati > Pseudomonadota > Alphaproteobacteria > Caulobacterales > Caulobacteraceae > Caulobacter > Caulobacter sp. CCNWLW153. The sequence continues at coordinate 19,677 of NZ_JBAKFV010000014.1, forward strand.
GAGGTGAAGATGTCGGCGCCGGCCTTCTGGTCGTGGCGCCAGCCCTTGTCGGTGGCCACGCCGTTGACGCCGTAGCCCGGGGCGCCCTTGGCCAGGTCCTTGTCCTGGCTGATGGTCACGCGGATCACGTTGGGGGCGTAGGTCTCGACCGAGACATAGGCGCCGTTGCGATCCACCGTGGTCTGCGGCGCGGCGACCGCCATGCCCGCCCCGACGCTGAGCGCCAGACCCGAAACCAGACCCAGGACGCGCGCCTTTGCGCCGTTACCCAGCCAAGCCATGCGATTCCTCCACTAAGTTACCGCTATCATTTCCTGACACCGGCGTAGTGGCGGCTGACAGCGCCGTCAACGCACAAGGTGCGATTTATGGGATGAATAGCAGTGACAAGATCCTCCCCCTGAAGGGGGGAGGTGTCGGCGAAGCCGACGGAGGGGGATGTGGCCTGTGAGCCAGCAACCGCCTCGGCCTCTGAAGGGACTTCCCCCTCCAGCCCTCTGGGCCACCTCCCCCTTCAGGGGGAGGACCTGGGAAAACGAAAACGGGCCCGGAGGTTTCCCTCCGGGCCCGTCTCGTAAGGTCATGAAGACCAGATCCGCGTCAGACGACGCGGAGCCGGATTACTTCACTTGGACCTTGGCGCCGGCTTCGGTCAGCTTCTTGGCGACTTCGTCGGCCTGCTGCTTCGAAACGTTTTCGACGACGTTCTGCGGAGCGCCTTCGACCAGGTCCTTGGCTTCCTTCAGGCCGAGGTCCGGACGGACGCCGCGGACTTCCTTGATCACGTTGATCTTCTTGTCGCCGCCGTCGACCAGGACAACGGTGAACTCGGTTTGCTCTTCAGCGGCTTCAACCGGAGCAGCGGCGCCACCGACGGCGGCCACGGCGACCGGAGCGGCGGCCGAGACGCCCCACTTTTCTTCCAGCAGCTTCGAGAGTTCAGCGGCTTCCAGCACCGACAGGGTGGACAGTTCTTCGACCAGCTTTTCGAGCTTCGACATGTGTCAGTTCCTTAGAGAGATTGGGATAGATTTGCGGGGATGACCGTTACGCGGCGTCTTTGGTCGCGTAGGCGTTGAAGACGCGAGCCAGCTGGCCAGCCGGGGCCTGCAGGACGCCAGCGATCTTGGTCGCCGGAGCCTGGATGAGGCCGATGAGCTTGCCACGCAGTTCGTCCAGCGACGGCAGGGTCGCCAGAGCGCGCACGCCGGCTTCGTCGAGCACGTTGGTCTGGTCCAGAACGCCACCGACAATCTTGAGCTTGTCGTTTTCTTTGGCGAACTGCACCGCGATCTTCGCGGCCGAGACGGCGTCCGGGCCGTAGGCGATGGCGACCGGGCCGGTGAACAGGGCGGAACCCGTGTCACCAAGCTTGCCGTCCAGAGCCTTGAGGGCCAGGGTGTTCTTCACAACCTTGATCGCGGCGCCTTCCTTGCGGAGGCGAAGACGAAGGTCGGTCATTTCCGCAACGGTCAGACCCATGTAGTGGGTCACGACGACAGCGCCGGCATCGGCGAAGACGCTTTTCAGCGACTCGATCGATTCCTGCTTTTGAGCGCGGTCCATTGCGGTCTCCTACTCAGTTGCAGGCGGCCGGACCATTCCGGCAGCCAGATGCTCGTCCCATGCGGAATTGCTCCCGCGCGCGAGTTGCATCAGCCTGTTCCAAGGAAAGTCGGCCGCGCACCTGACTCGGACTGACGTCACGAGAAGGAGGTCTTGGCGTCTCTATCCCTGTCTCCCGACGGCGAGGAAGGGCTCTTCCTCGATTATGGCGCTGGTGACCCCGCGCCCCGCAGTTCTCAAACAGGTTCGCCGCCGAACCGGAGTCCAGCGGAGAGGCGGGCCGTATAGAGGATTTGCACAAGGAACGCAACGGGGTGTCGGAACGCGGCGCGCTCGAACGTCTTCAAGGCAGCGAAACCCATGAAGGAGCCTTGCCATGCTGGGCCAGTTCGACGCCTCCCCCACCCTGCCGGTCAAGGATCTGGCGCGGGCCAGGCGCTTCTACGAGGAGACGCTGGGCCTCGCGCCCGAGGGCGATTCCGAGATGGGCGTCCAGGCCTACCGCGCCGGCGGCGTGGCGCTGACCGTCTACGAGTCAGAGTTCGCGGGGACCAACCAGGGCACCGCCGTGACCTGGCCGGTCGGCGATCGCTTCGACGCCGTGGTCGCCGCCCTGCGCGACAAGGGCGTGGCGTTCGAGACCTACGACATGCCCGGGATCACGGTGGAGGACGGCGTACATCGGGCGGGCGACATGCGGCTGGCGTGGTTCAAGGACCCTGACGGCAACATCCATCACGTGGGGAGTTTCTGAGGGCGCTGCATACGCCTTAACATTCGCTAACCCCTTTCTTCGCTTTCCTCGCCCCTGTGGCGAGGACCCATGCCAGCGGCTGCTCAGATCCCGGCCGACCTCGAAAGGTCTGAGCCGGTTGAAGCATGGGTCCTGGGCACGAGGCCCAGGAAAGCAAAGAAGGAAGAGCCGAGGCTGCGGCTACCGGCCCAAGCGCTCCCCCGCCGCCTTCGCGGCCGCCACGCCGGTGGCGAAGCAGGCCTGTAGCAGGTAGCCGCCCGTGGGGGCCTCCCAGTCCAGCATCTCGCCGGCCAGGAACACGTCGGGACGCGAGGCCAGCGCCAGGCCGTCGAGGCTGTCGAAGGCCACGCCGCCCGCCGCCGAGATCGCCCGCTCCAGCGGCCGGGCGGCGGTCAGGCGGATCGGCGCGGCCTTGATCGCCGAGGCCAGGGCAGCCGGCGACGACGGCAGGTCGAGGCCGTGAGCCTCGCGCAGCAGGTTCACCTCCACCGGCGAAAGCTTCAGCGCCTTGCGCAGGTGGTTGGCCAGCGACTGACCGCCGCGTGCGCCGGAGAGGCGCCGCTCCAGCGTCTCGGCCGGCAGGTCGGGGCGCAGGTCGATCGTCAGCACCGCCTCGCCGTCGCGGGCGATCGCCTCGCGCGGCGCAGGGCCCAGGGCGTAGACCGCCCCGCCCTCGAGGCCGTAGCCGGCGACCATGGCGTCGCCGCGGGCCTGGCGGCCGTCGCAGACCAGGCGAAGGTTCTTGAGCGGCTCGCCGGCGAAGCGGTCGCGGAAGATCGCGCTCCAGGCGACCTCGAAGCCGCAGTTGGCCGGCGCGAACGGCGCGACCTTGGCCCCCTGCCCTTCCAGCACGCCGGTCCAGGCCGCGTCGGAACCAAGCTTGGGCCAGCTGGCCCCGCCCAGCGCCAGGATCGTAACGCGCGGGCGCCAGGCCTCGCGACCGTCGGGGCCGTCGACCAGCAGCGCGCCGTCCTCAGCCCAGCCCGCCCAGGCCGACCGCGTGCGCAGCGAGGCGCCCAAGCCTTCCAGCCGCGCCAGCCAGGCCCGCAGCAGCGGCGAGGCCTTCATGGCCTTGGGGAATACGCGGCCGCTGGCGCCGACGAAGGTTTCCTGGCCAAGATCCCTGGCCCAGGCGACGAGATCGGCCGGCGTGAAGGCCTCGAGCATCGGCCGCAGCCGCGCGGCGCGGTCGCCGTAACGGGCCACGAAGCGCTCGAAATCTTCCGAGTGGGTCAGGTTCAGCCCGCCCCGGCCCGCCATCAGGAACTTGCGGCCGAAGGTCGGCATCTTCTCGAACACCACGACCGAGCGCCCAGCCTCGGCCAGGCGCTGGGCGGCGATCAGCCCGGCGGGCCCGCCGCCGACCACGGCGACGTCGATGATCCTGGAAGCGTTGGCAGTCACGCGGCCTCGATATCCGTCTGCGAGAAGTCGTCGCCCTTGTAGAGCAGCGGAACGCCGTTGGTCTTGGCGCAGGCATAGGCGAAGCAGTCGCCCATGTTCAGCTTCGCGGGATGAACGCCCTTGCCGAAGCGGGCGTGGGCGTCGACAGCAAGGATCTGTTCCGCTTCTTCGATTGGAACGACGACGGCGCCGGCAGACTTCTGGAGCGCTCTGACCTCTTCGGCTGCCTGCCGCACATCCAAGGCCGTTTCCCGTTCAACGGCGCGAACTGTTTCCCAAGTCGCTATCGCCGAGGTCACGACAACTCCAGCTTCCGCCAACTTCAGGCGAAAGGCATCCGCCTCCGGCTCACCGAGGAGTATGGCCGTCCAGGCCGACGCATCGACGAACATCAATCGTCGTTAAGGCTGTCGAAGAACGCCTTGTCGGCCTTGAGGCCCGTCCTCGGCACGCGAGCCATCCGGTCACTGATCGCCCGCATATTCGCCAGCTTCTCCTCCCTCGCCTTCTCGCGCACGGCCAGGGCTTCGGCGGCGGCCAGCTTCACCGTCTCGGTGATGCCGAGCCGCGTCTTCTCGGCCAGCTGGCGGACCAGGGCGTCGGTCTCGGGATCGCGGATGTGGAAGGCCATGGCGTCTCTCCGTCTAGACGAAAGATAACATCGGCTAGCCGGACCTACAACGAGGGCCCAAAACGCAAGACGGGCGCTGGATCGCTCCAGCGCCCGCCCGCGAAGTCAGTTTGCTTCGATCAGCCGATTAGGCGTTGATCGAGGCCACGTCGACCTTGAAGCCCGGACCCATCGTCGACGACAGGCCGATCTTCTTGACGTAGACGCCCTTGGCGCCCGACGGCTTGGCCTTGTTCAGGGCGTCGATCAGAGCCTTGACGTTGATCAGCAGGGCTTCCTCGGTGAACGAGGCCTTGCCGATGCCGGCGTGAACGATACCGGCCTTTTCGACGCGGAACTCGACGGCGCCGCTCTTGGCGTCCTTGACGGCTTGAGCGACGTTCGGGGTCACGGTGCCGACCTTCGGGTTCGGCATCAGGCCGCGCGGGCCCAGCACCTTACCGAGGCGACCGACCAGGGCCATCATGTCCGGCGAGGCGATGACGCGGTCGAAGTCCATGAAGCCGTTCTGGATCTTTTCGACCAGGTCCTCGGCGCCGACGACTTCGGCGCCGGCGGCGGTGGCTTCGGCGGCCTTGGCGTCCTTGGCGAAGACGGCGACGCGAACGTCACGGCCCGTGCCCGACGGCAGTTGAACGACGCCACGGACCTGCTGGTCGGCGTGACGCGGGTCGACGCCCAGGTTCACCGAGATCTCGATGGTCTCGTCGAACTTGGCCTTGGCGTTGGCCTTGACCAGGGCGATGGCTTCGGCGACGGCGTGGGTGGCGTCACGGTCGCCGGTCCAGGCGGTGATGCGCTTGGGTTGCTTAGCCATTGGATTAGGCCTCCACGATCTTCAGGCCCATGGCCTTGGCGGAGCCTTCGATGATCTTGGCGGCGGCCTCGATGTCGTTGGCGTTCAGGTCCTTCATCTTCTTCTCGGCGATTTCGCGCAGTTGCGTGCGCGTCACTTCGCCGACGGTCTCACGACCGGTCAGCTTCGCGCCGGACTTCAGGCCGGTGATCTGCTTCAGGTAGTGGGTCGCCGGAGGCGTCTTGGTGATGAAGGTGAACGACTTGTCCTGGTAGACCGTGATCACGGTCGGCAGGGGGGTGCCCTTTTCGACGTTCTCGGTGCGCGCGTTGAACTCCTTACAGAAGCCCATGATGTTGACGCCGCGCTGACCCAGAGCCGGGCCGATGGGGGGCGAAGGCGTGGCCGAGCCAGCCTTCACCTGGAGCTTGATGTAGCCCAGGATCTTCTTAGCCATACTATCCTCTCGTGAGGGCCGGAGCCCTCGCTGGTGAGCCGTGGTGCGGGCTTGGCGGCCCTTCCACGGATTTGGGTTCGCCTTAACGGCGAACACGCCCCGGAATCGGATCCCGGAGCGAGGTCGCGGCGTGTAGCAGTCGCGCGGCGGAGAGTCCAGCGCCAGTCAGGCGCGAGCGGAGACCAGGGCGGCCAGGTCGCGGGCCGCCGCCTCCACCGCCAGGCTCCAGCCTTCCTCGAGCGCGGCCTGCCGGTAGAGCCTCATCGAACCGTACCACGCCGTGTCGGTTCCCGACACGCCCCAGCGCCAGTCAGGGGCGAACGGGATCATCGTCCAGACCGGTCGCCCCAGCGCGCCCGCCAGATGGCACGGGGCCGAATCCACCGACACCACCAGATCCGCCTGGGCCATCACCGCGGCGGTGTCGGCGAAGTCCTTCAGCTCGCCGCCCAGGTCGAGCACGCCCAGCCGGCGGGAGAGATCGGCCGCGGCGGGCCCCTTCTGCAGGCTGATCCACCGCACGCCCGAGATCCGCAGCAGCGGCGCCAGATCGGCCAGGGTCATGGAGCGGTTATGGTCGTTGGTGTGCTCGGGATTTCCAGCCCAGACCAGGGCCACGGTCAGATCGGCGCTCTCGCCCAGCCGGGCGCTCCACGTCGCCATCCGCCCCGGAGGAACGGTCAGGTAGCCGGCGCGCGCGGGAATCGCCTCCAGCCGGATCCCGCAATAGAGCGGCAGGCTGGGCAGGGGGCAGCAGACATCGAACGAAGACCTGTCGCCCGGCTCCAGCACCCGCACGCCCCCCAGCGAGGCTCGCGCCAGGGCCGTCAGAGGCGCGGGCAGCATGGCCGTGACCCGCACGCCCCGCTCGACCAGCGGCGGCAGGAACCGCAGGAACTGCAGCCCGTCGCCCAGGCCCTGCTCGCCATAGACCAGCAGGGCGCGCCCACGGATGTCCTCGCCGCGCCATTGGGGAGCAAAGCCCGGGTCGACGCCCTCCGTCCGCGCCTCGCGAAACTCGTAGTCGACCAGGCCCGAGGCGTAGTCGCCCTCCAGCAGACTGAGAAAGCCTCGACCGAAGCGGGCGTCGACATGATCGGGCGACAGCTTCAGGGCCGCGTCGAACGCCGTCCTGGCCTCGGCCAGCCGGCCCAGGTGGCGCAGGATGTTGCCGAGCGCGGCCAGGATCAGCGGGTCGCCCGGGTCATTGGCGGCGGCCCGGCGGACATGCGGCTCGGCCGCGGCCGCCGACGTGGTCTGCAGCAGCATCAGGGCCAGGGACGCCTCGGCGCGGGCATGGTGCGGATCGAAGGCCAGGGCCGAGCGGAACGCCTGCGCCGCAGCCTTCCACTTGTGCTGTCCGCGCAGGGCTAGGCCCAGGTGATAGTGCGCGAGGGCCGAACGCGGGTTCACCGCCACCACGGCCCGCAGGGCGACCTCCGCCGGCCGGGTCCGCCCCGCCTGCAGGTGCGCGATCGCCGCGTCGTACTTGTGCTCCTGCCTCATACGGTCGTGACGCATGGCCGCCCTCCCTTCGCGACCCGAGAGGTTGGAGGCGGCAAGGCGCAGCGGCACTGGACTTTAGCACAGCGGCCTACCGGCAAGGCGCGGCCCGGAAAGCAAAAACCCCGCGCCGTCGCCGGCGCGGGGTTTTCGAAAGCTTCGGTGGAGGGATCGCTTAGGCGATCTTCTCGACCTGGCTGTATTCCAGTTCGACCGGGGTGGCGCGGCCGAAGATCGAGACGGTGACCCGCAGGCGGGCCTTTTCCTCGTCGACCTGCTCGACCGAACCGTTGAAGCTGGCGAACGGACCGTCGATGACGCGGACGTTCTCGCCGACTTCGTACAGCACGACGGTCTTGGGCTTCTCGACGCCCTCTTCGATGGCGCCGACGATGCGCTGGACTTCCTTTTCGGAGACCGGGGTCGGCTTGGAGCCGCTGCCCAGGAAGCCCGTCACCTTCGGGGTGTTCTTGATCAGGTGGTAGGCCTCGTCCGAGAGGTTCATCTTCACCAGGACGTAGCCCGGGAAGAACTTGCGCTCGGCGTTGACCTTGCGGCCACGGCGGATCTCGACGACGTCCTCGGTGGGCACCAGGATCTCGGAGAAGCTGTCTTCCAGGCCCTGGGCCTTGGCTTGCTCACGGATGCTCTCGGCCACCTTCTTCTCGAAGTTCGAGTAGGCGTGGACGATGTACCACTTGTGGTTCGGGTTGGTCGCGGTTTCGGTGCTCATGGTCTTTATATGTCTTATCCGGCCGCGAACTTCAGCAGCAGATTGGCCAGCGTACCCAAAATCCAGTCGACGCCGAAGAAGAACACCGAGGCGACGATCACCATGATGAAGACCATCACCGAGGTGATCCAGGTCTCCTTGCGGGTGGTCCAGGTGATCTTGCGGGCCTCGGCGCGGACTTCGCGGAAGAACTGCACCGGGTTGAAAGGCTTCTTGGGCGCCGCGGCGGCGGCGGATGGAGCCTGACCGGCAGGGGCCAGCGCCGCGGCCGTACGGGCGGCGCGGTTCTTGATCGCTGACGGGCTGGATCCCGGTTTCCTGGCCATGGTTTCAGAGGCTCGCGTATCTGACAGGCCGGGCCGAACGCCGGACCGGCCGATGACATATAGTGGCAGGAGTGGAGGGACTCGAACCCCCGGCCCTCGGTTTTGGAGACCGATGCTCTACCAGCTGAGCTACACTCCTGCAGAACTCCGGTCCCGATAGAAAGGACCGCAGCCTTGGCGACGGTCCAGGCCGGAGGGCCGCGAGCGGCGCCGCCGACGCTTCCCAGCGCCAGAGCGGCGTCGTGTAGCAGGGTCGTTTGCGCCGGGCAAGCGGATCAGGACGCGTTCGACACGCGTTATTGCGGAAGTCACGGATCAAGCGGCGCCTTTTCACAGGTTTCTTGGTCCGCCCGCGCCTGAAAGAATGCCTGAAAGGATGAAAGATGGCCGCGAATACCGGCGAGCGCCCCTCAAATCGGGAAGTCGAGCACGAGAATCAGCGACCGAATCCGAACGTCGACGGCAAACCGCCTCGTCCAGCCACCGAACCGGCCGGCGGCGAGGCCAGCGTCGACACGCCGAAGACGCGAACCGACCCCGGCTCCGGCGAGGGCTGAAGCGCAGCCTTCACCGAAGCCCTAGAGCCGTTCGAAACGACAGGCGACCTTAGCCGTCCTTCTTCTCCTCGGCGCCGGTCGAGGCGCTCGGCGTCGCCGCCGCGCACTGGACGTTCAGGTACGACCATTTCACGTCCGTGAGCTCACGGCCGCATTCGGTGTTCTTGCCCTGATCGCGACCACGCAGCGAGACGCCGACCCCCTTGGCGGGGTCCGGAGCCGGACTGGCGCTGGAAACGTCGTAATAGCCGCCGTTGGGGCCGCGCACGACGAGGCACTTGGTGTTCTCGACCGGCCGCACGCAGCCGCTCGCCGTCACCGACTTACCTTCCAGGGTCACTTTCTGGGCCTGGGCGGACTTGGATTGGGCGCCGCCTTCACAACCCGCTACGCCTAACGCTAACAGACTGGCCGCCGCGGCGGCCATGATGAACCTCACCCGCATACGTTCCTCCGTATCGTTGGCTTCGCGAACGAAGCAAAAGGAAGTCTGCGCCCCGTTGGGGTGGCCGGCAATCACATTTTTGACACAGTCAGAAAAAGCGAACGGCGATATTTTGGACTGCTCGTAGAATTTTTTCTCCAAGCGGCTTCAGATCGCAAAAGTTGACATCCGCTCTCAACTTCTCACATGACACCCGTGTCGCCTTCAGGGCCGGAGCGACACCCGACTTTTCTTATGCGCGCCGCCGTTCTTCGTACGGCGCGAACAGGATCGAAATCACTGACATGACGGCCGAGACCGCCACCGCCGCCGCCCCTGCTCCCGCCAAGGAGTCCCCGCACCACCTGGAGACCGTCCTCTGGGTCAAGCACTGGACCGACCGGCTGTTCAGCTTCGCCATCACCCGTCCGGCCAGCTTCCGCTTCCGCTCGGGCGAGTTCGTGATGATCGGCCTGCCCGCCCGCGAGGAACTGGGCGAAAAGAAGCCGATCCTGCGCGCCTACTCGATCGGCTCGCCCTCGTTCGCCGAGGAGCTGGAGTTCTTCTCGATCAAGGTGCCTGACGGTCCGCTGACCTCGCGCCTTCAGCAGATCAAGGCCGGCGACCAGATCCTGCTCGGCAAGAAGCCCACCGGCACCCTCGTGCTGGACGCCGTGAAGCCGGGCAAGCGCCTCTTCCTGTTCGGCACCGGCACCGGCCTGGCCCCGTGGCTGTCGGTCGCCCGCGATCCCGACGCCTACAGCCGCTTCGAGAAGGTGATCGTCGCCCACGGCGTGCGCGAAGTGCAGGAACTGGCCTATCGCGACCTCTTCACCAGCGAGATCCACGAGGACCCGCTGGTCGGCGACGAAGCCAAGGCCCAGCTCGTCTACTATCCCACCGTCACCCGCGAGCCGTTCGAGCGCCAGGGCCGGTTCACCGACCTGATCGAAAGCGGCAAGCTGTTCGCCGACCTGGGCCTGGAAGGCGGCAAGTTCGATCCCGAGCACGACCGCGCCATGCTGTGCGGCTCGATGGCCATGATCAAGGACACCGCCGCCCTTCTGGAGGCCCACGGCCTGGTCGAGGGCTCCAACGCCGAGCCGGGCGACTTCGTCATCGAGCGCGCCTTCGTCGGCTGATCCGGCGCGCATCGCCTCGAATTGAAAAGGCCAGCCGCGAGGCTGGCCTTTTTGCTGTCTGGTCCATGCCCTCATCGTCTTCGCGTATTGGGCAGGAAGGCGGCCATCAGGCCCAGCGCCGGCAGCACGGCGCACAGCTTGTAGACGGTCTCGACGCCCTTCCAGTCGGCCAGTTCCCCGAGCACAGCCGCGCCCAGGCCGCCCATGCCGAACGAGAAGCCGAAGAACAGGCCCGAGATCATGCCGATCCGGCCCGGCGCCAGCTCCTGGGCCAGCACCACGATGGCCGGGAAGGCCGAGGCCAGCAGCAGGCCGATAACCACCACCAGCGGCCCGGTCCAGAACAGGCTGGCATGGGGCAACAGAAGGGTGAACGGCAGCACGCCCAGGATCGAGATCCAGATCACCGCCTTGCGGCCGAAGCGATCGCCGACCGGCCCGCCGGCGATCGTGCCCAGCGCCACCGCCGCCAGGAAGGCGAAGAGATGCATCTGGGCGTTCTCGACCGACAGCTGGAAGCGCTCGATCAGGTAGAAGGTGAAGTAGCTGGTCAGGCTGGCCATGTAGACGTACTTCGAGAAGATCAGCACCAGCAGGATGGCGATGCCCTTGCCGGCCGCGCCCTTGGGCAGGTCGAGGGCGATCTTGCGGCCGCCGCCGGCCGCCAGGCGCGCCGCGCCGTGGTGGCGGGCCCAGACGGCGACATTCCACAGCACCGCCCCGGCCAGCAGGGCCAGCAGCGCGAAGAAGGCCAGGCTCGACTGGCCCCAGCGCACCACCACCAGGGCCGCCGCCAGCGGTCCCAGCGCCTGGCCCGCGTTGCCGCCGACCTGGAACAGCGATTGGGCCAGGCCCGGCCGTCCGCCCGCCGCCATCCGCGCCACCCGTGAGGATTCCGGGTGGAACACCGACGAGCCGACGCCCAGCAGGCACGCGCCCAGCAGGACGAGGCCATAGACGTGCGCCACCGACAGCACCGCCAGGCCCGCCAGCGAGAACAGCGTCCCGCCCGGCAGCACCCACGGGTTGGAACGGCGGTCGGCGTACAGGCCCACCAGCGGCTGCAGGATCGAGGCGGTGATCTGGTAGGCCAGGGTGACCAGGCCGATCTCGCCGAAGCTCAGGTGCAGGTCGGTCTTCAGGTTCGGATAGATGGCCGGCAGCAGCGACTGCATCATGTCGTTGAGCAGGTGGCAGCCGCTGATCGCGAGGATCACGCCGAACACCGTGGTCTGCGCCTGCGGGCTGGACGGGTCGGCGGCGGGGGATCGGATCGCGGTGTCGGTCATCGGGCTCTTCCAGTGAAGGTGAGACCGCGATAGGACCTGCGAAGGCGTCCCGCATTCCGCATTGGGACTTTCACTTTCGAGAGTGGGACAGATGGCCAAGCCCTGGGTGCATCCCGCCGACTACGACGCCATACCCCGTCCCATCGTGGCCACCGGCAACGAGTACCCGCCCTCGTTCGAGCTCGACTGGCACCAGCATGGGCGCGGCCAGCTGCTCTACGCGGCCGCCGGCGTGGCCGTGGTCAGCACGCCGCACGGCGCCTGGATCGCCCCGCCAGAGCGCGCGGTCTGGACCCCGGCCGGCACGCCCCACTCGGTCCGCATGGTCGGGGCGGTCAGCACCCGCAGCGTGCTGCTGGACAAGCGAGCCTCGGCCGCATTGGGCGACACCGGCCGGGTGATCGGCGTCTCGCCGCTGGTGCGCCACCTGCTGATCGCCGCCTGCGCCATTCCGGTCGACTACGACGAGGCCGGCCGCGACGGCCTGGTCATGGACCTGCTGCTCGCCGAACTGGCCCGCGCCCCGGTGATCCCGCTGGCCGTGCCCTTTCCCGCCGCCCCCGCCCTGGCCAGCCGCTGCCACGCGTTCCTGGAGCGTCCTACGCCGCACGAGACCATCGACGACTGGTGCGCGCAGCTGGGCCTTGGCCGCCGGGCCTTCACCCGCGCCTTCCGCCGCGAGACCGGCATGAGCTTCGGCGCCTGGCGGCAACAGGCGTGCCTGCTGGCCGCCCTGCCCCGGCTGGCGGCCGGCGAGCCGGTGACGACCATCGCGCTGGATCTCGGCTACGATAGCCCGGCGGCCTTCTCGACCATGTTCAAGCGCCTGCTGGGCATTCCGCCCAATCGCTACAAGCCCGGAGGCGCCGGCGCAGGTTTCGATTGACCCGCGCCCGCTCGTGCCACAGCCATGCCCCGCGCCCAGACAGAGACCATCGATCCGTGAGCCAAGCCCTGAAGAACCTGACCGTCGAGGAAGCCCGGAGCCGGATGCTGGACGGCGCCGCCCGCCTGGGCGTCGAGGCCGTCGCCCTGCCCCTGGCCGTGGGTCGCGTGCTGGCGCAGGACATCGTCGCCGATCGCCGCCAGCCGCCCTTCGACGCCTCCGCCATGGACGGCTGGGCGATCCGCCGGGCCGACTATGGCGTGGTCGAGACCTTCGCGATCGTCGGCGAAAGCGCCGCCGGCCGGGCCTATTCCCAGCCGCTGGAAGAGGGGCAGGCCGTGCGGATCTTCACCGGCGCCCCGGTTCCCGCCGGCGCCGACCTCGTCGTCATCCAGGAAGAGGCGACGCACGAGCGCGACCATGTGGCCTTCGCGGCCGGTGATAGCCCCAAGGCCAACATCCGCCCCGCCGGCGGCGACTTCCGCGCCGGCGACCGACTGCTGGAGGCCGGCGTGCGCATCGACCCCTGGCGTCTGTCGCTGGCCGCCGCCGCAGGCCGCGCCGAACTGTCGGTCGCCCGCCGCCCGAAAGTGGCGATCCTGGCCACCGGCGACGAACTGGTCGCGCCGGGCGGCGCGCCGGCGCCCGACCAGATCTTCGAGTCCGGCTCGTTCAGCCTGGCGGCCCTGATCGAGGCCTGGGGCGGACAGGCGATCAAGCTCGCCCCCGCCGCCGACTCCGTCGAGGCCATCACCGCCGCGGTGGCCGACGCGGCCGTCGACCTGGTGGTGACCATCGGCGGCGCCTCGGTCGGCGACTACGATCTGGTCAAGCCGGCCATGACGCGACTGGGCCTGGATCTGCGTGTCCAGACCATCGCCGTGCGTCCGGGCAAGCCGACCTGGTTTGGCCATCTCGACGACGGCCGCCGGGTGCTGGGATTGCCGGGCAATCCAGCCTCGGCCCTGGTGTGCGCCGAGCTTTTCCTGCGCCCGCTGCTGTCGGCCCTGTCCGGCGCCGATCCGGCCCTGCCCTTCGGCGTCGCCCGCCTGGCCGCTGCGCTGCCCGCCGCCGGTCCGCGAGAGCACTGGATGCGCGCCGCCCGCGCCATCGACGCCGAGGGTCGGGTGACGGTCACGCCCTTCCCCGACCAGGATTCCTCGCTGGTCGGCGTGTTCGCCCGGGCCGACGCCCTGGTCATGCGCCCCGCCGGCGCCCCGCCCGCCGCCGCCGGCGACCTGGTGACCACCCTGCCGCTGGCCCGCGCCTGAAACGCCCCCTGAATCGGCGACGACGAGCGAGCGGCATGCTAAGCCGCGAAAGTTGAACGGAGTTCGAGTGTCCATGGGTCGCGCCGGCAAGATCGCAGCGCATGTGTTCCTGGCCTTCCTGGCCCTGCTGGTCGGACAGGTCCTGGCCGCGGGCCTGGACACCGACCGGCCGGGCCTGCTGGCCCATGCCGGCCTCTACGCCCTGTCGGCCTTCCTGGTGGAACTGCTGTTTCGGCTGGAGCGCGCGCCCTGGCGGTTCGTGGCCGCCGCCGACTACCTGCGCATCGCCCGCTCGGCGGCGCTGACGGCCCTGACCTTCTCGCTGCTGGCGTTCCTGGTCCTGCCCGACCTCGACGGCGGCCTGCGCACCATCCTGGCGGCCCTGGTCGTGCAGATCGGCCTGCTGGCCGCCCTGCGCGTCGGTCGCCGGGCGCTGCACGAGGGCGTGCTGGCCGAAGCCCTGCTGCGCCTGCGCCCCGCCCCTGCCCACCCGGCCCTGCCGCGCCTGCTGATCATCGGCACGGCGGCCGAGGCCGAGGCCTTCCTGCGCGACCCGGCCCTGGCCGAGCGCTACGCCGTGGTCGGCCTGCTCACCCCCGAGGCCCGCGAGACCGGCGACGAGATCCGCGGCGTCTGCGTGCTGGGCGCCATCGACCGCTTCGACGCCGTCATGCGCCAGCTCAGCGACGGCGGCCTGTCGCCGGCCGCCGTGCTGTTCCTGGCCGAAGCCCCGCTGAGCGCCTTCGGCGCCGAGCGCCTGGGCCGCCTGAAGAGCGAGGGCGTGCGCCTGCTGCGCCGCCAGGGCGTGGTCGAGATGGGCGAAGGCCCCACCGCCGCGGCCCTGCGCGAGATCAGCCTTGAGGAACTGCTCAGCCGCGCCCCCGTGCGCCTCGACCCCGCTCCCGTGCGGGCCCTGGTCAGCGGCCGCCGCGTGCTGGTCACCGGGGCCGGCGGCAGCATCGGCTCGGAGCTGTGCCGTCAGATCGCCGCCAGCGGCGCGGCCCACCTGACGATGGTCGACGCCTCCGAGGCCAACCTCTTCCTGATCGACCGCGAGATCGCCGAGGCCTGGCCCGCCCTGCCGCGCCGCGAGGCCCTGTGCGACGTGCGCGATGCGGATCGCGTCACCCGCCTGCTGGCCGCCGAGCAGCCCGACATCGTCTTCCACGCCGCCGCCCTCAAGCACGTGCCGATGGTCGAGAACCACCCTTGCGAGGGCGTGCGCACCAACGTGCTGGGCACACGCAACGTCGCCATCGCCGCCAAGGCGGCCGGCGCCGCGCACTTCGCCCTGATCTCGACCGACAAGGCCGTGGCCCCGTCCAGCGTCATGGGCGCCACCAAGCGCGTGGCCGAGGCGATCGCCCGCCAGTTCGGCGGCGGCGGCCAGATGCGGGTCGGCGTCGTGCGTTTCGGCAACGTGCTGGGCTCGGCCGGGTCGGTGGTGCCGGTGTTCCGCCACCAGATCGCCCGCGGCGGCCCGGTCACCCTGACCGACGCCAATGTCGAGCGCTACTTCATGACCATCCCCGAGGCGGTGTCTCTGGTGCTGCGGGCCGTGGCCCAGGCGGCCGCCGACGCCGAGCCGCCGGCCGGCGTGCTGACGCTCGAGATGGGCGAGCCCGTGAAGATCATCGACCTGGCCCGCCGGATGATCGAGCTGCAGGGCCTCGTCCCCGGCAAGGACATCGAGATCCGCATCACCGGCCTTCGTCCTGGCGAGAAGCTGACCGAGGCGCTGGTCGACATCAACGAGACCGCCGCGCCCAAGTCGGCCGGCGTGGTCGAGGCCACCCCTGTCGCGCCGCCGCCGCGCATCGACGAGGCGACCCTGGCCAGCCTGGAAACCGCCGCCATCGCCGGCGACGAGTTCGGCGTGCGGGCGCAGCTGTTCGCCCTGGTCGAGCGGCTGAGGGCCACGACGCCGGAAACGGCGAAGGCCTAAAACCTACTCCTCTGGGTGCGAACGAGCGGGAAGAGCGTTCCAATATCCGTAAAACCCCCGCGAAAGCGGGGGCCCAGGTGTTTATCGTCGAGCGCCACGCATTTCAGAAAAAGCCTGGGTCCCCGCTTTCGCGGGGATTTTACGGGAGAAGGGGCAGAGCCTGTCCCTCCTCTCAGTGAAAATCCCGGCTTCGCAGCAGCCGGCCCGACACCTTCTGGCGTACGCGCGGCGCCGGCGCGCCGGGTTCATCCCGTAAGGTCGAGAGCTCCGCCGACAGGTCGGTGAAGCCCTCGGCGACGACGTGGATCACGCCCTCGGCCGCCTGCACCCGGCCGTGCACCACCAGGAACGAGGCGGTCATCACCACGTTGCGGTCGGCCTCGAAGCGGTCCTTCCAGACGACCGCATTCGCAACGCCCGTCTCGTCCTCCAGGGTGACGAACACCACCCCCTTGGCCGTGCCCGGCCGCTGGCGGATCAGGACGAGCCCCCCGACCGACACCTTCTGGCCGTTGCGGAATTTCGGCAGTTGGTCGGCGGTGACCGCGCCCATCTCCCGCAGCATCGGCCGGTAGAATCCGCACGGGTGGGCCTTCAGGGAAAGGCTGGTGGTGCGGTAGTCCTCGGCCACCTCCTGGGGCTTGCCCATCGCCGGCAGGGCCACCTGGTCCTCGAACAGCGGCAGCCCGGCCAGCAGCGGGGCCTGGACCGGCGCCTTGTGCTCGCCCTTCAGCCCCTTCACCGCCCACAGGGCGTCGCGCCGCGACAGGCCCGTGGAGGCGAAGGCGTCGGCCTCGGCCAGCAGTTCCAGCGCCCGCTGCGGCACGCCGCCCTGCGCGAACTCCGCCGGCGTGCGGGCGCCCTCGTCGCGGGCCTTCACCAGGGCCTGGACGTCGACCGCCTTGAGGCCCTTGATCTGGCGCAGGCCCAGGCGCAGCGCCTTCCAGCGGGGACGGGTCTTTTCGCAGGAGATCTTGCGGGGGTCTCGGCGCTCCTCCCCCGTGAAACGGGGGAGGCGGCGCGCTGCGGATACGCAGCGTGACGGAGGGGGCGAGGGACAGAGCGCGGCGCCCAGTCTCGCCCCCTCCACCGCTTCGCGTTCCTCCTCCCCCGCTGGCGCGGGGGAGGAGCTGGAAGCCTCCAAAGTACAATCCCAGTCACTGGCCATCACGTCGGGCGGACGCACCTCGACCCCGTGCTCGCGGGCGTCGCGCACCAGCTGCGACGGCTGGTAGAAGCCCATCGGCTGGGAGTTGATCAGGGCCGCGCAGAACACGTCCGGCCAGGCCCATTTGATCCAGGCCGAGACGTAGACCAGCTTGGCGAAGCTGGCCGCGTGGCTCTCTGGAAAGCCGTAGTGGCCAAAACCCTCGATCTGCTTGAAGCAGCGCTCGGCGAAGTCGCGCTGGTAGCCGCGCCGGACCATGCCCTCGACGAACTTCACCCGGTACTCGGCCGGCGTGCCCAGGTTGCGGAAGGTGGCCATGGCCTTGCGCAGGCCGTCGGCCTCGTCGGGCGTGAACTTGGCCGCCTCGATGGCCAGGCTCATGGCCTGCTCCTGGAACAGCGGCACGCCGTAGGTGTTGCCGAGGATCTCCTCCAGCTCGTTCTCCGGCCCATGCTCGGGCGACGGATGCGGCCAGTCCACCGGCTCGATCCCGTTGCGGCGCTTGAGATACGGATGGACCATGTCGCCCTGGATGGGCCCTGGCCGCACGATCGCCACCTCGATGACCAGGTCGTAGAACCGCCGGGGCCGCAGGCGCGGCAGCATCGACATCTGCGCCCGGCTCTCCACCTGGAACACCCCGATGCTGTCGGCCACGCACAGCATGTCGTAGACGCCCGCCACCTCGGCCGGCACGTCGGCCAGGTCGACGATGCGCTCACCGTGATCCTCGCGCAGCATGCCGAAGGCGCGCTGGATCGCCGTCAGCATGCCCAGGGCCAGCACGTCGACCTTCATCAGGCCCAGGCTGTCGATGTCGTCCTTGTCCCACTCGATGAAGGTGCGGTCCTTCATCGCGGCGTTGCCGATCGGCACGGTCTCGTCCAGGCGCCGCTTGGTCAGCACGAAACCGCCCACATGCTGCGACAGGTGGCGGGGAAAGCCCATAAGCTCGGTGGCCAGGGCCACGGCGCGGGCTATCTCCGGCGCCTTGGGATCGAGCCCCGCGTTCTTCAGGTGCTCCTCAGGCAGGCCGTCGCCCCAGCTGCCCCAGACCGTGCCGGCCAGCAGGCTGGTCACATCCTCGGTCAGGCCCAGGGCCTTGCCGACGTCGCGGATGGCGCTGCGCGGGCGGTAGTGGATCACCGTGCCGCAGATGGCCGCGTATTCCCGGCCATAGCGCTGGTAGACGTACTGCATCACCTCCTCGCGCCGCTCGTGCTCGAAATCGACGTCGATGTCGGGCGGCTCGCCGCGGTTTTCGGAAATGAAGCGGGTGAACAGCAGCCGGTGCTTGGTGGGGTCGATCGCCGTCACCCCCAGGCAGTAGCAGACCGAGGAATTGGCCGCGGACCCCCGTCCCTGGCACAGGATCCCCTGCCCCCGCGCCCAACCGACGATGTCGTGCACGGTGATGAAGTAGTTGGGGTAGTCCATCTTGGCGATCAGCCGCAGCTCTTCCCTCAGCTGGGCGGCCACCTTGTCGGGCACGCCGTCCGGATAGCGCCAGGCCGCCCCCTGCCAGGTCAGGCCGGTCAGGTGCTGCATCGAGGTCTTGCCGGGGGGCACCGGCTCGTCGGGATACTCTTCCTCGAGGTCCTTGAGGTCGAAGCCGATGCGCTGGACGATCTCGGTGGTGCGCGCGATCGCCCTTGGCCAGCGCTCGAAGAGACGCGCCATCTCGGCCGGGGCCTTGATGTGGCGCTCGGCGTTGGCCTCGAGGCGGAAGCCGGCCTCCTGGATCGTGCAGTGCTCGCGCACGCAGGTGATGACGTCCTGCAGCGGCCGCCGCTCGGGGCCGTGATAGAGCACGTCGTTGGTGGCGACCATCGGCGCCCCGGCCGCCTCGCCCAGGGCGTCCAGCCGCGAGAGGCGCTTGAGGTCCTGGGCGGCGTAGGCGCGGGACGCGGCCAGCCATACCCGGCCCTTCAGCACCGCGGCGATGCGGGCAAGGTCGGCCTCGAAGGCGGCGTCCAGCCTTTCCGGCGGCACGACCAGGACCAGTTGCCCCTCGGCGTGCTCGGCGAAGTCGGCCCACGACAGGACGCACTCGCCCTTGCCCGCCCGCCGCTGGCCCACCGTCAGCAGCCGCGTCAGCCGCGCGAAGGCCTCGCGGTCGGACGGATAGCAGAGCAGGCTCGGCGCGCCGTCGGCGAAGTCGAGGCGGCAGCCGGCCAGGGCCCGGACCTTCAGCTTCTTCGCAGCCGTCCAGGCGCGCACCACCCCCGCCAGGCTGTTGCGGTCGACCACACCCACGGCGGAAAGGCCCAGGGCCTCGGCCGTCAGCATCAGTTCCTCGGCCCGCGACGCCCCGCGCAGGAACGAGAAGTTGGTGGTGGCCTGGAGTTCGGCATAGGCGTGGGTCATGGGGTGCAGGCCCGCAAGATCCTCCCCCTGTGGGGGAGGTGTCCGCGAAGCGGACGGAGGGGGGAGCAGCTGATGAACGTCGACCGCCGCGGAAGCTGAAAACGCCCCCCCTCCGGCCCTCTGGGCCACCTCCCCCAGAGGGGGAGGATCCCGGAGGGCCGGAGGGGGAAGAGGCCATTGAAATCGACGCGCGCACGAACGTGAGGAATGACTTCCCCCTCCGTCGGCTTCGCTGACACCTCCCCCTTCAGGGGGAGGGTTTTTGCGCCTTCAACCAAACAGGCCATGCAGCCACCATTTCGGCAAAGCATCGTCGCCATAGAGCCCCTGCCGGTAGATCCAGAACCGGCCGCCGGCCTCGTCCTCCACCCGGTAGTAGTCGCGGATCTTGCCCGGACCCGTGTCGTCGAAATCGCCCCGCCACCATTCCTGGCCGATGCGCTCGGGGCCCTCGGCGGCGCGCAGGCGGTGATGGCGGCCGCGCCAGGTGAAGCGCAGCGGCGGGTCGTCGGGCAGCTTGGCCATCACCTCGATCGGCTCGGGGCGTTTCAGCAGGCGGGTCGGGCGCGGCAGGTCGGGGTTCCACGGCCGGGCGCTCGCCGGCGCCGCCAGGGGCGCGGACCGGCCCACGGCGCGCTCGGGCACGTGGCTCTCCACCGGATCGGGCCGCCAGACCCGCCCTTCGCCCAACCGGTTGACCAGCCGGTCGACCAGCGGGGCCAGGGCCTCGGCCGCGTCCAGCTCGGCGTCGATGCGCGCCTGGCCTTGCGCCAGGGCCTCGACCGCGAAGGCGTGGACGGTGATCACGTCGATCCCGAACCCCGGATCGACGACGTCGAGCCTGGGCGCGACCAGCTTGGCCAGGCGCACGGCGTCACGCCCTGGGCGCGCCAGGCCCACGGGCACGGCGAAGGCCTTGCCGTCCAGGCGATGGTAGACGACCTCGAACCGCTTGGCCCCGCGCCCCTGCGCCTCCAGCCGCTTGCAGATCAGGGCCAGCACGTCGGCGGCGACGCGGGCCAGATCCTCGGGCGCGCTGATCGGCTCGAAGAAGGCCAGGCGCTCGAACCACGGACTGGCGGGACGACGAAAGGCCAGGGCCTCGCCCGCCGCGCCCAGGGCCTGGTCCAGCCGCTGGGTGAAGGCCAGGCCGAAGCGCTTGGCCATCTGGGCGCGCGGCAGGGCGTAGAGCTGGCCCACGCGATGCAGCCCCAGGCGCGGCAGCTGGGCCTGGGCGGCCTCGTCCAGCCGCAAGGCCGCCACCGGCAGGCGGGAGAGCGCCTCGCGCTGGCCGCCGGGCGGAACCACCGCCTGCTCGCGTCCGAAACGGGCCTCTCCAAAGCGAGCGAGGGCCCAGGCCGCCCCGGCGGTGTCGGCGATCGCCCCGCGCGCCGGCACGCCCCAGCGCGACAGCCGCTCCAGGAGATCGGCCAGCATCGCCGCCTCCCCGCCCCACAGGTGGTCGGTCCCGGTGATGTCGAGCAGCAGTCCGTCCTCGCCGTCCACCGCCACGGCCGGCGAGAACCGCACGCACCAGTCGCAGAGGCTCTCCAGCGCCCGCCGGTCGGCGTCGGGGTCATGGTCGGCGGTGACCAGCTGCGGGACCAGCGCCAGGGCGTCGGCGGCCTTCTGGCCGGCGGAGAGGCCCCGGGCTGCGGCGGCCGCGTCGACGGCGGCGAGGCGGCGCGTGCCGCGTTCGGAGACCAGCAGGGCGAAGGGGGGATCTTCTGAGATCCTCCCCCTGAAGGGGGAGGTGTCGCCAAAGGCGACGGAGGGGGAAGTTTCTGCTGAGGCGGAAACCCCTTCCCCCTCCGACCGCTTCGCGGCCACCTCCCCCTTCGGGGGGAGGATCTTTCCCTCACCCCGCTCTGCGAAGCCGTTCGGGTGGTGTCTGCGCCAGGTCGTGATCGGCCAGTTCGGACACCACACGGAAAGGATGCGGGCCATGATCGGCCTCCGAATGTTCCAGGATCCACGCTCCCGGGCGTCCGCCCCGGCAGCGTTCCAGCGCCACGCGCCAGGCCGCAGGACCGAGCCCCAGCCCATCCGGCGGCGCGCGCCCCGGGGCGGGCCCCACCCGCCAGCGGCTGAAGGCGGCCGAGCCGGTCGCCCCCCTGGCCGGTCCGCCATAGGGCCGGCGGTGCAGGACGACCCCGAAGCCCCCCGCCCGCTCGCAGGCCAGTTGCAGCCGACGGCCGGCCACCAGGTCGGGGGCCTCGGCCTCGCCGATGGCGACGGAAACGCCGGGCGTGGCCAGGGCGTCCTCCATCACCGACAGCCCCTCGGCCTCGTCGCGGACCCGCACCATCACCAGCCGTTCGACCGGAAAGCCCAGGTTCACCAGGCCCGGCGCATAGAGGTCCGAGCGCCGCAGCACCCACACCACCGCCCCCTTGGCGGCCCGGGGACGAGCCAGCAGCGCCGCGAAGGCCGCCGTCGCCGCCCCGCTCTCGCCCTCCAGCCCCTCACCGACCACCTCGTGCCAGCCGGCCCGGGGCAGACCCCCGCCAGGCAGGTGGGAGTCGATGCGTGGGTCGCCGAACGGCAGGACCGGAGTCGGAGTCCGAGTCCCCGCCTCGATGGCGGCGATCCGACCTCTCAGGGCCTCGATACGCGCCTCGCGCGAGCCAGGCATGGCGACCTCCGTTCCCACTTTGTTCTGATCCTGATAGGGGCGGGAGTCAAGGTCGCGGCGTGCGGCGGGGTGCCGCCAGGAGACGCCTCCTCCCCCTCCCCTTCATCCCGTCATTCCCGCCACAAGGGCGGGAATGACGGGAGTTGGGAGCAGCGCCCCTAGACCCGCTCCACCCGCCGTCCCGCCAGGGCGCTGACCAGGGCTTCGGGGGCGGCGGGCTTGTGCAGCACCGGGCCGTCGTCGAGGCCGGGCTCCTGGTAGCCAGTCAGGTAGACGAAGGGGATGGCGCGCTCGGCCAGCGCCCTGGCCACCGGCGTGACCATGCGGCCGCCGAGGTTCACGTCGAGCACGGCGCGGTCGATCAGGCTGCTCTCGATCAGCTCCAGGGCCTCCTCGACGTCGCCGGCGGGGCCCACCACCTGGGCGCCGGCCAGGGCCAGCACGCGGGCCAGCTCCATGGCCACCAGGGCCTCGTCCTCGACCACCAGCACCCGCTGGTCCTTCAGCCCCCCGTCGGGCAGGGCGCTGGTCGTCGCCGCCGAACGCTCGCCGCCGCCGGCATGGGGCAGAGCCCCGCGCGAAAGCTCGATCCGACAATGCAATCCCTCGACCCGCCAGTCGTGCGAGACCTGCGCGCCCAGCTGCTTGCCGGCGTTCTGGATCAGGGTGGAGCCGAAGCCCCTCCGGGCCGGGGCGACCGTCGGCGGACCGCCGCCTTCGCGCCAGTCGACGACCAGCCGTCCGGCGTCCCAGGCCCAGCGCACCTCCAGCACCCCGCCGGGCGTCGACAGGGCGCCGTACTTGCTGGCGTTGGTGGCCAGTTCGTGCACCACCAGGCCCAGCGACTGGGCCGCCTCGGCGCGGATCAGCACCGGCGGGCCGTCCAGCACCACGCGGCTCTCGTGCTCGACGCTGTAGGCCTCCAGTTCCTGCTCCAGCAGGGCGCGCAGCACCGCGCCGGTCCAGCGGGTGGTCGACAACAGGCTGTGCGAGCGGGCCAGCGAGCCGATGCGGCCGCTGAGCGCGGTGACGTACTGGCGCTTGTCGACGAAGGGCGTCAGCTGGACCAGCGACTGCACCACCGCCAGCACGTTCTTGGCCCGGTGGTCGACCTCGCGGATCAGCAGGCGCTCGGTCTCCTCGGCCTGGCGCAGGGCGGCGTCGGCGCGGGCCCGGCCGCTGGCGGCCCAGATCAGCTCGGCCACGTCGCCGACGAAGGCGACCTCGTCGACGCCCCAGGTGCGCGGCCGCTCCTGGCAGACGAAGAGGTAGGAGACCAGCCGTCCGGCCTTGACCAGCGGCACGGCCACGAAGGCCAGGATGTCGAGCGCGGAATAGGCCTCGAGACTGTGGCGGGTGCGCATGTCCTCCCGGACGTCGTCGATCACCACCTGCACGCCGGCCCGCAGGTCGTCGCTCATCGCCGGGCCGAAGTCGTCGAGCACGAACAGCGGCCCGACCAGGGGCTGCACCCCCTCCCCGCCCCATTCGCCGACGATCTGGGTCGAGACGCCGGCCAGGTCGACCTCGGCATAGCCGGCGCGCTGGGCGCCCAGCTGCTCGGCCAGCACGGCGCAGGCCTTGTCGGCGATGGCGGCGACCTCGCTCTCCTCGCGCAGCTGGCGGCCGAGATCCAGCATCAGGGCCCGCCGCCGCTCGCGCACGAGCAGGCGCGCCAGTTCGGCCTCGGCCCGCTTGCGCGCCGAGATGTCGGTGACCAGCACGTAGTAGCCGAGCACCGCGCCGTCAGGCGCCACGTCGGGCACGTACTTGGCCTCGACATGGCGCAGGCCCGCGGCCTGGTAGGGCACCTCGCCCTCGAAGGTCAGGCTCTGGCCTTCCAGCGCCCCGTCGACATGGTCGCGGACCCGCTCGTAGGCGGCCTCGCCCATGACCTCGAGCAGGGACTTGCCCTCGATGTCGGCGCGACGGACGCCGAACCAGGTCTCGTAGGCGCGATTGACGAAGCGGTAGCGGCGGTCGGCGTCGACATAGCCGATCAGGATCGGCACCGCGTCGGCCATGGTCGCCGAGAAGGTGTCCCGTCGGCCGGCGTGGGAGGGCGAAGGGGCGTCGTCGGTCATGGATTACGGCGCTCGTTTCGCGAAGGAGCGGCAGGCTTGCACGCCCACCTCCGCAGGTGGAGTGAGACAAACGGTCGCGCCCTGGCTGACCGTCGGAGCGCCTCAGCCCTCCTCGCGGTCAGGGTCCTCCCTACGGAAGGTGACCACCAGCACGTCGCGCCGCGCCTCGCCTCCCGCTTGAAGAGGCCGGATCGCGGTCACCCCGTGCAGGACGCGATGATCGTCGATGAACACCGCGTCGCCCGGCTGCGTCAGGGTGAAGGAGCCCAGGGCGCGGCCGTCGGGGGCGAAGATGTCGGTGACGCCGCTGGCCACATTGTGGCGCTCGACCAGCATGACGATCACCCAGTCGACGCCGTCGCGGTGCGCGCCCTCGGGCGTGGGCAGGCCCGCCTCGCCGTCATGGGCCTCGATGCGGAACTGGTGCAGCTCGACGTGCCAGGCCGCAGGCGGCGCCTCGGTCAACGGGTGGAAGAGATCCAGGCCCGCCTTCAGCAGGCCTTGCGTCACCGGATGCTCGGCGATCCCCTGCGTCACCGGCTCGAACCACCGCTGCACGCCGCCGTTCAGGGCGTTGTAGTCGCGGCTCTGGTAATGCGGCTGGTGCGGCTTGCGCGTGATCGTCCCGTCCGCCGACGCGGCGAAGGCGGCGAAGCGGCGGCGGCGATAGCGCCCGCCGTCGGCCATGAAGCCGTCGACGCCCAGGTTGTTCCAGCTGTCGGCGAAAAGGTCCCAGTCGGGCAGCCCGCCGAGCAGGGCGCGCGTCTGCGCCGCCGGGACGATGGCGAAGCCTTCGGCCTCGATGCTGTCGGAGACCGCGCTCACGCCGGCGCTCCCGGACGGAAGAAGAGCCCGAGCTTCAGCGAGCGGGCGATGCGCTCGGCCTTCTCGCCGATGATCGCCGCGCGCGGAGCGTCGAACAGTTCCACGCAGGTGGCGTGGAACAGGTTCAGCCACGGCGTGAACATCCATTCCTGGAAGCCCTCGATGCGCTGGTGAACCGCCATCGGCGAGCCCTTGTAGCGCCCCGAGCCCTGCAGCACCGTGGCCCAGAAATCCTTCAGCGTGGCCATGTGATGGGGCCAGGCCTCCTCGGCGATCTGGCCGTTGAACACCGGCCCGATGCGCGGATGGCGGCGGACCTTGGCGTAGAAGGCCTCGACCAGGGCGTCGATCTCGGCGTCGGTGAAGGTCGGTTCTTTGAGGGCGGGCTCGGACATGGGCCCTAGATGGTCCCAAGCAGAGCGCCAGCCAAGCTAGGGATGATCACTTATGACTTCAAAGTCCTCCAAGCCGTCATCCCGGCCGTAGCGCGCAGCGCGTAGAGCAGGGACCCAGGGGCCGCCGCGATACGCCGGCCACCAGCGGCAGGCGAACGCATGCGCCGCGCCCAATCCCCTGGGTCCCGGATCGGCCTGCGGCCGTCCGGGATGACGAGATAGTTGGCGCGGGAGCCTCAAGCCTTGCCCGTCACCCCCTGCTGGGGCGCGTTGCCCTGCAGGGTCCAGTCGCCGGACCTGGCCTCGGTCCCGCGATCCAGGCGCAGGTTGTTCTGCACGTTGTCGACGCCCGAGACGCTCTCGGCCAGCAGCTCAGCCCGGCGCTTGTCGTCGCGGGCGTGGACCGTGCCGCTCAGCGTGACCTCGCCGTCCTTGACCGCCACCTCGATGAACGAGGCGTCCAGCCAGCCGTCGTCGGTCAGGCGGTCGCTGACGTCCTCGCGAATGCGCTCGTCCGAGCGGCGATAGCCCTTGGGACCCCGGCCGCGATGGTCGGCGCGGACGGCCGCGTCATGCTCGCGGCGGCGCTGGGCGTCATGGTCGCCCATCCAGGCCGAGACCTCGTCGCGGGCCCGCTCGAACCAGCCGCGGTCATCGTCGTGGCGGTCACGCGGATGGCGGGCATAGGCCCAGTGCTCGCGCCCATGGCCATAGTCGTGGCGACCACGTCCCGGCCCGTCGGTGTAGTAGTTGCGCTCGCGCTCGTGGCGGCGATCGAAATAGGCCCGGTCGCCGTAGTCGGGCGCCTCGCCGCGATAGCCGCCCCCGCCGTAGTCGGCCGTGGAGCCGCCGAAGTCGAAGCCGCCAACCTGGCCGTAGTCGCCCGGCGCGCGGTAGCCCCGGCCCGACGCGTAGTCAGAACCCGAGCGGATCGAGCCGTAGCCGATGTCGCCGCCCTGGCTGATGGCCCGGCGCAGTTCGGCGCTTCCCGAACGATGGCCGGACGACCGGTGGCGCGGCTCGCCGTAGCTGCGCTGCTCGCGGGCGGCGTAGCGGTCGCGCCAGTCGGGATCCTGGGCGTAGCGGTCCTGGCGACGTGAAGCATCGTAGCCGTAGCCGCGCTCCTCGTCGAAATCTCGGTCGCGGTCGATCTCGAAGCGGCCTTCACGGTCGTTCCAGCGAGACTCGGGCATGGGTGTTCTCCGTGGCTTTGTGATCCGTGGACGCGTCGAGACGTCCTCGGCCTCAGAAACGGAGGGGCCGAAAGGCCTGTTCCTAATGCGACGCTTCTTTGGGTAGCGAGGCAGCCAACTGTGGATGATCGCGGGATAGGTCGGCGACGGCCTGTAGATTGTCGCTGAGCAAGGCGTGCCTTCGCGCGCGGGGAAGCTTATGCTGGGGCCAATCCGCCATGCGCTTCGACGACCGCTTCCTTGAAGAACTGAAGTCCCGACTTCGCCCCTCCGACGTGGTCGGAAAGACGGTGAAGCTGCGGCGGCAAGGTCGCGAGTACGCGGGACTGTCGCCCTTCACCAAGGAAAAGAGCCCCTCGTTCTTCGTCAACGACGACAAGGGCTTCTACCACTGCTTCTCCAGCGGCAAGCACGGCGACATCATCAGCTTCCTGCAGGAGACCGAGCGCCTCACCTTCTCCGAGGCGGTCGAGCGGCTGGCCGCCGAGGCCGGCATGAGCCTGCCCGAGCCCGACGCCCGCACCGCCCAGGACGACCGCAAGCGCGCGGGTCTGGGCGACTGGATGGAGCTGGCGGCCGCCTGGTTCGAGGCCGAGCTGCGCCGCCCCGTCGGCAAGGACGCCCGCGCCTATCTCGACCGCCGCGCCCTGCCGGAAGACCAGTGGAGCCGCTTCCGCATCGGATTCGCGCCGAACGGCCGCACGGCGCTGAAGGACTATCTGGTCGCCAAGGGCGCCAAGCCCGGCGACCTGGTGGAAGCCGGCCTGCTGATCGCGCCCGAGGACGGCGGCGCGCCCTACGACCGCTTCCGCGACCGGATCATCTTTCCGATCACCGACACGCGCGGCAAGGTCGTCTCGTTCGGCGGCCGGGCCATGGATCCCAACGCCCGCGCCAAGTACCTGAACGGTCCCGAGACCAGCCTCTTCCACAAGAGCCGCGTGCTCTACGGCCTCTATGACGCGCGCAAGCTGCTGCACGCGGCCCAGGCGGCGGCTCCGACCGAGCAGACCCCGATGCTGGTGGTCGAGGGCTACATGGACGTCGTGGCCTGCCAGCGCGCCGGCCTGGCGGCCGTGGCGGCCATGGGCACGGCCCTGACCGAGGAGCAGATGGAGGCGCTGTGGCGCCTGCATCCCGAGCCGACCCTGTGCTTCGACGGCGACAAGGCCGGTCAGCGCGCCGCCAGCCGCGCCATCGACCGCGCCCTGCCGCTGCTGAAGCCGGGCCGCTCGTTCCGCTTCTCGATCGTCAGCGGCGGCAAGGACCCCGACGACGTGCTGCGCGAGCAGGGTCCGGCGGCGCTGAAGGCCCAGGTCACCCAGACCACGCCCTTCGTCGAGGCGCTGTTCGTGCGCGAGCGCGACCTGGAACCGCTGGACACGCCCGAGCGCAAGGCCGGCCTGAAGCAGCGCCTGCGCGCGGCCGCCGGAACCATCGCCGACAAGGACCTGGCGTCCGCCTACAAGGATGACCTCTACGCCAAGCTCGACCTGCTGTTTCCCAAGCCGGCCTATGGCGGGGGCGGCGGCCAGGGCGGCGGCTATGGGGAGGGGCGCCCGTTCACGCCGCGCAACGGCGGCGGCGGCTGGAAAGGCCGCGAGCGCGGTCCGCCCGATCCCGGCATCCGCGGCGTCGCCCGCGAGCAGATCGGCCGCCGGCTGAACCCCTTCCACGCGGCCGTGGCCATCGCCGCCGTCGACCATCCGGCCTGGGCCCGCCCCTACGACGAGGCGCTGGAGCGGATCGGCTTTGGCGAAGCGCGCCTCAAGGGCCTGGCCCACGAGATCTTCGAGGCGCTGATCGACGACATCGGCGAGGACACGCCGTTCCGCGACATCCTGGTCCGCAAGGGCCGGGGCGAGGAACTCGCCGAACTCGACCGCCTGGCCCAGACCCTCAAGCCGCCGTTCCTCGATCCCAAGATGGAGCGCGAGCGGGCCCGCGCCCTGTGGGCCGCCTGCTACGAGGCGATCGTCGAGGTCGGCGACGCCCAGCGCGCCCTCAAGGCCATGCGCGAGGAGGCGGTCACCGCCGCCAGCCTGGTCGCCACCCGCGACCTGCGCGATCGCATCGCCATCCTCGAACGCCAGATCAGCAACCTGGAATTCTGGCAGCCCGCGCACTAGGGCGACGCGCCCTTCACCGCCAAGCTGCAACCCGCTAACAACGCCGCCATGCGCATCGTCGTCGTCGGAGCCTACGGGCTGATCGGGTCCTACGTGACCGCCCGCCTGCTGGCCGACGGCCACGCGGTGGTCGGGGTCGGCCGCGACCTGACCCAAGCGCGCCGGCGCTTCCCCAGCGTCGACTGGCGCGCCGCCGACCTGCGCACCGCCAGCGTCGCCGACTGGGCCGCCCTGCTGACCGGCGCCGACGCCGTGGTCAATTGCGCCGGCGCCCTGCAGGACGGCCCGCGCGACGACCTGCAGGCCGTCCATGCCGACGCCGTCGCCCGCCTGGTCGAGGCCTGCCAGGCGACCGGCGCGCGTCTCGTCCACATCTCGGCCGCCGGGGTCGCGCCGGGTCGCATCGATCCGTTCGGCGCCACCAAGCAGGCGGCCGAAAGCCTGATCGCCCAGAGCCGCATCGACTGGATCATCCTGAAACCGGGCCTGGTGATCGCGCCGGCGGCCTATGGCGGCACCGCCCTTCTACGCGCGCTGGCGGCGTTCCCGCTTGCCATGCCCGCCGTGCATGCGCAGGCCCGCGTGCAGGTGGTGTCCGCCGAGGACGTCGCCGCCGCCGTGGCGACCGCGATCCGACCGGACACCGCGCCCGGCCAGACCCTAGACCTCGTCCATGCCGAGCCGGTCGCCCTGGGCGACCTGCTGACCCGGCTGCGCGGCTGGCTGGGCCTGGCGCCCGCCCCCGTCATCGCCCTGCCGCCCGCCGTCGCGGCGATCCCGGCCAGGGCCGCCGACGCCCTGGCCCTCCTCGGCTGGCGCAGCCCGATGCGCAGCGCCGCCCTTCAGCAGCTGCGCCTGGGCGTGGCCGGCGAGGCCGCGCACGCCGCGCGACTTGGCCTCGTCCCCCGATCGCTGGACCAGATCCTGGCCGCCATGCCGTCGAGCGTGCAGGAGCGCTGGTTCGCCAAGGCCTGGCTGGCCAAGCCGCTGATCCTGGCGACGCTCTGCGCCTTCTGGCTGGTCTCGGGCCTGATCGGCCTGACCGTCAGCCGCCAGGCCGCCGTCGCCCTGCTGACCAGCGCCGACATGCCCCAGCCCCTGGCCCAGGCCTTCGTGGTGGGCGGCGGGATCGTCGACGTCGCCCTGGCCCTGCTGGTCGCCCACCGCCGCACCGCGCGCCTCGCCTTGCTGGGCATGATCGCCGTCACCGCCGGCTACCTGGCCGGCGGCGCGGTCGTGCGCCCCGACCTGTGGCTGGATCCGCTGGGCCCGCTGGTGAAGAGCATTCCCGCCGCCGTGCTGGCGATCGCCGCCCTCGCTCTGCTGGACGAACGCTGATGGACCTCTACCTCCTGCTGAAGGCCGCCCACGTGGTCGGGGCCACGGTGCTGCTGGGCACCGGGGCCGGCATCGCCTTCTTCATGCTGATGGCCCACCGCACCGGCCAGCCGGCCCTGATCGCCCATACCGCCCGAGTGGTGGTGATCGCCGACACCGTGTTCACCGCCACCGCCGTCGTCATCCAGCCGATCACCGGCGCGGCCCTGGCCCATGTCGTCGGCTACCCGCTGCTGAGCGGCTGGATCGGACTGAGTCTCGTGCTCTACGTCGTCACCGGCCTTTGCTGGCTGCCCGTGGTCTGGATCCAGATCCGGCTGCGCGACCTGGCCGACGCCGCCGCCAGGGCCGGCCAGCCCCTGCCCGAGCGCTACCACCGCCTGTTCCGCGCCTGGTTCGTGCTGGGCTTCCCCGCCTTCGCCGCCGTGCTGGCCATCGTCTGGCTGATGCTGGCCAGGCCGAGCTTCTGACCATGACCGCCTATTCCGCCGCCCCATACTCCGCAGAAGACGTCGCCCGCCTCGCCGAACGGCTGCTCGATCGCAGCCTGCCCAAGGCCGAGTGGACCCACGCCGCCCACCTGAGCGCCACTCTGCGCCTGGTGCGCATCCGCGACGAGGGGCTGGAGCGCGACCTGCCAGGGATCATCCGCGCCTACAACGAAGCCGTCGGCGGGGTGAACGACGACACGAGCGGCTATCACGAGACCATCACCCAGGCCTATCTGGCCGCCATCCGAGGTTTCGTCGCCGCCCTCCCGACCGATCTGGACGGCGGCGAGGCGGCCGCCCGCCTGCTGGCCACGCCGCTGGGCGACAGGGCCTGGCCGCTGGCCTTCTGGTCGCGCGAGCGATTGTTCAGCATCGCCGCCCGTCGCGGCTGGATGGAGCCGGACCTCGCGCCGCTGGAGCACGCCCCGCCCGAGGGCGCGCGGTGACCCTGATCCTCGCCCTGGCCCTGCTGGCCGCCAACCTGTTCTGCTTCCTGCTGTTCGCCCACGACAAGGCCGCCGCCGTGCATGGCGAGCGCCGGGTGCCCGAGCGCGTGCTGCTGCTGTCGGCGGCGATGTGCGCCGCGCCGGGCGCGCTGCTGGCCCAGCGCTGGCTGCGCCACAAGACCCGCAAGCAGCCGTTCGGCGCCTGGCTGACCCTGATCGTCTTCGCCCAGGCCTGCGCGGTCGCCGGCCTCGTCGCCCTGACCTTCCAGCGCGGCTGAGCCATGCGCCAGCGAATTTCGGCGCCGCTGCGCGCCCGCATCGCCTATCAAGCCCCATGACCCAGCGCCTGCTGACCCTGCTTCGCGGCAAGACACCCATCCGCCCGCTCGACGCCCTGAAGGGCGGCGGCGGCGCCTTGCTGGGCCTGCTGTTCGCCGGCCTCCTGGGACGTTTCGCGGTCGGCGGCGGCGACTGGCTGCATCCGCTGCTGGTTGCGCCGATCGGGGCTTCGGCGGTGCTGGTCTTCGCCGTGCCCGCCAGTCCCCTGGCCCAGCCGCGCGGCGTGATCGGCGGCAACGTCGTCTCGGCCTTCATCGGCATCACCGTGGCCATGCTGCTGCCCACCCAGCCCCTGATCGCCGCGCCCCTGGCCGTGGGCCTGGCCATCGCGGTGATGATCCTGCTGGGCTGCCTGCACCCGCCCGGCGGCGCCGTGGCCCTGATCACCGTCATCGGCGGACCGGCCGTGACCAAGGCCGGCTATCTCTTCGCGCTCAATCCGGTGGCCGTGGACTCGGTGCTGCTGGTCGCCGCCGGCATGGCCTACAATCGCCTGGTCGGCCGCTCCTATCCGCACAGGGCCCCAGCCCCGCCGCCCAGCCCGCACGGCACGACCGATCCCCTGCCCGCCTCGCGCATCGGCTACGACGCCGGCGACCTCGACAAGGCCCTGGCCCGCTACGGTGAACTACTCGACGTCAGCCGCGAGGACCTCGACGCCCTGTTCCGCGAGGTCGAGATCCAGGCCCACCAGCGCCTGCACTCGCAGATCCGCTGCGGCGAGGTGATGTCGCGCGACGTCATCCGCCTCGACCGCACGCAGTCGGCCGAAAGCGCCCTGGCCTTCCTGCAGCGGCACGACCTGCGCGCCGCCCCGGTGGTCGACGAGGACGGCCGCGTCATCGGCATGGCCCGCCGCGCCGAATTGCAGGCCAACCGCCGCCGCACGGTCGAGGCCGCGCTGGACCCGTTCGTCCACCGGGTGCGCGAGGGCACGCCGATCGCCGCCCTGCTGCCGATTCTCTCCAGCGGCCAGACCCACGAGGCCATGGTCGTCGACGGCGACCGCAAACTGGTGGGCGTGATTACCCAGACCGACCTGATCGCCGTGCTCTATCGCGCCCATATCGTCGAGAGCGTGCTCTGACGAGGCTTGACTGACGCGCGCGTCGCCGCGCCATGCTGGGCCAAATCGATAGGGGAAACGCCATGCTCGTCGTCCACCACCTGAACAACTCGCGCAGCCAGCGCGTGCTGTGGCTGCTGGAGGAGCTGGGCGTGCCCTACGAGGTCAGGCGCTACGAGCGCGACGCCAAGACCATGCTGGCCCCGCCCGAACTGCTGGCCATCCACCCGCTGGGCAAGTCGCCGGTGATCACCGACGGCGACAAGACGATCGCCGAGACCGGCGCCATCATCGAATACATCCTCGACGCCTACGGGAACGGCCGCCTGATTCCGCCGGCCGGTACGCCCGAGCGCCTCCGCTTCACCTACTGGCTGCACTACGCCGAGGGCTCGGCCATGACGCCGCTGCTGCTGAAGCTGGTCTTCACCGCCCTGCCCGCCCGCGCGCCGGGCCTGCTGAAGGGCCTGGTCAAGGCCATCGCCGCCAAGGCCCAGTCGGGGTTCGTCGATCCGCAGCTGAAGAGCCACATCGACTACTGGAACGCCGAACTGTCCAAGTCCGAATGGTTCGCCGGTCCCGAATTCACCGCCGCCGACGTGATCATGAGCTTCCCGCTCGAGGCGGCGGTGTCGCGCGCCGGAGCCGGATCGCGCCCCAAGGTGAAGGCCTTCCTCGACCGCATCCATGCCCGCCCGGCCTATCGCGCCGCCCTCCAGCGCGGCGGCGAATACGCCTACGCCGACTAGGAAGAAGGCTTGCAACTCAAGGCCGAGCTTGCGCCTGCGACATGGCGACGCTCGGCCTTCGCCTTAAGACTTCACACACCACGGATGCGCAAAACCTCTCCCTAGAAGCCGCCTGTCCATGGCTCAGCTTACCCGGAGATCAAGGTTGTCCCTGTCGCGCGTTCGAACTTGGCGTGATCTGCTTCACGCCCTGGGTCGGACACTGGCCGCAACCTCCGCGATCATTGTCACCTTACTGGCCGTGACGTTGTCCAGCGCCTCGCCGCGTGACCCCGGCCGCGTGGCCGCCGTCTTCCCGCCCTGGTGGACCCCCGCCCGCGCCGCCGGCGCCGCCACCTCGGCCGGCGACATATCCGGCGCCGGCGCGGTTCCCTTCATCCTGATCCTGCGCGGCGACCCGGCCACGCTGGGCGGCCGCCTGCGCGCCGCCGGCGCCCTCGTCCTGCTGGACCCCGACGCCGCCGGCGTCTGCGCCAAGACCGTCCTGGAGCCCCGCCCATGAGCACGAAGCCTTCGAATCTCGACGCGCAGCGCCGCTCGGGCGGCCGGCTGATCCTGCTGCTGACCGCCCTGATGGCCCCGATCGTCGTCGCCGCCCGGTTCCTGGTCGGCGAGCCGGTGCTGGGCATGGCCGTCGCCACGGTCATGGTTACGGCTCTCGCGGCCGGCGCCGTGCTGCATCGGGGCGAGACCGCCACGGGCCGCATCCTGTCGGGCGTGGCGCTGATGGCCCAGGTCTCGCTGCTGGTCGCCGCCCTGGGCGGCCACGACTGGCAGATCGACATGCACATGGCCTATTTCGCGGCCCTGGCCCTTCTGGTCGTCTATTGCGACTGGACCGTCATCGCCGCCGCCGCCGCCACGGTGGCCGTGCACCACCTGGCGCTCAGCTACCTGCTGCCTAGCGCCGTGTTCCCCGGCTCGGCCAGCCTGGGCCGGGTGCTGGTCCACGCCGTCATCCTGATCGTCGAGGCCGGCGCCCTGATCGCCGCGACCTTCAGCATCCACCGCGTCATCGCCCTGGCCGAGCGCGCCCGGGCCAAGGCCGAGGCGGCCATGCAGGAAGCCCGCGAGGCCGACGCCGCCGCCGACAGCGCCCGCCGCTCGGAAGAGGAAGGCCGCATCGCCCACGCCGCCGTCCAGGCCGCCGCCGAGCGCCAGCGCGCCGACATGGTCGACGCCCTCGCCGCCAGCCTGTCGCGCCTGGCCAAGGGTGACCTCTCGGTGCGCCTGATCGAGGAGTTCTCCGAATCCTACGAACAGCTGCGCGCCGACTTCAACCAGGCGGCCGGCAAGCTGGCCGGGGCCCTGGCGATCATCGACGAGCGCGCCTCGGGCGTGCGCCACGGCTCTGACCAGATCGCCGACGCGGCCGCCAACCTGTCGCGCCGCACCGAGCAGCAGGCCGCCAACCTGGCCGAGACCGCCAGCGCCATGGACGAGATCACCGCCACCGTCGGGCAGACGGCCGACGGCGCCCGCAAGGCCGCCGCCGTCGTGGCCCGGGCCCGCGACGACGCCCGCCGCTCGGGCGAGGTGGTCGGCGAGGCGGTCGACGCCATGGGCGCGATCGAGACTTCGGCCACCCAGATCTCGCGGATCATCGGAGTGATCGACGAGATCGCCTTCCAGACCAACCTGCTGGCGCTGAACGCCGGCGTCGAGGCCGCCCGCGCGGGCGAGGCCGGCAAGGGCTTCGCCGTGGTCGCCTCCGAGGTGCGGGCCCTGGCCCAGCGCTCGGCCGAGGCCGCCAAGGAGATCAAGCAGTTGATCACCACCTCGACTCGCCAGGTCGGCGAGGGCGTCGAGCTGGTCGGCCGCACCGGCGAGGCGCTGGAGCGGATCGTCTCGCAGATCGCCGAGATCGACGGGCTGGTCTCCGAGATCGCCGCCAGCGCCCAGCACCAGGCCCAGGGCCTGACCCAGGTCAACACGGCGGTGAATCAGATGGACCAGGTGCTGCAGCAGAACGCCGGCATGGTGGAGGAGACCGCCGCGGCCACCCACGCGCTGAACGACGACGCCGGCGAGCTGGCCCGCCTGGTCGGCCAGTTCCAGTTGCCCGGGGATCGCAAGGCCGGGGCTTTGCCCCGCGGTTTGCAGCGCGCCTGAGGGCCCGGCGCCGTTCTCAGCTTGGCCACGCAACCGTTGCGGTGCGTGAGACTTGCTTATCCAGAACGCGGCGCCTATCCTCTCAGCCCCCGGTCGCGCTCGCCAGCGACTGGAAGTCTTCCTCCCTTAGGGCGAACCGAGCTAAAATCCACAATGGAAAAAGTGCCGATGACCGTCGTGGGTTATCAGACCCTCGACGAAGAACTGAAGCGTTTGAAGACGATCGAACGGCCCGCCGTGATCGCCGCGATCGCCGAGGCGCGTTCGCACGGCGACCTCTCGGAGAACGCCGAGTATCACGCCGCCAAGGAACGTCAGGGCTGGATTGAAGGCCAGATCGCCGAGATCGAGGACAAGATCGCTCGCGCCCAGGTCATCGACGTCTCGAAGCTCTCCGGCTCGCAAGTGAAGTTCGGCGCCACGGTCAGCGTGGTCGACGAGGACACCGAAGAAGAAGCCCGCTACCAGATCGTGGGCGACCACGAGGCCGACGTGAAGTCGGGCCGCATCTCGCTGAGCTCGCCGCTGTCGCGCGCGATGATCGGCAAGGAAGTCGGCGAGGTGGTCGAGGTCAACACGCCCGGCGGCGTGAAGGCCTACGAGATCCTCAAGGTCGAGTGGGTCTAGGCTTTAGCCCTAACCCCGCCATAAAGTCCGGCCAATCGCCGCGGAGTCGCCTGTTCAGGGTGGTTCCGCGGCGTTCGCCGTTTTGAGGGCTGGAGCGATGAGCGCCAATCAGACGCCAGGTCCCGAACCGCTGACCATCTGGGCCGTCTCGGACGGCCGCGCCGGCATCGAGGCCCAGGCCGTGGGCCTGGCCGAGGCCATCGCGCGCAAGCGTCCGGCCAGGATCGTCGTCAAGCGCGTGGGCTGGAAGGGCCGCACCGGCCGCCTGCCCTGGTGGCTGGCCTGGCTGCCGCGCCGCTGGCTGACGCCCGAGAGCGAGATCACCCCGCCCTGGCCCGACCTCTGGGTCGCCGCCGGCCGCGCCACCCTGCCCCTGTCGATCCGCCTGAAGAAATGGTCGGGCGGCAAGACCTATGTGGTGCAGATCCAGGACCCGCGCGTCCCGGCCCACATGTTCGACCTGGTGATCCCGCCCAAGCATGACCGCCTGACCGGCGACAACGTCGTGCCGATCACCGGCTCGCCGCATCGCGTCAGCCAGGGCCGCCTCGACGCCGAGTACGAGAAGTTCAAGGACGCCATCGAGGCCCTGCCCCGTCCGCGCGTGGCGGTGCTGCTGGGCGGCAAGTCCAAGGCCTTCGACCTGCCGGTCGAACGCGCCGCCCAGATGGCGCACGAGATCCAGCTGCCGCTGGAACAGGAAGGCGGCAGCCTGCTGATGACCTTCTCGCGCCGCACGCCCGAGCCGGCCCGCGCCCTGCTGGCCGCCCGCCTGCGCGACGTGCCCGGCATCATCTGGGACGGTGAAGGTCCCAACCCCTACTTCGCCTTCCTGGCCGCGGCCGACTACATCCTCGTCACCGAGGACTCGACCAACATGGCCACCGAGGCGGCCTCGACCGGCAAGCCGGTGTTCATCCTCAAGATGGAAGGCCAGAGCGTGAAGTTCCGCCTCTTCCACGAGGAGCTGGAGCGCCAGGGCGCGGCCCGCCCCTATGGCGGCGCCTTTCACGGCTGGACCTACGAGCCGGTGGACGAGACCGGCCGCGCCGCCGCCGAGGTCCTGGCCCGGATGGACGCCCGCAAGGCCAAGGCCTAGCCTGGCTCGATGATCCTCGCCGTCCTGCAAGCCCGCATGAGCTCCACCCGCCTGCCGGGCAAGGTGCTGATGCCGATCGTGCGGGCGCCGATGATCATCCGCCAGATCGAGCGCGTCGCCCGCGCCCGCCGCATCGACAGGCTGGTCGTGGCCACCAGCACCGATCCGCTCGACGACGCCATCGAGGCGGCCGTGCGCCGCGACGGGATCGCCGTGCATCGCGGGCCGCTGGACAACGTGCTCGAACGCTTCGTCGGCGCGCTGGACGCCCATCCGGCCGACCACGTGGTGCGCCTGACCGCCGACTGCCCGCTGGCCGACCCGACGGTGATCGACGCGACCATCGACCTGCACCTGTCGTCTGGCGCCGACTACACCAGCAACAGCCCCGAGGGCGCGGCCTTTCCCAAGGGCCTCGACGTCGAGGTGATCACCGCCGCCGGCCTGCGCCGCGCCGCTACCGAGGCCGACAGCCCCGAGGCCCGCGAGCACGTGACCTGGGACGTCTGGAACAATCCCGATCGCTGGAACCTGGCCTGGCTGCCGGACGCCCCCGGTGAGGGCGCGGTGCGCTGGACGGTCGACCGGCCCGACGACTATGCCTTCGTGGCGGCGGTCTATGACGCGCTCTATCCGGCCAACCGCACCTTCACCTCCGACGACGTCCGGGCCTTCGTGAGAAGCCGGAAAGACCTGCTGAACTACGGCGGCGACCGTCGCGGATAGGCCCCGGGTGCGACAATCGCGCCGCGCTCCTTAAGGACAGGGTTAACAAAGTATTCGGCAAAGCGGCCCCAGGCTGCTGCCGCGACCGCTCCACCGGTTCGCGCCAGCTTTTGAGGGGCCTCCGGTTCGGGGGCGGACGGACATGCGCGCCCTGCCGGACATCCGGGGTCTGAAGTACCCCGACGAGTTCATCGCCCGCCACTTCTTCAAGCGCGGCCTGCACCAGCGCGCCGGCAAGGTGGTCGAGCTGGGCGGCGGCACGGGCAACAACCTGTCGCTCTACGCCGCCTACGGCTGGACCCTGGTCAATGTCGACTATTCGGCCGCGGCGCTGGAAGACGCCCGCTGGAACCTGGGCGAGGCCGCGACCCTGATCCAGGCCGACCTGTCGCTGGGCCTGCCCGACGGGATCGAGGGACCGATCGACGTCCTGCTGATCCCCAACCTGCTCTGCTACCTGACCAACGCCCAGGCCCACCGGGTGCTGACCGCCGTGCGCGAGAAGCTGGCCCCGAACGCCGAGGTGTTCGTCCGCACGCGCCTGGTCGACGACTACCGCTATGGCCGCGGCGTCGCCGAGGAGCCGGACGGCTTCCGCCTGGCCACGCCGGAGACCGGCGAAGAGGGCCTGTTCAACCTGTTCTACACCGAGGCGGGCCTGGTGAGCCGCCTGCGCGACGAACTGGGCCTCACCCAGCCCGACGTCTTCCGCATCGCTTTCGACAACCTGCAGGCCGGCGTCCGGGTGCCCCGCAACAGCGACCTCGTGGTCTGGGGGAGCGCCTCGTGAACGGCCGGATCCGCATCGTCGGCGGCGGCCTGACCGGGATCATGGCCGCCTTCGAGGCCCATCGCCTGGGCTGGCGCAACATCGAGCTGCACGAACGCTTCGACGCCCTGGGCGGAGTGGCCCGCCCCAAGGTCGTGAACGGCGCGGAGATGCGCGACGGCTGCGTCTATTTCGGCCCCGAGGGCGACGCCCTAGTCGAGCGCCTGAAGGCGCAGGGGGCGGCGTTCGAGACCTTCGACAACCGCTTCGGCTCGCTCAGCCTCGACGGCGCGGGCAAGCGCGTCTTCACCTGGGACTTCGGCGGTCCGGCCGTCGACTGCGCCAGCCTGCGCATCGCCCGGCCGGCCGGCGACAGCCTGGCCGACCGCATCGCCGCCTACCCCTCGCCGATCGCCGAGACCCTGACCGAATACTGCCGCTGGCACCTGGACGCCGACCTTTCCGCCGTGCACGGCGAGGCGGCCATTCCGCTGGCCATCAACCGGGTCTATCCGGCCGGCGCCGAAACCCCGGCCCTGGTCGCCCTGAAGGCCTCGAACGAGTGGGCCGACGAGCTGTACGGCGTGCCGCGCGGCCTTTCGGGGCGCACCGCCAACGTCAACGCCAGCCTGCCGGCCGGCGGCTTCACGGCCCTGTTCGAGACCTGCCGCCGCAGGCTGGAGGCCCTGGGCGTCGACATCCGCTTCGAGAGCCTGATCTCGCCCCGCCAGGTGATGGCCGAGCACGCGGCCGGCGATACCGTGGTCTGGGCCGCCAATCCGACGCCGCTGTTCAAGCCCATGGGCCTTTCGACCCCGTCGCTGGTGAAGAAGAGCTTCTTCACCTACGTCTTCGAGGCGCAGTTCGACGGCCCCTGCCCGGTCTACGTCCAGAACTTCACGGCCAAGGGCGACTGCTTCCGCGCCTATCTGTACGAGAGCGGCGGCAAGACCCTGGTGGTGGCCGAGTGCGTGCGCGAGGCCGACCTGCGCGCCCTGCCCGGCGAGATCCGCGGCCTGCTGTCGGGCTTCGGCTCGCTGAAGACCGGCGCCCTGCTGCACTCGGGCGCCCAGCCGCGCTGGATCTATCATTCACGCGACGCCATCGCCGGCCTGGCGACCCTGCGCGAGAAGCTGACCGAGCGCTTCGGGCCGTCCTTCGTCTGCGGGGCCTGGGAGCCCTATGGCAAGAGCGCCAAGCTGGCCGAGGTCGACGCGGCCCTCGCCATGGCCCGGAATGCGCCCGCCGCCGGCCTGGCCCTCGCCGGATGAGCAAAGCCTCGCCCCCGAAGACGGCGGCGATCATGCAGCCGACCTATCTGCCGTATCTCGGCTATTTCCAGCTGATGGCGGCCAGCGACGTCTTCGTGTTCCTCGACGACGTGCAGTTCGCCCGGCGCTCCTGGCAGTCGCGCAACCGGATCCTCACCGCCCAGGGCGAGCTGATGCTGACGGTCCCGGTCAAGAAGCACGACCGCGACACGCCGATCCACGCCATCCGCATCGACGACAGCCAGCCCTGGCGCGACAAGCACCTGGCCGCCATCCGCCACGCCTATGGCAAGCGGCCGTTCTTCGCCGAGGGCTTCGCCTTCGTGTCCGAGCAACTGGCCCGCGAGCCCGACGGCGCCCTGGCCGACCTGACCTGCGGCCTGGCCCAGGCCGCAGCCGAGCGGATCGGCATCGAAACGCAGTTCGTCCGCGCCTCCAGTCTCGGCGCGGCGGGCGCCCGGTCCGAGCACCTGCTGGCCATCTGCCGCGCGGTGGCCGCGACCGAGTATGTCTCGCCGACCGGCTCGGCCGACTACATGGAAGAGGACGGCGTGTTCGCCGCCGCCGGCTTCCCGGTCCGCTTCAAGCCCTGCCGCATGACGGAGTATCCGCAGGGCCGGCCCGAGTTCACGCCCTATATGGGCTTCGTCGACGCCCTGATGAACGTCGGCTGGAACGGCCTGAAGGCCCTGGTGGCCGCCTAGCCGGCCACCATGTCCCAGGCCAGCGGCTCGCCGCGGGTCAGGGCGCGGGCGGCGGGGCGGCCCAGCACCTTGTCGAGATCGGCCGGGGGCAGGCCGTTACCCGGGCGCACCGAGCGGACGTTGTCGCGGGTCAGCGGCGCGCCGGCCGGCACGTCGGCGGTGACGTAGAGCGAGCGGCGGAACAGCAGGGACCCCTGCTCGGCGCCCAGCACGTCGTAGTGGGCGCGGCCCAGCGAGGCCCAGGCGTTCCTGGTGTCGTCGACCAGGGCCTTGAACTCGGCCGGCTCCAGGCTGAAGGCGGCGTCGGGGCCGCCGTCGGCGCGGGCCAGGGTGAAGTGCTTCTCGACCGCGCAGGCGCCGACCGACACCGCCGCCACCGAGGCGGCCGTGCCCGGCGTGTGGTCCGACAGGCCGATCGGGCAGCCGAAGCGGGCGGCCATGTCGGCCACGGTCCGCACATTGGCGTCGGCGAAGGTGGCCGGATAGCTGGACACGCAGTGCAGCAGCAGCACGCCCGGCGCGCCGGCTTCGAGCGCGGTGTTCCGGGCCGTTTCGATCTCGGCCAGGTTGGCCATGCCGGTCGAGATGATCAGCGGCTTTCCTTTCGCGGCCGCGTAGCGGATCAGCGGCAGGTCGACGGCCTCGAACGAGGCGATCTTGTAGGCGGGCGCGTCGAGGCCCGCGAGCAGGTCGACCGCCGTCTCGTCGAACGGGCTGGAGAAGATGGTCACGCCGCGCTTGCGGGCCCGCTCGAAGATGGCCGCGTGCCACTCGAACGGGGTGTGGGCCTCTTCGTACAGCTCGTACAGGCTGCGCCCGTCCCACAGGCCGCCGTGGATCTTGAACTCCGGCCGGTCGACGTCGAGCGTGATGGTGTCGGCGGTGTAGGTCTGGATCTTGATCGCGTCGCAGCCGGTGTCGGCGGCGGCGTCGACCATCGAAAGGCAGCGATCGAGGCTGCCGTTGTGGTTCCCCGACAGCTCGCAGATCACGTAGGGCGGATGGTCCGCGCCGATCTTGCGGCCGGCGATCTCGATTTCGGGCGAAGCGGTCATGGGCGGAAACTCACGCGGTTTGTCCCCTATTAACCCTGAAATCGTGGACGAGGCGTCAATCGCCGCCGCCACCCCCGCCATCGCCCCCGCAGCCGCCGCCGTCGGAGGAGGAGCCGCAGTCCGACGAGGACGACGAGGACGACGAGGACGAGGTGTCGGAATGGTGGGTCGAGCCGCTGTCGCCGCCGTCGCCCTTCTTGCCGCCGGCCTTGGCCTCTGCCGGCTTGGCGACCTGCAGCGCCGTGCCCAGGCCGCCGCCGATGGCGATGCCCACGCCGATGCCGATCGCCAGGTTGTCGAGGGCCAGGCCCAGCGCGACCCCGATCGCCGTCCCGATGCCAATACCGATCGTCAGTCCGCCCTTCATGGTGTCCCCAAAGCCATCGCAACGACGCGGAATCGACACTATATGTTCGCCCATGTCCACTACCGCTCCCCGCCAGACGCGCTGCCTGATCATCGGTTCGGGCCCCGCCGGCTACACCGCCGCCATCTATGCCGCCCGCGCGCTGCTCAAGCCCGTGCTCATCGCCGGCATCCAGCCGGGCGGCCAACTGACCATCACGACCGACGTCGAGAACTATCCGGGCTTCGCCGACGTCATCCAGGGCCCCTGGCTGATGGACCAGATGCGCGCCCAGGCCGAGCACGTGGGCACCGAGTTCGTCAGCGACATCGTCACCAGCGTCGACCTGTCCAAGCGCCCGTTCGTGGTCAAGACCGACAGCGGCCAGGACTGGATCGCCGAGACCATCATCATCGCCACCGGCGCCCAGGCCAAGTGGCTGGGCCTGGAGAGCGAGAGCAAGTTCCAGGGCTTTGGCGTTTCGGCCTGCGCCACCTGCGACGGCTTCTTCTATCGCAACAAGGAAGTCGTGGTGGTCGGCGGCGGCAACACCGCCGTCGAGGAAGCCCTGTTCCTGACCAGCTTCGCCAGCAAGGTCACCCTGGTGCACCGCAAGGACGAGCTGCGGGCCGAGAAGATCCTGCAGGAGCGCCTGCTGGCGCACGAAAAGGTCGAGGTGGTCTGGGACAGCGTCATCGACGAGGTCGTCGGCGACAGCGATCCCATAGGCGTCACCGGCGTGCGCCTTAAGAACATCAAGACCGGCGAATTCACCGAGCTGAAGACCGACGGCGTGTTCATCGCCATCGGCCACGCCCCGTCGTCGGAACTGTTCGCCGGCCAGCTGGAAGTCGGCCCCGGCGGCTACCTGAAGGTCAAGCCGGGCACGGCCTCGACGGCCGTCGAGGGCGTCTATGCCGCCGGCGACGTCACCGACGACGTCTACCGCCAGGCCGTGACCGCCGCCGGCATGGGCTGCATGGCCGCCCTGGAAGCGGTTCGTTTCCTGGCCGAGGAAGACCACAGGAAGGCTCACCATCCGATCAGCCACGCCGAGGCCAACGAGATCGGCGCCTGGTAGGGCTGGGTCTGTGAAGTCACGAAAGGGCCGCTCCGAAAGGGGCGGCCCTTTTTCTTTGATGCGCTTCCTGAAGGGGGAGCTTCACCATCTCCGTAAAACCCCCGCGAAAGCGGGGGCCCAGGTCTTTTATCGTCGAGCGCCACGCATTTCAGAAAAAGCCTGGGTCCCCGCTTTCGCGGGGATTTTACGGATGGGGTTTGACGGCCGGTATTACGGCGGCTGAGAACGTCCCCCCTCCGTCGCCTTCGGCGACACCTCCCCCAGAGGGGGAGGATCTTTTAGAGCGGAT
This sequence comes from Caulobacter sp. CCNWLW153, assembly GCF_036889365.1. Taxonomy (NCBI): domain Bacteria; kingdom Pseudomonadati; phylum Pseudomonadota; class Alphaproteobacteria; order Caulobacterales; family Caulobacteraceae; genus Caulobacter; species Caulobacter sp. CCNWLW153. The sequence goes on from NZ_JBAKFV010000014.1 coordinate 62,665, forward strand.
TCAGCAGGTTCGGCGGCCGGGGCTTCGGCTTGGGTGGCGGCGGCTCCGCCACTGGCGGCGGCGAAACGGGCCTGGCGGCGGCTTCGGCCTGGACCTCGGGGAGCACTTCCAGGGCCTTGTTGATGCGGGCGATCTCTTCGGGCGTGGCTATGCGGCGGCCCGCGACGCTGCCCTCGACCTTGATCCGTTCGCCGCCCGGCGCCGTGGCGTCGGGGATGACCACCAGCCTGGCGTCCTTGAGGGCGGCGGTCGGCGCGGGGCCGCCCAGGGTCTGGGCGAGATTCTGGGCCAGGACGGCCGGCGGCGCGGCCTCGAGCGTGCGCGGGTCGGCGCCCATCAGGGTGGCGGTCGAGATCTGCGTCTCGCCGCCGGCGTAGCGGCCCTTGAAGGCGGCCAGCGTGCCTGACGGCCCCGTCCAGCGATAGAAGATGTGCGTGCCGACCTGCTTCAGCTTGACCAGGGTCGGGGCCCAGTACGGGGCCACGTAGTCGGCGTGGTAGTGGGTGGCCACGCCCACGTCCTTCATCACGAAGCCCGACAGCGCCCTCTTGGCCACGGCCTGGGCGCGGTCCCAGATCGTCGGGACCACGGTCTTCTCCAGCGAGCCGTCGCAGGTGAAGCTGAACTGGCAGCCGGTGCTGCGCAGCGAGCCCTCGTAGATCACCCCGCAGATCGACTTGGGATAGCCCGGATGGCGCAGGCGGTTGAGCACGGTCTGGGCCACGGCCTGCTGGCCCTCGGGCGCCTCGAAGCCGGCCTCGAAATAGACCGCCTGGGTCAGGCAGTGCAGGGCCCTGGCCCGCTCCTCGCCCGAGGTCTTCAGCACGAAAGGCCGGGCCGCCTCGATCGGCAGGGCCGCGGGCAGGCGGTAGCCGTTGATCAGCCGCGCGTCCTCGAAGCCTGGAACGCCATCGCCCAGCACCGGGATGGTGGCGATGTCGATCACCTCCCAGCCCTTCACGCGGCCCCAGTAGTCCTTGCGCGGACGCGGATCATGGCGGCGGGCCAGGGCCAGCATGGCTGGGTCCATGTCGGCCGTGTAGCGGGCCAGCCCCGCGTCGGAGAGCGCGCCGGCCTGGCTGGCCACCCCCGCCGCGCGACCATGCTGGCGCGGCAGGTGGTAGGCCGTCGCGCACGCAGAAAGGCCGCCGACGGCGATCAGCGCCGCGGCGGCCTTCTTGCCCGGATGTCGCCTTGAGGACGGCACGCGGGGTGGTCGGATTACTTGCTCAGGGTCGAGCGCAGCATCCAGGCGTGCTTTTCATGGGCCGCCAGGCGCTGGGTGTAGAGGTCGACCGTGGCTTCGTCGCCCGCCTCGTCCGGGGCCTCGATGGCGCCGCGCAGGGTGGCGATGACCGTCTCGTTGTCGGCCAGGAGTTCCTTGATCATGCCCTCCCAGTCCTTTTCGGCGTCGCCGTCCTTGATGCTGGAGAGGTTGCCGAAGGCGGCGTAGCCCTGCGGCGCCAACTCGCCCAGCGCGCGAATACGCTCGGCGATCAGGTCCAGAGCGGCCCATTCTTCGTTGTATTGGCCTTCCAGGAGGATGTGCAGGGACTGGAAGTAGGGCCCGCGAACATTCCAGTGATAGCCGTGCGTCTTGAGGTAGAGCGCATAGCTGTCGGCCAGGACCTTGTTCAGTCCCTGCGCGATGTCAGCGCGTTGCTTGGCCGAAATGCCGATGTTCGGAGCGGTCGCCATTCATGATCTCCCGTGTTGCGTGTCCTAGGTAAGCGTGTCCATGCTCTTGGCAAGCCTGCTCATGAGCGCGGAGCAAGAATGAACAAAAACGATCCGCTCGCCCCCACGCCGACGCCGCGCCCTGCGGCGTCCGCCCTGCTAAGCGCGTGGCTCATACCAGAGGTTCCTCCGCCGTTCTGGCGGGCGGCCCTGGCCGCGATCGTGGCCACGCTGGCGGCGCTGGGCATGCGCTTCGCCCTTCTGGGCCCCGACCAGACCCTTGGCGCGACCCAGGCCTTCTTCCCGGCCATGGTGCTGGTGACGCTGTACGCCGGCTGGCGCTGGGGGCTCGTGCCGATCGCCAGCGGCGCCGCGCTGGGCTGGTGGCTGTGGGCCGGACGCTACGCCGACACCCTGAGCGAGCCGCAGACCGCCTCGATGGTGCTCTACCTGGTCTCGGCCACGGCCACGACGGCGGTGGCCCACGGCATGCGCGCGGCGGTGATCGGCCTGGCCGAGGCCCGTCGCCGCCAGCAGGACGCCGAGACGCGGCTGGACGTGACCCAGGCCGCCGCCGGCGTCGGCCCCTGGGAATGGGACGTCGCCACCGGGGCCCTGCTCCTGTCGCCGGCCGCGCGGCGCAACCTGCGCCTGCCGCTGGAGGGGCCGCTGGATTTCGAGCAGGTGGCCTCCGCGGTGCATCCCGAGGACCGCCCCCGGGTGCAGGAGGAGATCAGGCGGGCGATCAAGAGCGGGCCGCTCTACGAGGTCGAGTACCGGCTGGTCGACGGGCCGGACGGCGAGCGCTGGATCCACGGCCTGGGCCGGATCGAGCGGGACGCCGCGGGACGGGCCGTGCGCGTGCTGGGCGTCAATTTCGAGGTCACCAAGCGCCGCCAGGCCGAGGAAGGCCTGCGCGAGAGCGAGGCCCGCTTCCGCGCCCTGGCCGACAGCGCCCCGGCCCTGATGTGGATCACCGGCATGGGCGGCTCTCGGGAGTTCGTCAACGCCGCCTATGTGGACTTCGCCGGCGCCGACTATCGCGACGCCCTGACGCTGGACTGGCGCACCCGCATCCATCCCGAGGACCTGCCGACCATCCTCAAGGCCCAGATCGCCGGCGAGGCCTCGCGCAAGCCGTTCAGCCTGGAGGCGCGCTATCGGCGGCCCGACGGCCAGTGGCGGTGGCTGAAGTCGTTCTCGCAGCCGCGCTACGGCCCAGGCGGAAGCTTCGCCGGCTTCATCGGCATCGCCTTCGACGTCAGCGACGCCAAGGAGGCCGAGGCCAAGCTGACGGGCATGAACGAGCTCTTGGCCGACAAGGTCGACGCCGCCGTCGCCGAACGGGACCTGGCCCAGGCCGCGCTCAGCCAGGCCCAGAAGCTGGAAGCCATCGGCCAGTTGACCGGCGGCGTGGCCCACGACTTCAACAACCTGCTGACCGTGGTCATCGGCGCCCTGGACGCCGTGCAGCGCCATCCCGACGACGCTCGCCGGCGCGACAAGATGATCGACGCTGCGATGACGGCCGCCCGCCGCGGCGAAAAACTGACCCAGCACCTGCTGGCCTTCGCCCGTCGCCAGCCGCTCAATCCCGAGATCTGCCGCGTCGATCGCCTGATCGCCGAAAGCGAGGCCCTGCTGCGCCGCGCCGTCGGCGAGGTGCTGCCGCTGAAGCTGAGCCTGGGCTCGGGCACGCGCACGGCGCGGATCGACGCCGGCCAGTTCGAGGCCGCCCTGCTGAACCTGGTGGTCAACGCCCGCGACGCCAGCCCCCCGGGCGGCGCGATCGTCGTGGAGTCAGGCCCCGAGACCCTCGACAGGCCGCGCGGCGAACTCAAGCCCGGCGCCTACCTGCGGGTCGCGGTGCGCGACGAGGGCAAGGGCATGGACGCCGACACCATCGCCCGCGCCTTCGAGCCGTTCTTCACCACCAAGGCCTCGGGCAAGGGCACGGGGCTGGGCCTGTCGCAGGTCTACGGCTTCGTGCGCCAGAGCGGCGGCGAGGTCGAGATCGCCTCCAAGCCGGGCCAGGGCACGACGGTGTCGCTGCTGCTGCCGGCCAGCCACGAGGGCGCGATCCTGCAGGCGGCGCCGGTGGCCCCGCCCGCCCCGCGACCGGGCGTCGAGGTGCTGCTGGCCGAAGACGATGTCGAGGTCGGCGACCTGGTCGAGGCCATGCTGATAGAGCTGGGCCACAACGTGCGCCGGGCCGGCGACGCCGACGAAGCGCTCAGCATGGCCCGCGCCCATCCCGACCTTGGCCTGCTGCTCACCGACGTGATGATGCCCGGCGACAAGAGCGGCGTGGACCTGGCCTCGATCCTGTCGGCGGAGCGGCCCGAGCTGCCGATCCTGCTGAGTTCCGGCTACACCGGCCAGGAACTGGCGGAAGCCCGCGCCGCGCCTTGGCCCCTTCTGCGCAAGCCGTATGCCCTGGACGCCCTGGTGCGGGCCATAGACCAGGCCTTCGAGACCCGCCGCCCGCACTGACCTGCCCTTGGACCTTCGGGGCGGGCTTGGACGGGGTCGCGCGATTTTTCGTCCGCATGCTTTGCATTCCCGGAACGAGCGGCTATATGTGGATAGCCCCTTATGCTCATTTTCAGCATAAGTCGCGACGCTGGACGGAGCCGCAACCTTTGCCCGGCGTTTTTTGAGGCCCAGGAAATGCTCACTTTGAGCATAAGAGAGGACGACATGGCCGACGGTTTCGCGCCCCTCGCCTTCACCGCCGATATCGAGGCGGAAACCGCCGCCGTCTGGGACAAGGTCAAGCACCACGTCACCCCGATGGAGTGGCGTCTGCAGGCGCCGCTGATCTCGGAGATCAACCGGATCAAGCGCGAGAAGAACGCCGCCATCCTGGCCCACAACTACATGACGCCGGACATCTTCCACGGCGTGGGCGACTTCGTGGGCGACAGCCTGGCCCTGGCGAAGGAAGCCGCCAAGAGCGATGCGGCGATCATCGTCCAGGCCGGCGTGCACTTCATGGCCGAGACCAGCAAGGTCCTCAGCCCCGAGAAGAAGATCCTGATCCCCGACCTGCTGGCCGGCTGCTCGCTGGCCTCGTCGATCACGGGCGCGGACGTGCGGCTGATCAAGGAGCGCCATCCGGGCGTGCCGGTGGTCACCTACGTCAACACCACCGCCGACGTGAAGGCCGAGACCGACATCTGCTGCACCAGCGCCAACGCCGTGCAGGTGGTGGAGTGGGCGGCCAAGGAATGGGGGACCGACAAGGTCATCCTGATCCCCGACGAGTTCCTGGCCCGCAACGTCGCCCGCCAGACGAACGTCAAGATCATCGCCTGGGCCGGCCACTGCGAGGTGCACAAGCGCTTCACGACCCAGGACATCGCCGACATGCGCGCGGCCTGGCCCGGCGCCGAGGTGCTGGCCCACCCCGAATGCCCGGCCGAGATCCTCGAGGCCGCGGACTTCGCCGGCTCGACCGCGGCGATGAACGACTACGTCGCCGCGCGGAAGCCCGCTCAGGTGGTGCTGATCACCGAGTGCTCGATGGCCAGCAACGTCCAGGCCGAAAGCCCCGGGACCCAGTTCATCGGCCCCTGCAACATGTGCCCGCACATGAAGCGGATCACGCTGCAGAACATCTACGACGCCCTGGTTCACGAGCAGTACGAGGTCACGGTCGACGCCGACGTCCTCGACCGCGCCCGCCAGGCCGTGCAGCGGATGATCGACCTGCCCCCGCCCGCCGCCCCGGCCCGCTACGACCTCGTCAAGGCGCGCCACCACGTGGATGTGGAGCTGATTTAAACTCCCTTCCCCCTGATGGGGGAAGGGTTGGGATGGGGGGTGACGCGGCCTGTCCGCTTCAACGCCCTCCCCTCGTCTTTCTCGGATGGCCGAACCGCCGTGTTCACCCCCATCCCCGGCCCTTTCCCCCATCAAGGGGAAAGGGAGTGGAGTATGAGATGGCCGCACGCATCACCTTCGACGGCCCCGTGATCCTCGGCGCCGGCCTGGCCGGCCTAAGCGCGGCGCTCGCGGCCAGGACGGCGCTGGTGCTGTCGCCGACGCCGCTGGCGACCGGCTGCTCCAGCGCCTGGGCGCAGGGCGGGCTGGCCGCGGCCCTGGCCGGCGACGACACCCCGTCGCTGCACGCGGCCGACACCATCGCCGCCGGCGCCGGCCTCTGCGACGGCGACGCCGTGGCGCTGCTGACCCGCGAAGGCCCCGCCGCCGTCCGCGCCCTGGCCGCCATCGGCGCGCCGTTCGACCGCAAGCCGGACGGCGACTTCGTGCTCAGCCTCGAAGCCGCCCACTCCAAGGCCCGCGTCGCCCGCGTGGGCGGCGACGGGGCCGGCGCGGCGATCATGGCCGCCGTTATCGCCACGGTGCGCACGACGCCGACCATCGATGTGCGCGAGAACGCCCGCGCCCGCCGCCTGCTCCAGGACGACACCGGCCGTGTGGTCGGCGTACTCGCCGAGATCGACGGCGCCCTGGTCGAGATCCGCGGCCATGCGGTGATCCTGGCCACCGGCGGTGTCGGCGGCCTCTATGCGGTGACCACCACGCCCGCCCAGGTGCGCGGCGAGGGCCTGGGCCTGGCCGCCCTGGCCGGTGCCGAGATCGCCGATCCCGAGTTCGTGCAGTTCCACCCCACCGCGATCGACATCGGCCGCGATCCCGCGCCCCTGGCCACCGAAGCCCTGCGCGGCGAAGGCTCGATCCTGCGCAATACGGATGGCCGCGCCTTCATGGCCGACTATCACCCGGCCAAGGAACTGGCGCCCCGCGACGTGGTGGCCCGCGCCATCCATGCCGAGCGCGCCGCCGGCCGGGGCGCGTTCCTCGACGCCACGACGGCGGTGGGCGGCCATTTCCCCCACGAGTTCCCGGCCGTGTTCGAGGCCTGCCAGAGCGCCGGGATCGACCCCCGCCGCGAGATGATCCCCGTCGTGCCCGCCGTGCACTACCACATGGGCGGCGTAGCCACGGACCTGGACGGCCGCGCCAGCCTGCCTGGCCTCTACGCCGCCGGCGAATGCGCCTCCACCGGCGTGCAGGGCGCCAACCGCCTGGCCTCCAACAGCCTGCTGGAAGCGGCCGTGTTCGGGGCCCGCGCCGGCCGCGCGGCCGCGCTCGAGGGCGAGGCCGGCGGCGAGACCGTCTCTCTCGCGCCGCTGCCTGACCTGCCGGACGAGGCGTTCCAGGCCCTGCGCAAAGCCATGAGCCGCGACGCCGGCGTCATCCGCGACGCGGCGGGCCTGGCCTGCCTGCAGGCCGAGATCGCCGTTCTGGAAGCGGCTCACGGCCCCTGCCCGCCCCTGGTCGCCGCCCGCCTGATCGTCGACGCCGCCCTGGCCCGCCAGGAAAGCCGGGGCGGTCACTATCGGTCTGACTTCCCCGAAAAGGCTGTCCCCGCCCGCACCTTCGTCACCCTCGACCCCGTCCAGGCCGGTTTGCGCCACGCCGCCGAGTAGTGGTACGTAAGGGGAACGGAGACGCGACCATGAGCACCAACCTCGGTCCATCTGACAGCCCTTTCGACGGCGCGGCCGAAGGCTTCGCCGAGCAGGGCGTGACCGAGTTCCTGCTGACCGTCGACGACCTGGAGACCATGCTCCGGGCCGGAATTTTCGATCGCGACGACGCCACCCGCGTGGAACTCGAAGACGGAAGGCTGGTGCGGATGTCGTCGGAATCGCTGCCCCATGCGCGGACCGCCGCCCGTCTGTCGCTCGCGCTGAACCTGGCCCTCTCGCGGTTGGGCCTGACCGACCGCTACGAAGTGCTCAACGGCGGTACGGTCCGCGTTTCCGATATCTCGGCCTTCGACCCGGACGGCGCGGTGATCGCCCGCGACGCCGAAGGCTTCTTCATGCGCGCCGATCAGGTGTTCCTGGTCATCGAGTCTTCGCTGGCCACCCTCAAGCGCGACCTCGGCTCCAAGAGCCGCGCCTACGCCGCCGCCGGGATCGCCGAATACTGGGTGATCGACGTCAGGCACGCCCAGTTTCACGTCTTCCGCCGTCCGTTCGAGGGCGAGTGGACCGAGCGCCAGATCCTTAGCCCCGACGACAGCGTCTCGCCGCTGTTCGCTCCCGACGCCGACATTGCCCTGAAGAGCGTATTTTGACCGTCCCTCCCCGTATCGAGCCGCTGCCCGACCTCCTGATCCGCCCCATCGTCGATCTATCCCTGGCCGAGGATCTGGGCCGGGCCGGCGACATCACGGGCCTGGCCTGCATCGATCCCGACGCCCGACTTTCGGTGGTGTTCGCCAGCCGCCAGGACGGCCGGGTCGCGGGCCTGTCGTGCGCCCGCCTGTCGCTGGCCGCCCTCGACCCGACCGCGACCTTCGAGGTGGTCACGCCCGACGGCGCCGACGCCGCGCCGGGAACCGTGCTGGCCCGCGCCGAGGGCAACGCCCGCGCCGTGCTGGCCGCCGAACGCACGGGCCTGAACCTGCTGGGCCGCCTGTCGGGCATCGCCACCCTGACGCGGGCCTATGTGCGCCTCGTCGAGGGCACGGGCGCGACCATCGTCGACACCCGCAAGACCACGCCTGGCCTGCGGGCGCTGGAGAAGTACGCCGTGCGCTGCGGCGGCGGCGTCAACCACCGCTTCGGCCTCGACGACGCGATCCTGATCAAGGACAACCACGTGGCCGCCTGCGGCGGGGTGGGCGAGGCCGTCCGCCGGGCCCGCGCCTTCGCCGGCCACCTGGTCAAGGTCGAGGTCGAGGTCGACGGCCTGGACCAGCTGGAAGACGCCCTGAAGCACGGTCCCGACGTGGTCATGCTCGACAACTTCAGCCTGGACGACCTGAAGACCGCCGTGTCGCTGGCCAAGGGCCGGGCGGTGCTCGAGGCCTCGGGCGGGGTCAACCTGACGACCGTCCGCGCGATCGCGCAGACCGGCGTCGACGTGATCAGCGTCGGCGCCCTCACCCACTCGGCCCCGGTGCTCGACATCGGCCTGGACGCAGCCTGAGCGGCCGCCTCCCTACGGCCGCGGGATCGCCTGGTTGAAGTTGAACACCCGGTCGGGGTCGGCTTTGGCCTTGATGGCCTTCAGCCTGCCGAGGTTCTCGCCGTAATAGGCCGTGGCGAAGTAGTCGGCCCTCTTGGGATCGTGCGACAGCGAGGGGTCGGCGAAGTTCTGGTAGGCCCCGCCGCCGGCGCGCGGCCACATGGCCGTGTAGAACTCGTCCTGCCAGACGCGGTTGGCGTCGAGCAGGATCTTGTTGTGGCTGTCGCCCTCGCTCCAGTAGAGGCCCACCACCATCAGCCAATGGCTGTCGCGGTGGACGAAGGCGGTGTCGGTCGGCTTGGGCGTATTGATCGCCCCGCCGGTCTGGAAGAACCGCAGGTCGCAGTAGCCGTTGACGCCGGGCCACTGGCGCAGATGCCTGAAGCCCAGCGCCAGGTCCTCCACGCCGAACTTCGGATTCCTGACGAAGGCCGAGCGCTCCTGGTAGAAGGTGGCGAAGCCGTCCTCGTGCAGGAAGTCCTGCGCGGCCCAGTAGGGCAGCTCGTTGATGCCGGCCCCGCCGGTCGGCGCAGCCACGTCGAGCACGGGCTTGAGGATCTTCAGCAGCTCGTCGCGCGGGCCGGCGTACTGGCCCAGCACGCTGATCGGCACGTCGTAGCCGGCCTTGTACTGCAGCGGCGTGATCGCCCCGAACGACACCCGCGAGCCCAGCTTGCCGGGCGCGGCGTTCAGCACCTCCATCAGCATGGCGCCCAGCGCCTCGACCGAGACGCTGGGACGGATCTCCGGCGTGCGGCTCCAGGAAAGGTCGAAGACGGTGACGACCTTGCCCTTCACGTCGAAGGTCTGGAGGGCGAACTCGGTGCTGACGCCGAAATTACCGCCGCCGCCGCCCTGGCAAGCCCAGAACAGGTCGGCGTCGCGGGGGTCGGGGGCCTTGGCCAGGAGCCGGCGCTGGGCGCCGTCGGCCAGCACGATCTTACTCTCGACCAACTGGTCGCAAGCCATGCCGTGGGCGCGCATGTTGAAGCCGATGCCGCCGCCCAGCAGGAAGCCGGCCGCGCCCACCGACGGACAGCGCCCATGGGTCACCGCGCGGTCCTCGGCGCGCAGCAGGCGATAGAGGTCGCGGTTGCGCGCCCCGGCCCCGAACCGGGCGACCCCGGTCGTCCTGTCGTAGCGGGCGTAGTTGATCAGACTGGTCTCGATCAGCAGGCCGTCGGTGACCGAATAGCCGGCATAGGAATGGCCGCCGCCGCGGATGATCGGCCGGATGTCGTTCTCGCGCGCCCAGCGGACGGCGAAGCCGACCTCGTCGGCCGAGGCGCAGCGGGCCACGCCCTGAGGCAGGGTGTGGGCGTAGCGCAGGTTGTTGGGCAGGGCGATCACCTGGTAGTCGGCGTCGCCCAGGCGCAGCAGACGACCCGAAAGCGCCTTGGACAGCTGCGCCCAGCGGGCCTCTGGCGGACCACCGGGGGCGGGCGTCGGCGGCAAGGCTCCCACGCGCGGATCGCGGGCGTAGGCCGCGACAGGCGCCAGGGCGGCGCTGGCCGCCAGGAAGCCGCCCGCGGCCAGGAAGTCCCGCCGGCTGGCGAAGTAGCGCTTGGTCTGCATCGTCTCCCCACTCTGTTGTCTGGTTGGCCCTGATCGCTCGATCAGAGGCAGTCGGCCGCCACCTTGCGAAGGTCAGGCGCACCGGCCGGACGCTCGGGGTCCAGCATCAGCTTCTCGTCGCCGCTCAGCCCGGCCCGGGCCGCGTCGAAACCCTTCTCGCGACCGCGCGCATAGTCCTCCAGCGCCGTCATCGCCTTGGGCGACAGCTGGGCCTGCAGGACGTTTGACGCACAGGCGCAGCCCACGCGGTCGAGCTTCAGCCCGAAGGCCTGCAACTCGCCGTCCAGGCAGGCCCTGGTCACCGCCTGGCGTTGGGCGGCGGGCGTGTCGGCCTGCACCCGGCCGCAGGCGCCCAAAGCCAGCAACGCCAAAATCGTCAGAATCGTACGCATGCTCTTCCCCTACCCGGCCAGGGTGGCGATGCACGCATCGGTTTTATGTGAAAATTATAACGCCCCGCGCGTTTCGCCAACCATCGGGCGCCGTAGCGGAAAGTCTTTGCGAAACCACCATTGCCACCGGTGTCTTCCTGGCTCATCTAGGCGCTCGGGCGGGCTTCAAGACCCGCCGGATCATTACCGAGGCGCCCCCGTGACCACCGACACCGCCGCCAGCCAGGCCCTGCGCCTATCGGCCACCAGCTTCCCCGCCGCCCTGCCCGGCGTGGCCCTGCCGGCCTATGCGCGCGACAAGGTGGAGATCGGCGTCGTCCATTTCGGTCCCGGGGCCTTCCACCGCGCCCACCAGGCCTTCTATTTCGACCAGTTGCTGGCTCGCGACCCGCGCTGGGGGATCTGCGCCGTCTCGCTGAAAAGCCCCGGCGTGCGCGACGCCCTCTCGCCGCAGGACGGCCTCTACACCCTGGCCCAGCTGGATCATGAAACCAGCTTCCGGGTCATCGGCTCGATCCTGGAGGTGCTGGTCGCGCCGGAGGACCCGGAAGCCGTGTTCGCGCGCCTGGCCGCGCCGCAGACCCGCGTCGTCACCCTGACCGTCACCGAGAAGGGCTACACCCTGACCGGCGAGGGCAAGCTGGACACCGCCCACCCCGACATCGTTCACGACCTGGCCGAGCCCGGCCGGCCGGTCAGCGCCGTGGGCTACATCGTCGAAGGCCTGCGCCGCCGCTTCGCCGCGGGCCTGCCCCCCTACGCCGTGGTGGCCTGCGACAACCTCGCCGACAACGGCTGGCGACTGAAGGCGGCCACGGTGGCCTTCGCGCAGGCCGTGGATCCGGCCCTGGCTTCCTGGATCGAGGCCAACGCCGCCTTCCCGCGCACCATGGTCGACAGCATCACGCCCGCCACCGACGACGCCTTGCGCGCGCGCGTGCAGGCCGCGACGGGGCTGGCCGACGCCTGGCCGATCCAGCGCGAGGCCTTCACCCAGTGGGTGGTCGAGGACGTGCTGGGCGACGGCGCCCCCGATCTCGCTTCCGTGGGCGTCACCCTGACCGACGACGTACGCGGCTTCGAGCGGGCCAAGCTGCGCCTGTTGAACGGCGTGCACTCGACCCTGGCCTATGCCGGCCTGTTGAAGGGGCACGAGACGGTGTTCGAGGCGGTGGGCGATCCGGCCCTCGAGGCGCTGGCCCGCGACCTGATGGTGCAGGACATCATCCCGACCCTGACCGCGCCGCGCGGGCTGGACCTCGCCGCCTACGCCGAGGCCATCCTCGATCGCTTCCGCAACCCCGAGATCCGCCACTTCCTCAGCCAGATCGCCTGGGACGGCTCGCAGAAGCTGCCGTTCCGCATCTTGGGCACGGTGAAGGACGCGCTGGACTCCGGCCGGAGCGTCGAGCGCCTGGCCGTGCCGATCGCCGCCTGGTTCCATTTCCTGAAGACGCGCGCCGCCGAGGGCGCAGCCGTCACCGACCCGCTGGCCGACCGCCTGCTGGCCGTCGTCCAGGCCCTGCCCGGCGACGCCAAGGGCGACGTCGCGGCGTTCCTGGCGGTCAAGGCGGTGTTCCCGGCCGAACTGGCGGGCGACGCGCGGTTCGTGGCGGCGGTCGAGAAGGCGTATGGGGAGCTGAGCTAAACTATACTCCCGTCATTCCCGCCCCTGTGGCGGGAAACCCTGGTTCCGCTGGCAGGTGAGACGCAAGCGGCGTGCTCGGCACGCCGCCCCTCTCGCCCTTGCGACTTTCAGAGGGGTTCCCGCCACAGGGGCGGGAACGACAGGAAGAGAGAAGCTTACGGCTTCCAGTCCGGCAGGTTGGCCAGCTGGTCCTTGGTCAGCTTGGTGCGCACCAGATAGTCGTTCGGATCGCCCGGCTCGGGCGCGACCGACACGTCGGCCAGGGCCACCACGACCTTCTTGTCGGGACCGACGCGGTCGATCTCGATGACCACGGCGGTGGGCTTTCCGGCCGCGTCCAGCAACACGTGCTCGACCTCGCCGGCCTTGCGGTTGGCCGAGTCGATGACGTCGGCGTCCTCGATCTGGCCGACGGTGAAGCTGCCCTTGGCGCTCAGCGTCTCGTCTCGGGCGATGGTCGATTGGGCGAAAGCCGGGCCGCCGACGAGGGCGAAGGCGACGGCGGTCAGGGCAATCCGCTTCATGGCGTGTCTCCGTGTTGATGCACCGGAGCCAACGCTCCGTACACGGCGCCGTTCCGAAACTAGGCCCGCACGCCCCTGCCCAGCACCACCGGCGCGACGGTGCCCAGCAGGATCTTCAGGTCGAACAGGAACGAGGCGCGGGCCAGGTAGTCGGCGTCCAGCGCCACCTTCTCGGGAATGGCCAGTTCGTCGCGGCCGTTGATCTGGGCCCAGCCGGTGACGCCGGGGCGCAGGGCGTGGACGCCGGCGGCGGTGCGGGCGGCGACCAGGTCGTCCTGGTTGAACAGCGCCGGGCGAGGACCGACCAGGCTCATGTGGCCGACCAGCACGCTCCACAGCTGCGGCAGCTCGTCGAGGCTGGTCTTGCGCAGGAACGGCCCCACCGGCGTCAGCCAGCGGTGCGGGTCGTCCAGCAGGTGGGTGGCGACCTCGGGCGTGTCGATCCGCATGGTGCGGAACTTGGGCATCGGAAACAGGCGGTTGCCCCGCCCCACCCGCTGCGACCAGTAGACCGCCGGGCCGGGCGAGGTGGCCCGCACCAGCACGGCCACGACGGCCAGCGGCAGGGCCAGCGCGGCAAGGCCCGCCGCCGCGGCGGCGAAGTCGAAGGCGCGCTTCAGCACGAGATCAGGCCAGGTCGCTGGCCGCCGCGTCGAGCAGCAGGTAGGCGCGGCCGGCTTCCGAGGCCAGCAGCGCGGCCACGAGGAAGCCCTCGCGGTCCTGCTGGGCGGCTTCGCTCACCATGCCGGCGTAGCGGCGCACGAAGCGCTCGGCGTTGGCCTTCAGCGTGGCGTCCGAGAACAGGCGGCGGACCAGGCGGCGGATCGCGGCCGGAGCCAGCTTCTTGACCACCTCGCGGGCGCCGTTGTCGTCGTGGGTCTGGATCGCGGCGGCGATCTCGTCGATGCGGCCGCGCGGCAGTAGGGCCGATGGGTCGATGCCCATGGCCAGGATTTCGCCGGCCAGCTTCTCGCCCAGGGCCGCGTCGCCCGGCGAGCTGCCCTGCATGTCGCCCAGCAGGTTCTTCCAGCTCCAGCCGCCCTCGTCCTGGGCGGGCTCGGGCGGAGCCGGCGCCGCGCCGCGGCCGCCAGCGGCGTCGAACATGGTGCGGAACTCGTCGTCGGTGGCCGTCGGGGTCAGCTTCAGGCGCTGGCGCGGCGGCGGCTCCAGCGGCGCGAAGTCGTCGTTGGGATAGGCCGGCGGCGGGGTCTGGGCGCGCGGCGGCTGCGGCGCGGGCTGGACCGGCGGAGGCGGCGGCGGGGCCTGGCGCTGCTGAGGCGGCGGGGCCGGTTGCGGCGCGGGCTGCGGGGCCGGCTGGGGCGGACGCACCAGGGCCGCCGCGCCACGGCTCGGCGCGGCGAAGGACGGCGTCTGGGCGGCGGCCGCGTTCATCTGCGTCACCGCCTCGCTCAGCATCTCGTAGTTGCGGCGCACGCGGTCCTGGAAGGCCTGGTCGATGGCCGCCGTCTCCTCGGCGGTGCGGCGGGCGGCGGCGCGCAGGTCGTCGATGCCCTTCTCGATCTGGGCGCGGACCTCGGCGGCGCGGGCCAGGGCCTCGCCCGGCAGGGCCGCGCTGCTCTGGCCGGCCTCGACCAGCAGGCGCTCCATCTCGGCGATGGCGGTGCGGGCGGTCTCGACGCTCTCAGCCAGCTTCTGGGCGGTGCGGGCGCCGGCCTGCTCGACCACCTGGGCCGCGTTCTCGATCAGGTCGCGAGCTTCCTGCATACGCGACTCGAACACGGCGTCGGCCTTCTGGCCGGCCGAGAAGGCGATCTCGTTCAGCTGGTCGACGCGGCCGCGCGCGGTCTCGACGCGCAATTCGACGCCCTCCCCGGCCCGCTGGGCGGCGTCGGTGATGGCGTTCATGGCGCGGGTCAGCTCGCCCTCGAGGTCGCCGCGGCGGTCGGCGGCGGCGGCTTCCAGGCGGGCCAGGGCGGCCTGCGTCTCGGCGGCCAGGGCCTCGCGCTCGGCGCGGGCGGCCTCGGCCATCTCGCGCAGCTGGTCGCCGGACGAGACGATCAGGCCGCGCAGCACCTCGGCGCCCATGGCGGCGATGTCGCCGAGCTCGGAGGCGCCGACGCGGGTGTAGGCCACGAACTCGGTGAGCTGGGCGGTGCGGGTCTCGGTCTCGGAGGAGAAATCCTCCTGGTCGGCGCGCAGGGCCTGGGCGGCGGCCACCAGGGCGGCGCGCTGCGAGGCCAGGCTGCGCTCGACGCTGCCGATCTGGTCGCCGACGCCCTGGCCGGCGGTCTCAAGGCGGGCGATCTGACGCGACAGGTCCTCGGCCCCGATGCGGGCGGCGTCGGACGCCTCGGCGGCGGCCGCCGCCAGGTCGGCGGCGCGGGCGGCCAAGGCGGCCTCGGCTTCGCGCAGCTGGGTTTCGGCCAGGTCTGAGGCCTCGGCGACCATGCGCGCCTGGCTGCCGATGGCGTCGACCACGGCGGTCGACTGGGTGTCGAGGGCGGTCGACAGCGTCTGCATGGCGGCGCGCTCATGGCCCAGGCCCTCGGCCAGCTGCCTGGCCATGCGGCTGGACGAATCGGCGGCCTCGACCAGGCGGGCGGTCTCTTCAGCCAAGGCCTGGCGCAGGGTGATGATGCGCTCGCGGGCGGCGTCGGCGGCGCTGGTGGCCGCGTCGATCTGGCCGCTGAGGGCGTCGACCACGCCGGTCGCCCCGGCGGCGGCCAGGGTCGCGGGCGTGAGCAACTGGTCGGTCAGCTGGCGCGTGCGACGCAACTCGGCCGACACGCCCATGGCCTGGCGCAGCATGTAGGCGGCCAGCAGGATGAAGGCGGCAGGCCCCGCGGCCAGGGCGGCGAACACCGCCATGGTGACCGGCAACGGCAGCGAGGGACCATAACCAAGGGCGAACATCACCGGCGCGACGGCCCAGAGGGCGGCGACGCAGACGGCCAGGCTCCAGTAGACGCCGCCCGGCATCGGCTTGCGTTCGGCCTTTTCAGACAGCGCGTGCACCGGGCGTTCGGCGGCGGGCGGACGCGCGGCCGGTTCCGACCGGGCGGGCGGTTCCGGCTCGGGACGCGGAGCCGGCGGCTGGGCCGCGGCGGGCGCGGTCAGGAAGGTCGGCAGCGGCGACAGGTCGTCGGCAGGCGCGCGCTCGGCCGTGCGCGTGCGGCGCGCTCGCGGTTCCGGCGGCGGGGCGAATTCGGGCATGGATTCGGGCGCGGGCGGCGGCGCCTCGGCCGCGGGTTCGGGTTCCGGCGGCGAGACCGGTTCAGGTACGGCCGGCTCGGGCGGCGGCGAACTGCGGAAGAACGAGCGACGCGCCGACGAGCGATCCTCGCGCAGCACCGGCTCCAACGTATCGGCGGCGGGCTCGGCGGGCGGCGGCGCTTCAGGCTCGAGTTCCGGCTGAGGCGCGGGTTCGGGCGCCATCGCCGAGGTCAGGGGCTCTGGCGCGGGCTCGGCTTGCGGCTCCGGCGGCTGATAGGACGGCGGACGCGCGCCGCGCGGCGGCGCGGCGAGGAAACCCGCCTCCGGCAGGTCGGCGATGTCGAGATCGTTGTCCGGCTCGCTGATCGGCGCGTCGGGATCGGGCTCGGCGGCGGCGAAGATCGACGGGTCCGACTCGGGCAGGCCAGAAGCAGGCGCCGCATCATCGCGGGGCGTCTCCACCGGCAGGGTGGAAAAGTCGAGCGGTCGGCGCTTCTTAGGCTTCATACGCAGCCACTGTCCCAAGGCGAACGACGAGGGGGCCTCTCACAGCGACGCAGCGCGCAAGCCCCTTCATCGCGCAGGCGAGTAAACCTAGCCGCGAAAGGCGCCCGCGCATAGCCGGTTGACGCGGTTTTCCCCAAAGCGGACCGAGTGTTGCGCGATTCTGGGAGGTGTCGCCCCGACGATCCCGGGGCGGACGGATCAGGCGCGGGCGAGGCGCGCAGCCTGCTCGGGGCAGATGATCTTGGGCGCGGTTTCGAGGCGCGCGGCCTCGCGCGGCGACCGCGCGACGGTGCGCTCGACCTTCGGCTTGATGATCTTTTCCTCGATCACCACGCCGAACTGGCACAGGGCCGTGGCCGAGAGCCACAGCACGATCGCCGCGAGGAGTTCTGACAAGAATGACATCGGCTTACCCGTCGATCCGATAGCGCCGTTATGCCGCAATCCATGGCCATGCTCGAATGAACTTTTGGTCATGTTGACGCAACGGCGCCCACACAAGCTGACAGCGACCCTAGATTTCTGCGCCTTGCTCCCAGGCCCCCGGAGACCTAGGTCGCAGGCTCCCCCGGTGCTTCCCTCTCGCCGCTCGGCGCGGGCGAAGTCTTTCTGTTTGCGGACGACCGTCTTGGCCCTTACCCAGCTTGCACCCCAGGCGCCCGCCGTCGCTTCCGAGCCGCCGATGCCGCTGATCACCCCCGCTCGCCTCACCCACCTGCAGCGCCTGGAAGCCGAGAGCATCCACATCATGCGCGAGGTCGCGGCCGAGTGCGAAAACCCGGTCATGCTGTATTCGATCGGCAAGGACAGCGCGGTGATGCTGCACCTGGCCGCCAAGGCGTTCTATCCGTCCAAGCCGCCCTTCCCGCTGCTGCACGTCGATACGACCTGGAAGTTCAAGGCGATGTACGAGCTGCGCGACAAGATCGCCGAGCAGCTGGGTTTCGACCTGCTCGTCCACAAGAACCCCGAGGCCGAGGCGCGCGGCATCAACCCGTTCGACCACGGCAGCGCCCTGCACACCGATCTCTGGAAGACCGAAGGCCTCAAGCAGGCCCTGGCCAAGTACGGCTTCGACGCGGCCTTCGGCGGCGCCCGCCGCGACGAGGAAAAGAGCCGCGCCAAGGAGCGCGTGTTCAGCTTCCGCTCGGCCGAGCAGCGCTGGGATCCCAAGAACCAGCGCCCCGAGCTGTGGAAGCTCTACAACACCCGCAAGCACCCGGGCGAATCCCTGCGCGTCTTCCCGATCTCCAACTGGACCGAGCTGGACGTCTGGCAATACATCCACCTGGAGAACATCCCGATCGTGCCGCTCTACTTCTCGGCCCCGCGGCCGGTGGTCGAGCGCGACGGGGCGCTGATCATGGTCGACGACGAGCGCTTCCGCCTGCGCGAGGGCGAGGAGCCGCAGATCAGGAGCGTGCGCTTCCGCACCCTGGGCTGCTACCCGCTGACCGGCGCCGTCGAGAGCACCGCCTCGACCCTGCCCGAGATCATCCAGGAGATGCTCCTGACCACCACCAGCGAGCGCCAGGGGCGGGTCATCGACCACGACCAGTCCGCCTCGATGGAGAAGAAGAAGCAGGAGGGCTACTTCTGATGGCTCACCAGTCCGCCCTCATCGCCGAAGACATCGAGGCCTATCTCGAGGCCCACCAGAACAAGTCGCTGCTGCGCTTCATCACCTGCGGCAGCGTCGACGACGGCAAGTCCACCCTGATCGGCCGGCTGCTCTACGACAGCAAGATGATCTTCGAGGACCAGATGGCCGCCCTCGAGGCCGACTCCAAGCGTGTGGGCACGCAAGGCGGGGCGATCGACTTTGCTTTGCTGGTCGACGGCCTGGCCGCCGAGCGCGAGCAGGGCATCACCATCGACGTCGCCTACCGGTTCTTCTCGACCGACAAGCGCAAGTTCATCGTCGCCGACACCCCCGGCCACGAGCAATATACGCGCAACATGGTCACCGGGGCCTCGACCGCCGACGCGGCCGTGATCCTGATCGACGCGCGCAAGGGCGTGCTGACCCAGACCCGTCGCCACTCCTACCTCGTGTCCCTGCTCGGCATCCGCAACGTGGTGCTGGCGGTCAACAAGATGGACCTGGTCGGCTGGGACCGGGCGACCTTCGACGCCATCGTCGCCGACTACCGCGCCTTCGCCGAGAAGATCGGCCTTTCCGTCTTCACCCCGATCCCGATCTCGGGCCTGGGCGGCGACAACATCGCCGTGCGCAGCGAGCACACCGCGTGGTTCGACGGCCCGATCCTGATGGACTGGCTGGAGAGCGTCGAGGTCGAGGACAGCCTGCAGGCCCAGCCGTTCCGCATGCCGGTGCAGTGGGTCAACCGCCCCAATCTCGACTTCCGCGGCTTCTCGGGCCAGCTGGCCTCGGGCGTGGTGAGGCCGGGCGACCGGGTCAAGGTGCTGCCGTCGGGCCGCGAAAGCCGGGTGTCGCGCATCGTCACCCTGCCGGGCGACCTGGACCAGGCCGTGGCCGGCCAGTCGGTGACCATCACCCTGGCCGATGAAGTCGACGTCAGCCGTGGCGACGTTCTGGTCGCCGCTGACTCGCCCTCGGCCGTCGCCGGCCAGTTCGAGGCGACGCTCGTCTGGATGGACGACGAGCCCCTCCCGCCGGGTCGCTCCTATCTGCTGAAGATCGGCGCGCGCCTCGTGGGCGCCAGCGTCACCGAGATCAAGCACCGGGTGAACGTCAACACGCTGGAGCACACCGCCGCCAAGCGGCTGGAGCTCAACGAGATCGCCCACGTCAACATCTCGCTCGACCAGGCCATTCCGTTCGAGGCCTATGCCGACAATCGCGACCTGGGCGGCTTCATCCTGATCGACCGGATCAGCAACCGAACCGTCGGCGCGGGCCTGCTGAACTTCGCCCTGCGCCGGGCCGACAACATCCACTGGCAGCACACCGACGTCTCCAAGGCCTCGCGAGCGGCCCTGAAGAGCCAGCGCGGCCGCGTCGTGTGGCTGACCGGCCTGTCGGGCGCGGGCAAGTCGACCATCGCCAACCTGGTGGAAAAGCGCCTGCACGCGCTGGGCCGACACACCTACCTGCTGGACGGCGACAACGTCCGCCACGGGCTCAACAAGGACCTCGGCTTCACCGAGGAGGACCGCGTCGAGAACATCCGCCGCGTGGCCGAGGTGGCCAAGCTGATGGTCGACGCCGGCCTGATCGTGCTGACCGCCTTCATCTCGCCGTTCCGGGCCGAGCGCCAGCTGGCGCGCGAGATCCTGGCCGAGGGCGAGTTCGTCGAGGTGTTCGTCGACACCCCCCTGGCCGTGGCCGAGAGCCGCGACGTCAAGGGTCTCTACAAGAAGGCGCGCTCGGGCCAGCTGAAGAACTTCACCGGCATTGACAGCCCCTACGAGGCGCCCGAGGCGGCCGAACTGGTCATCGACACCACCAAGGTCGACCCGGTGGCCGCCGCCGAGCAGATCGTGGCCTGGCTGGAAGGCGAAGAAATCTCGTACGAGATCTAGAGCGGGAGGGTTCGCCCCTCCCCTTCTTCCCGTCATTCCCGCCCTTGTGGCGGGAGCCTCTCTGGCAGCCGCAAGGGCAGTCGGGGCGGACTGCCAAGCAGTCCGCTAGCGCTTCACGTGCGAACGGAACCAGGGGTTCCCGCCACAAGGGCGGGAATGACGGGAGTTGTAGGGCTGAACCTACGCCCCCGCCTTCACCCGCGCACTCCGCCCCAACACCAGCGCGCCGACCAGTCCCGCCGCGCCCAGCGCCGCCATCGCCCAGTAGCCCTTCACGCCCAGGGCGTCGAACAGCGGACCGGAGGCCAGCGTCGCCAGGCCCAGGGTGAAGCCCTGCGACACCGCCGAGTTGAGCGCTTGGGCGGCCGAGGCGCTCTTGGGCGGCGTCAGGCGCTCGATCAACTGCAGCGAGGCCAGGAAGCTGGCGGCGAAGGTGAAGGCGTGCAGCATCTGCAGCGGAAACAGCGCCCATAGCGGCGGGGCGAAGGCGTAGGCGGTCCAGCGGATCACCGCCGCGCCCGCGCCCATGGCCAGCAGCCGGCCGGGGCCGACGCGGCGTCGCCAGGGCTCCAGGAACCACATGAACCCCACCTCGGCGGCCACGCCGACGCCCCACAGGACGCCGATCATCGGCTCGGGGATCTCCTGCCTGCGCCAGAGGATGGTCGAGAAGCTGTAGTAGAAGCCGTGCGCCCCCTGGATCAGGCCGGCGGTGACCACCGCCAGCACGAACACCCGATCGGTCAGCAGGCTGCCCAGGCCCTTCCAGCGATCCCGCTTGGCGGGGGCCTCGCCCTCGTCGTGGACCCGCTCGGCCGGCACCAGGGCGAAGGCGGCGAAGGCCGTCAGCAGCGCCGCCACGGTGATCCAGACGACGATGACCTCTGCCCCCATCCAGGTCAGCACCAGGCCCATGGCCAGGTTGGCGGCGATGAAGGCGCTGGAGCCGGAGCCGCGCGGCAGGCCGTAGTTGAAGCCCTCCGTCCGCGCGCGGCGCAGGGTGACGACGTCGATCAGCGGCGAGATGGTCGAGAACAGGGTCGCGCCCAGCAGCCAGCAGACCAAAAGGCCCCAGAAGCCCGGCGCGACCAGCATGGCGAGGTAGGCGCAGGCGGCGGCGATCGCCAGCAGGATCATCGGCGAGCGGCGCAGCCTGAAGCCGTCGGCCCACACGGCCAGCGCCGCGCCGGTGAAGGGCTTCAGCAGCAGCGGCGCGGCCAGCACGGCGCCGATCTCGGCGCCGGAAAGCCCCCTCGCCCGCAGGAAGGTGGCCACGTACGGCAGGCTCACCCCGATGACCAGGTAGATGGCCACGTAGAACAGGCTGAGACGGGCGACGAGCGGCATGGCCCGCTCGTAGAGCGGTGTGCGGTGAAGGGGAAGCGGTTTCAGATCCTCCCCCTGGAGGGGGAAGTGTCGGCGAAGCCGACGGAGGGGGATGTAACCTCCCACGCCTACGACTTCACCAGTTTCCGCAGGGACTTCCCCCTCCGGTCCTTCAGGCCGCCTCCCCCTTCAGGGGGAGGATCTTTTACTCCGCCCCGCCGAACCGCGCGGCCCATTCGGCGATCATGTCGTCGTCGATCTTCTTGAACAGCACCTCCGGCGCGCGCACGGCCTGGCCGGCCGGCACGGTCGACAGTTCGGCGGCGACGTCGGCGGTCGGCCACGCGGGCGGCCAGGCCTGGCCGAAGGCCTCGCCGATCTTCTCGGCGGCGAACGGGATGAACGGAGCCGAGATGCGGGCGTAGAGCGCCGCCAGGTTCAGGGCCGTGCGCACGATCACGGCGGCGCGGTCGCGGTCGGTCTTGATCGCCGTCCAGGGGGCGGCTTCCTGCAGGTACTCGTTGCCGACCACCCACAGCGCCCGCAGCGCCTGGGCGCTCTTGCGGATCTCGATGGCGTCCATCTGCTCGGCGAGGTCAGCCAGGCGCTCGGCGACGTCGGCGTAGAGCTTCTCCTCCAGCGGACCGATCTCGCCGCCCTCCGGCACGACGCCGTCGAACTTGCTCTCGGTAAACTTCAGGATGCGGTTGACGAAGTTGCCCAGCACGTCGGCCAGGTCGCGGTTCACGGCGCTGGCGAACTGCTCCCAGGTGAAGGCCGTGTCGCTGCCTTCCGGCGAGTTCGAGGTCAGGTACCAGCGCCACAGGTCCGGCGGCAGGATGTCGAGCGCCGCGTCCATGAACACGCCGCGCTTGCTGCTGGTCGAGAACTTGCCGCCGTACCAGTTCAGCCAGTTGAAGGCTTTCAGCATGTCGACGCTCTTCCACGGCTCTTCCGAACCGAGGATGGTGGCCGGGAAGCTGACGGTGTGGAACGCCACGTTGTCCTTGCCCATGAACTGGACGTAGCGGACGTCGTCGGCGCCGGCGTCGGTGCGCCACCACGAGCGCCAGTCACGATCCGGCGCGGCCTCGGCCCATTCCTGGGTGGCGGCGATGTATTCGATCGGGGCGTCGAACCAGACGTAGAAGACCTTCTCCTCCATGCCCGGGCGCGGCAGGCCGTCCTTGGTCACCGGCACGCCCCAGGCCAGGTCGCGGGTGATGCCGCGGTCGATCAGGCCCTCGTCCAGGTGCTTGTAGGCGATCGACTTGGCCAGGGTCGGCCAGTCGGGATGGCTGTCGACCCAGGCGCGGATACGGTCGGCCATCTTGGTCTGGAGCAGGTAGAGGTGCTTGGTGTCGCGCACCTCGAGGTTCCGCGAGCCCGAGATCACCGAGTACGGGTCCTTCAGGTCGGTCGGATCCAGCAGGTTGCCGCAGTTGTCGCACTGGTCGCCGCGGGCCTTCTCGAAGCCGCAATGCGGGCAGGTGCCCTCGATATAGCGGTCGGGCAGGAAGCGGCGGTCGTCGATCGAGTAGACCATCTGGTCGACCCGCTCCTCGATCAGGCCCTGCGCTTCCAGCACCTCGGCGAAGTGCTGGGTCAGGCGATGGTTCTGCGGCGAGGACGAGCGGCCGAAATGGTCCCACGAGAGGCCAAACGCGCGGCCCACGTCGTGCTGCAGCACGTGCTGCTCTTCACAGTAGGTGGCGACGTCCTGGCCGGCGGCGGCCGCGGCCAGCTCGGCCGGGGTGCCGTGCTCGTCGGTGGCGCAGATGTAGAGGGTGTCGTGGCCCCGCGCCCGCTGGAAGCGCGCATAGACGTCGGCCGGCAGCATCGAGCCCGCGAGATTGCCCAGGTGCTTGATGCCGTTGATGTACGGCAGGGCCGAGGTGATCAGGATGCGGGCCATGGAACGGGCGTCTTTCCGGGGGCGAACGAGAAACAGGAGGCGTCCGCATATAGAAGCCCCCGCGCCGAAGGGAAAGCTTCGCGGCGCGCCCGCAACCGTGCGGATCACGAAATCACGGGCTCGCGCATCGGGCGTTTTCGGGTTTGGATGTCCGGCGCTTGACTGGAGGCCTCATGATCCGCCGTCGCCTGCCGCTGCTTCTGCTCGTCTTCGCCGTGCTGCTGGGCGGCGGCTGGTGGTTGTGGCGCGAGCGGCCCGATCCGTCGGTGATGCACGTCTTCCCCGGCGTGCGCGGCCCGGCCAAGGCTTCCAAGATCGTCGAGCCGCCCCGCACCCGCATCGCGCAGTTCGACAAGGGCGGCCCGCATCGCCTGGCGATCCTGGTCACCGACCCGCAGTCGGGATGGCTGGGCCTGGTGCGCGGCTTTCGCGCCCACGGCGTGCCGATCACGGTGACGCAGGACCCCGCCAAGGCCCTGACCCACAAGGTGGTGCTGGTCTATCCGATCGTTTCGGGCCGGGTGCTGAGCGCCGAACAGTTGCGGGCCCTGGCCCAGCATGTGCGCGGCGGCGGCACGGTGCTGGCCTTCAACCTGGCCGGCGGCGGGCTTGGCGAACTGTTCGGCGTCGGCGGGGGAACCGAAGCCTCCTCCCGCCTGCGCATGCGCTGGACGAAGACCACCGGCGAGCCCGAGCGCGACGAGATCGTCGTCTCGTCCACCGGCGAGGCCAAGGTCGCCAGCGTCGGCTACGCGCCCGGAACGGCGGAGGTCGCCGCCCGCTTCGACGACGGCTCGGTCGCCGCCGCCTGCCGGCGGGTGGGCGGCCAGGCCTGCGTGTTGGGCGTCGACCTCGGCTCGCTGGCCCAGCGCGCCATGAACGGCCGGGCCGAAACCCTGGCCCGGCGCTACGTCAACGGTTACGAGCCATCGCTGGACAGCCTGTTCCGCTGGGTGCGCGACCTCTACCTGGCCGGCGAGCCGATGCCCTGGCTGGTCTCGACCGTCCCGGCCGGCAGGCAGGTGTCGATCCTGTTCACCCACGACGTCGACTACGGCCCGTCGGTTCGCAACGCCCTGGCCTATGCCGACGCCCTGAAGGCCCGGGACATCCGCGGGACCTTCTTCGTCCAGACCAAGTACATGAAGGACTACAACGACAAGGTGTTCTTCGACGACGCCGCCGTGGCCGACGTGAAGGGCCTGCTGGCGCGCGGCCAGGAGGTAGGCAGCCACACCGTCGCCCACTCGCGCGAGTTCGAGCGGATGGACCTGGGCAGCGGCCGCGAGCGCTATCCCCGCTACCGCCCCTTCGTCGAGACCGACACCAAGGTGCGCGACGCCACCATCCTGGGCGAGCTCAGGGTCTCGAAGTTCCTGCTCGACCGGCTGGCGGGCGCTGACGTCGTCTCGTTCCGCCCCGGACGGCTGGCCTATCCGTTCACCCTGCCCCAGGCCCTGCAGGCCAGCGGCTATCGTTACTCCTCGTCGATCACCGCCAACACGGTGCTGACCCACCTGCCCTTCCAGCTGACAGATGGACGGGCCGACGGCGCCTTGCAGCCGGTGTTCGAGTTCCCCGTCGCCGTCGAGGACGAGGAGGCCCCGCCCCTGCTGCAGCGGCTCGACGCGGCCGACGCCCTGGTGACGCGCGTGGCCCGGGACGGGGGCGTGGTCACGGTGCTGATCCATCCCAACACGGTCGGCGACAAGCTGAAGTTCGAGGAAGCCCTGGCCGATCGCTGGAAGGGCCGGGCCTGGATGGGCTCGACCCGAGCCTTCGGCGACTGGTGGGCGGCGCGCGACGCCCTCGACATCGACGTCGCGCCGAACGGCTCTGGCTGGATCCTGACCGCCAATGCGCCGAAGGGCGTTTCGAACGTCGAGATCGTGCTGCCCAAGGCCGCCAAGGGGCGCGTGACCCTGGGCCTGCCGGCCGGCGGCCGCTCGACCACGGCGATCCCGTGAGGCGCCTGCGCCTGGCTCTGCTGCTGGCCGCCCTCGCCTGCCCGGCCATGGCGGCGCCGCGACTGATATGGTCGGACGAGTTCGACGGCGATCGCCTGGACCCGGCCAGGTGGACGGCGGCGACCGACTGCTGGGGCGGCGGCAACGACGAGCGCCAGTGCTACGCGCCGGCCAATGTCACCGTCTCTGGCGGGGTGCTGCGGCTGAACGCCCGCAAGGAGCACGCATCGGGCCCGGCCCGTCGCGACGGCGGACCGCGGGTGAGCCGCGACTATGCTTCCGGCGGCGTCAGCACCAAGGGCCTGGCCTCGTTCCGCTACGGCCGCATCGAGGTGCGCGCCAAGCTGCCGCTGGGCCAGGGGCTGTGGCCGGCGATCTGGATGCTGCCCGAGCACGACAACTACGGCCCCTACCCGCTGTCGGGCGAGATCGACATCGCCGAGGCCGTGAACCTGGGGGTCCGCTGCCGGTCCTGCCGCGACCGGGTGCGGGGCGCGGTGCATCACGGCCCGACGCTGCAAGCCAACCGCAGCGACTCGGCAGACACGGCGCTGGGCGACCTGACGGCCTTCCACGTGTTCGCGCTGGAATGGACGCCCAGCCAGCTGACCTGGCTGCTGGACGGAAAGCCCTATTTCACCCGGGTGGGCGGGCGGCCCTTCGACGAGCGCTTCCACCTGATCCTCAACCTGGCGGTCGGCGGGCGGTGGGCGGAGACGACGGGCCGGCGCGGCGTAGACGACGCGGCCTTGCCCGAAAGCCTGCTGGTGGACTGGGTGCGCGTATACGCACCGACAGACTAGGCGACGGGCAAGCGCCCTCGGCTCCAGAAGGGGATCAAGAAGCCGAGGGCGCGCCCCCCCAAGGGGGAGGTTTGGCGGATCTAGTTCGTGTCCGCGGCCACCGGGTCGGCGGCCGAAACCACGCCGTCCTTGTTGGTGTCGTGGGTCACGAACATCCGCCAGCCCGAATAGGCGAACTCGGCCGGGGTGATGCCCCCGCTCTTGTCGCTGTCGAGGACGCCGAAGCGCACGTCGGCCTGGCGCATCTGGCGCACGCGCTCTTCTTCCTTCTTCTCGGCGGCCTCGGTCGAGGCGGCCAGGCGCTTCTCGAGGCGGACCTTGAACTCGCCGACGTACTCTTCCTTGGACAGCACGCCGTTCTTGTCGGCGTCGATGGCCTTGAACAGCTGGTCGCGGGTGATGACGAACTCTTCCTTGGTGACGATCCCGTCGCCGTTGACGTCCTGCTCCTTGATGAAGGTGTCGCGGGCGTGCGAGGCGGCCAGGGCCGGGGCGGAGACGGCGGCCAGGACGGCGGCCAGGATCAGGGTGTTGCGGATCATGTCGGCTCTCAGCGCAGGGATTCGAAGGTCAGGGAGTAGGTGTGGCTCTGGCCGGGCTGGCCGGCGGCGGCCGGGGCGACGCGGTAGCGGGCCTGGACCTGGTAGACGCCCGAACGCTCGGGCTTCAGCTCGAAGCGGCCCTGGGCGTCGCTCTTGACGGTGACCGGGGCGGCCTTGACGTCGGCGTAGCGGTCGCCGCCGGCGGTCAGGGTGACCTCCTGGCCGGCCACGGGCTTGCCGTCGTACAGCACCACGAACTTGGCCGGCTGGCCGGTGGTGATGTCGCTGGGGTGGGTGATGGCCTGGAACTCCAGACCCTTGCCGACCGGGGCCAGGGCGGCCGTGCTGGGCGCGCCGCGGGTCACGTAGACGTCGGCGGTGGTGATGCTCTGCATGTCCACCACCTCGGCGCCGGCCGGGGCCTTGCCCGGCTCGAGGAACTCCCACTCGCCGTTGACCAGCGTGGCCTTGCCGACGCGGCCGGCGCGCTGGCCGGTGGTGATGCGGTAGGTGCCGGCCGTCTCGACCGGGGCCTCGACCAGGGCCAGTTCGCGCAGGTAGGTCGGGGTCAGGGCCTTACGCACGCCGTCCGGACCGACCACCGCATAGGTGTCGGACTTCATCACCACTTCCGGCGTGAAGAAGCTTTCGGTGAACGAGCCCTGGACGGTCACGACCTTGCGGTCGGAGACGTCGAAGGTGCTGGGCAGCATGTAGGGCGAGTGGGCGTGCGCCAGGCCGGACAGGCCAAGGCCCGCCAGCAGCGCCGCCGAAGCGAGCATGGTCTTCATCGGAATCCCCCTTCCAGGACGATCGGTGCGTTGAAGAGGCTCCTATTGCGGATGAATCTAAGAATCAATTGCAAATAACTTGACCAAGCCGCCAGACGGTCGTAGCTCCCCATCCAACGAATGCGAACAATTCGCATCTGAGGCCGAAAACTGGGGATCTCGAACTTTGTCGCGCAACAGACTCGCCTATCTCGCCGCCGTCTCGGCCGGCGCCCTGCTCTCCGCCACGGCGGCCTTCGCGGCCGACGCGCCCTCGGCCGACGTGGCCGAAGTCGACAAGGTCACGGTCACCGCCACGCGCAGCGAGAAGTCGGTGCTCGACGCCCCCGCCACCGTCACCGTGACGACGAGCCAGGAGATCGAGGACGCCCTGGTCAACGACGTGAAGGATCTGGTGCGCTTCGAGCCGGGCGTCTCGGTGCGCAGCGCCCCGTCCCGCTTCACCGCCGCCGGCGCCTCGACGGGCCGTGACGGCAACGCCGGCTTCGCCATTCGCGGCCTGGAGGGCAACCGCGTCCTGATCATGGTCGATGGCGTGCGCGTGCCCGACGGCTACGCCTTCGGCGCCCAGGCCGCCGGCCGCGGCGACTATGTCGACGTCGACGTGCTGAAGTCGGTCGAGATCGTGCGCGGCCCGGCCTCGGCCCTCTATGGCAGCGACGGCCTGGCCGGCTCGGTCAGCTTCTTCACCAAGGATCCGTCCGACGTCCTGCAGGGCAAGTCGATCGCCGCCCGCGGCCGCGTCGGCTACAGCTCGGCCGACGAAAGCTGGAGCGAAAGCGCCCTGGTCGCAGGCGCCAGCGGCCGCTGGGAAGGCCTTCTGGCCTATACCCGCCGCGACGGCCACGAAACCGAGACCCAAGGCACGGCCGCCCTGCGCGACGTGCGCCGCACGGTCGCCAATCCCGAGGACAACAGCTCCAACGCCGTGCTCGGCAAGCTGGTGTTCAACCTCGACGACCGCAACAAGTTCTCGCTGACCGTCGACCACCTGGATCGCGACATCGACTGGAACGTGCTGTCGGCGATCACCTATGTCGCCCCGAACGCCACCCCGGCCTCGACGGCCGTCGTCGGCCTGACCGCCTTCGACAAGATGCGCCGCGACCGCGTCAGCCTGGCCCACGCCTTCACCGGCGGCCAGGGCCTGATCCAGAGCGCCCGCACCACCCTCTACTACCAGGACAGCACCACCCGGCAGTTCTCGGCCGAGGACCGCTACACCGCCGCCGACCGCACCCGCGACGCCAAGTTCGACAACGAAGTGTTCGGCGGCGCGGTCGAACTGACCAGCAAGGCCAGCTTCGGCGGCGTGGACCACAGCATCGTCTGGGGCGCCGACGCCTCGCTTACCCGCCAGCAGGGCCTGCGCGACGGCACCGTGCCGCCGGCCGGCGAGACCTTCCCCAACCGCGCCTTCCCGACCACCGACTACACCCTGTTCGGCGGCTACGTGCAGGACGAGTTCTCGGTCGGTCCGGTCACCTTCTATCCGGCCCTGCGCTACGACTACTACAAGCTGGATCCGAAGAACGACCCGCTGTTCACCGCCAACACCGCAGTCGGCCAGAGCGACTCGCGCTTCTCGCCGAAGCTGTCGGCCGTGTGGCAAGCCACCGACCTGATCAGCGTGTTCGCCAACGCCGCCACCGGCTTCAAGGCCCCGGCGCCCTCGCAGGTCAACAACGGCTTCTCGAACCCGACCAGCTTCTACACCGCGATCGCAAATCCGGACCTGAAGCCCGAGACCAGCCAGACCTTCGAGCTGGGCTTCCGCCTGCGCCAGCCGACCTGGAACATCAGCGTCACCGGCTTCACGGGCAAGTACGACGACTTCATCGAGCAGGTGCAGGTCAGCGGCTCGTTCCGCCCGACCGACCCGGCCGTGTTCCAGTTCGTCAACCTGGCCGAGGCCGAGATCAGCGGCGCCGAGGCCCGCGGCGAGGTCATCATCGCCGACAACTGGCGCCTGATCGGCGCGGCTTCGTACGCTCGCGGTTTCTCGACCAACACGGCGGGCGTCAGCACCCCGCTGCAGTCGGTCGATCCGGCCAAGTTCACGGCCGGCCTGTCGTACCGCGATCCGGCTGGTCGCTTCGGCGGCCAGTTCAGCGTCATGCACGTGCAGAAGAAGTCCTTCGACAGCCTGGGCGTCACCTGCACGGGCGGCTGCTTCGCCCCGCCGGCCTTCACCACGGCCGACGTCACCGCCTACTGGAACGTCACCGACGCGGTCACCCTGCGCGGCGGCGTCTTCAACCTGACGGACGAGAAGTACTGGTGGTGGTCTGACGTGCGCGGCCAGTCGGCCGCCGCCTCGGCCACCGTGCCGGCGGTGATCGTCGACGGCTACACCGCCCCGGGCCGCAACTACAGCGTCTCGCTGGCGGTCAAGTTCTAGGACCCGCAAGGTCCTTACCGAGACACGCGGTCGTAATGTTGCGGCGACCGCGTGGCCCCGTCCTCCTCCGCGCCATGTCGGCCCGGCGCCTGGAGGACGGGGCGTTTTACTGCCTGGAGCCCCGTTCAGCGCCCGCCTTCGCGGCGTCGCAAAAAGAACCGGAAATCGTCGTCGCATCGCCCGGGACAAGCGCGCCGCCCCCTGCTAGCAACGGCGCATCCGCAAACGGGAGTTCGCATGCTGCGCCGCCTCTACGACTGGGTCATGGGCCTGGCCGCCTCGCGTCACGCTCCCAAGAGCCTGTTCGCCGTCTCCTTCGCCGAGAGCTCGTTCTTCCCCGTCCCGCCCGACGTGATGCTGGCCCCGATGGTGCTGGCCCGTCCCGACCGGGCCTGGCGCTACGCCGCCATCTGCACCCTGGCCTCGGTGCTGGGTGGGATCCTCGGCTACGCCATCGGCTATTTCCTGACGCCGGTCGGCCAGTGGATGATGGCCGCCACCGGCCACGCCGGCGGCCTCGCCGAATTCAAGTGCTGGTACGACAAGTACGGGGTCTGGGTGATCCTGGCCAAGGGCCTGACCCCCATCCCCTACAAGCTGGTGACCATCGCCTCGGGCCTGGCGGCCTTCAGCTTCCCGATGTTCATCTTCGCCTCGGTCGTCACCCGCGGCGCGCGCTTCTTCCTCGTCGCCTTCGTGGTCAAGAAATTCGGCCCCGCCCTGCTGCCGGTGATCGAGCGCCGGCTGGCGCTGGTGGCCGGCGGTTTGATCCTGCTCCTTGTCATCGGCCTCGCCGCGAGCCATTTCCTGGGAGGAAGCAGCGGAGGCGCGTGCGCCGTATGACCACCGACACCCCGGCCGTGACCACCGGTCCCCTCGTCCCCAAGCGTCCGCCCCTGGCGTGGGTCGCCCGGCACTGGCCGGTCCTGGCCTTCGCCGCCAGCGCGATCATGCTGGGCGCGGCCCATGCGTTCGAGAGCTTCGGGGGTCTGGCGCCCTGCCACCTGTGCCTGAAGCAGCGGGAGGTCTACTGGGTCGCCGGAACCGTCGGCCTGATCGCCACGATCCTGCAGCGCACGCCCCTCTGGACGCGCCTGCGCGCCCCGGCCCTGTGGCTGCTGGGCGCGATCTTCCTCTACGGCGCGGGCCTGGCGGCCTTCCACGCCGGCGTCGAATGGAAGTGGTGGCCCGGCCCCAGCACCTGCACCGGCGGTGGTCTGGCGACCTCCGACGACCTGGTGGCCATGCTGAAGGGCGCCAAGATCGCCCCGCCGATGTGCGATAAGGCCGCCTGGGTGTTCCTGGGCCTGTCGATGGCCGGCTGGAACGCCCTGGTCTCGCTGGGCCTGGCCGTCGTCTCGGCCTTCGCCGCCCTGCGTTCGAAGGAGGCCTGAAGATGAGCGCCGCCCAGCAGAAAGCCGTTCCGCCCCGTCCCGGTCGCGGCGCCCAGGCCGCTCGCCTGGCCGAGATCCTGCGCGTCGACCAGGCCGGCGAACTGGCCGCCGTGCACATCTATCGCGGCCAGCAGGCGGTGATGAAGCACGCCCGCGGCCGCGAGCGCATCGCCGAGCAGCTGAAGGAGATGGAGGGCCACGAACAGGTCCACCTGTCGCGCTTCGACGAACTGCTGTCCGAGCGTAAGGTGCGCCCGACCCTGATGTCGCCCCTGTGGCGGCTGGCGGCCTTCACCCTGGGCGCCGGCACCGCCCTGATCGGCGACAAGGCCGCCCACGCCTGCACCGAGGCCGTCGAGTCGGTGATCGAGAAGCACTACGCCGGCCAGATCGACGAGCTGAAGGACCGCGACCCGGCCCTGGCCGCCGAGCTCTCCAAGTTCCGCGACGACGAGCTGATGCACCGCGACCTCGCCGTCGAGGAAGGCGCCCACGAGGCCACGGCCTACCCCCTGCTCAGCGCCGTCATCCAGACCGGCTGCAAGGTGGCCATCAAGATCAGCGAGAAGCTCTAGGGATAGCCCCTCTCTCCCGGAGCGTTCGGCCTATCTGCCCGTCATTCCCGCCTTGTGGCGGGAATGACGGGAAGTATGGGAACGACGGCTTGGCGAGGTCGCCCGCCTCCCCTACCGATGAGTTCCGTCCATCGCGGGGAATCGCCGTGCCGTCATCGTCCGCCCGGGCCCTGGCCCTCGCCGCCGCCCTGCCGCTGCTGATCGCCGCCGCGCCGGCCAAGCCGCCCAAGCCCGCGCGCGCCGCCCCCACCGCCCAGACCCTGGCCACCGGCGGGGCGCTGAAGCCCGACCAGGCCGGCGTGCATATCGAGCACGTCGACCTGTCGATCGAGGTCTTCCCCGAGCGCAAGTCGATCTCCGGCGAGGCCGTGCTGGCCCTGCGCGCCGACCGCGAGCTGCCGGTGATCGTGCTCGACCTCGACCGCGCACTGCCGGTGTCGGCGGTGTCGCTGGACGGTCGCGAGCTGCCATCCACGGCCTGGCGCAATCCGGACGGCCGCCTCTCGATCACCCCGCCGGCCCCGATCCCGGCCGGCCACACCACCGCGGTGCGCATCCGCTACGCCGGCGCGCCGGTGGAGGCCAACAACGCGCCGTGGGACGGCGGCTTCGTCTGGACCAAGGCCCCCGACGGCCGCCCCTGGATCGCCACCGCCGTCCAGGGTGAGGGCTGCGACCTCTTCTGGCCGTGCATCGACCATCCGACCGGCGAGCCCGACCTCGTCGACCTGCATGTCACCGTTCCTGCCGGCCTGTCGGCGCCGTCGGGCGGGATCCTGATCGACGTCACCGAGGCCGGCGGCGGCCGGCGCACCTTCCACTGGCGGATGAAGACGCCCAACACCTACGCCGTGGCGCTCAATATCGGGCCTTACGTCCACCTGACGGCGCTCTACCGCAGCCGGTTCGGCGACAGCTTCCCCATCGAGTTCTGGGCCCTGGAGGGCAACGAGGCCAAGGGCCGCGACCTGCTGGCCCAGTTCACGCCGATGCTCGACTTCTACGAAGGCATGATCGGGCCCTACCCGTTCCGGTCCGAGAAGATGGGCGCGGTCGAGACCCCGCACCTGGGCATGGAGCACCAGACGCTGAACGCCTACGGCGCCGGCTACGCCAAGGAGATCTACGGCTTCGACTGGCTGCTCGAGCACGAACTGGCCCACGAGTGGTTCGGCAACCAGATGACCAATGTCGACTGGGACGACATGTGGCTGCACGAGGCCTTCGGCACCTACATGCAGCCGCTCTATTCGCAGTGGCTGCACGGCGACATGGAATACATGGTCCGCCTGAACGGGATGCGGGTGAAGAGCTTCAACAAGTTCCCCATCGTCTCGGGCAAGCCGATGGAGGAGGAAGCCGTCTACGACGCCAAGGTCGGGCCGGGGACCGACATCTACTACAAGGGCGCCAACATGCTGCACACGTTGCGCGGCCTGATCGGCGACGAGGCGTTCTTCACCGCCACCCGGGTGCTGGTCTATGGCCGCCCCGATCCCAAACCCGGCAACTTCGCCCCGCGCTACGCGGTGACCGACGACTTCATCAAGGCCGTGAACGAGGCGACCGGCGCCGACTACCGCTGGTTCTTCGACGCTTATCTGCGCCACGCCGCCCTGCCCGAGCTGATCGAGACCCGCGAGGGCGAGGACCTGGTGCTGGCCTGGAAGACGCCGGCCGGGCGCTTCCCGATGCCGGTCGAGGTCAAGGTCGGCGGCAAGCTGGTAACCCTGCCGATGGCCGACGGGACGGGCCGGGTGCGCGTCGGCGACGCGGTTCCGGTGATCGTCGACCCCGCCTCGAAGACCCTGCGCCGGCAACCGTATCTGGAGGCCTACCACGCCTGGAAGATCGCCAAGGACGCCGCCGACAAGGCCAGGACCCGGCCGGTCAATCCGAAGAAATAGTCATCTTCCGTTGACCGTGTTCCTTCACGGTTTGCGAGGCATGCGGCCTTAGGACTCAAGGCTCCACCGCGAGCCGAGCCCATGCTGACGCCCAACCATGTCGTTATCGCCGCCAAGGCCGTGCTGTTCGTCGGAGCGGCCAGCGCCGTAACCCTGATGCTCGGCCCGTTCCAGGGCCTGGAGGAAGCCTTCGGGCTCAGCGACAAGGCCGCGCACGCCCTGGCGTTCGGCGGCCTGACCGCCATGGCCTTCCTGGCCTTCCCCAAGATGCGCCGCAACGACCTGGCGATCGCCGCGATCCTGCTGGGAGCCAGCGCCGAGATCGCCCAACTGTTCGCCCATCGCAGCGCCAGCTTCACCGACTTCGCGGCGGACGTCGCGGGCATCGCTGTCGTCTACCTGGCCAGCCACATCGAGGCGGTCCGCCGCGACGCCCGCGAGCGCGGCGCCATGCGTTTTTCGGACATTTCGGCCCAGCGCCAGCGCCGCCGTCGCCGCAAGAGCAGCGTGGTCATGCCGGCCGCCGGCCCGACCGAGAGCGAAACCGCCCACGGCAGCTTCGCCTCCCGCGCCGCCGCGCGCTTCCCGCGCGAGGCCTGATTCCCGTCAGGTGATCCGCTTGACGCTGACCGGGTCGCTGCCCGGGAAGCTTTCCTCCAGGCCCTCGTCCAGCAGGGCTTCCTGGCGGCTTTCCGAGCACTCGACCTTCTCGGCCAGCTGGTCGTGCTTTTCGTTCTGAGCCAGGGGCCTGTCCGCCAGCTTGGCGTGGGGGGCCTCGATATGGCGGTCCTCGGGGCGCAGCTTGCCCTCGGACGCGCAGTCGGCGGTCGTCGACGAGGTGCCGTGCGTGAAGTGACGGCCGTCTTCCTGATGATGCCTGTGACCGATCATGACCGGTTTCTCCCGTGCTTCGCCCGCAGGGGGCGTCGGGAGATAAACCCCCAGGTCATGGCCGGGGTTGCTCCGCCTCCAGACAAGCGGCGCGAAGCAGGTTATGCAAACGCCATGCAAAAGCCGCTTACGTTGCTCGCCTGCCTTTTGCTGGGCGCCTGCGCCACGACGCCCGCGCGCGGACCCGCGCCGGATCGCGCGGCCGCGCCTGCGCCCAGGCTGGCGGTCGAGACGCGCAGCTACGCCACCACGCCCCTGACGCCGACGCCGTCCGACCTGCCGCCGGTCGAGGCCTTCGCCGCAGCCAGCTTCACCGCGCCTAATGGCGTGCGCCTGCCCTATCGGCTGCTGTCGCCAGTGACCAAGGAGAAGCTGCCGCTGGTCGTGATGCTGCACGGCTCCGGCGCGGTGGGCCACGACAACAAGGCCCAGATGGGTCCGTTCGTGCGCAGCTGGGCCCGCCCCGGCACGGCCAAGGCCTTCCCGGCCTTCGTGCTGGCGCCCCAGGCCCCGGTCCGCACCGCCAACTACGCCAAGGGCGCCGACCGGCTGCTGGCCTCGCGCCCCGGGACCAGCCTGCCGGCGATCCTGGCCCTGATCGACGACCTGTCGGCCCGCCTGCCGATCGACACCGACCGCATCTATCTGGTCGGCTTCTCGATGGGCGGCTCGGCGGCGATGAACGCCGCGGCCCTGGAGCCGGGCAAGTTCGCCGCCGTAGCGGCCTTCTCGGGCGTGCCGCCCGAGCGCGCCCTGGCGGTCAAGGTCGCCCCGACGCCGGTGATGATCGTCCATGGCGACAAGGACCGCGAGAACCCCTACGCGCCGGACCTTGCCTGGGCCGGCGCCCTGGCCGACGCCGGCGGCGACGTGCGCTTCGTCTCCTATTCGGGCATGGCCCACGTGGTGCCGCCCGACATGATGCACGACGACGCCTGGCGGGCCTGGCTGTTCTCGCAGAAGCGCAAGAAGGGCTAGAAGAGCGCGTTAGGCGAAAGTGTAAGCGGTTTCACCATCTAGCGCGCTCCCGCTCTAGAGTCCGGTCCAGGTCTCGGCGAAGACCCGCTGGAAGTTGCCGCCCAGCACCTTGTCGACCACCCGTCCCGAATAGCCCCGCCGCCGCAGTTCGTCGGCGATGACGGCGCAGCGATCGGCTCGGTTCAGCCCGGTCACGAACGGGGGCGGCCCCTCGCCGGGCGCGGCCACGCCAGCGGCCTTGCGCTCTTCCAGGCTCTTGTTCCACTCGGCCATGCTTTCGGGCGAGGTGTCGAACGGCCACAGCAGGGCGTCGCTGCCAATGCCGACATGGTCCTCGCCGCAGACCTTCAGGGCGTGGGCCAGATGGGCGAAATAGACGTCCAGCGACGGCTGGGCCGGCGCGGTCGTCAGATAGCTCAGCTCGTAGATCCCCATCACCCCGCCGCGCTCGGCCAGGGCCTTCATCAGCCGGTCGGACTTGTTGCGCGGATGGGCGTGGACGGCCGCGCACCCGGCGTGGGTGATGAGCACGGGCTTGCTGGAAGCGGCGATGGCGCCCAGGCTGGACGGCTCGTCGCTATGGCTGACGTCGATCGTCACCCCTTTCGCGTTCATGCGCTCCACCGCGCGTCGCCCCAGGTCCGTCAAGCCGGTGGGCGGCGACGACATCGTGCCCGACGCGAACGGCGTCGTCCGGTTGTAGCTCAGCCCCATGACCAGCACGCCGGCGGCGCGGAACTGGTCGATGGCGGCAAGGTCGCCCTCCAGCATCTCGGCGGCTTCGAACGAATAGATGATCCCCAGGCGCCCGCTCGCCCTGGCGCGGGCGAAGTCGGCGACGGACGCGACCTTGAGATAGAGGTCGGGATTGAGCGCCACGGCCTTGTCGATGTCGGCGATGGAGGCGGCGGTCTGGGCGCGCGTCTCGCCGCCCGAGCCGCCGATCGTCAGCTTGGCCGCCGTCAGGCCCGAGGCCTTGACGAGGTCGCGGGCCTCCTGGTCCAGGGGCTTCTCAGTATCCATGGGCAGGACCAGATTGCCGTTGATCACGACGCTGGCGGCCTGTCCCGTCGCGGCCGAAGCGGTCGCGCTGGCGGCCAGCGAGGCGGCGGCCGCGCCCAGGAAGATGCGTCGCGTGGTGCTCATGGTCCCCTCCGAAAGAAATATGTAGGTGCCTACATATCCTTCCCATACCCAGGGTCGTCCAATGAAATTCCATCCATGATCCGATCGAACATCGACCGGCGGTCCAGGGCGTCGTCCAGTTGGTCGAGCCGGCGGACAAGGTCGCCGACCTCGGCGTCCAGCTCCCGCGCGGCGGTGTTGAAGGCCTCCCAGAGCGGTGAGAGCCTGGCGACCATTTCGCGCCCTTGGTCGGTCAGCGCGATCAGGCGGCGGCGCGCGTCCTCGGTCGATGTCTGCGAGGCGATCAGGCCGGCCTTCTCCATCGACCGGCTGGCCTCGCTGACCGAGACATGGGTGATGCGAAGGATGGCGGCGATCTCGCCCACAGCCATCGGAGCACCGCGCTCGACCAACTGGCGCAGGACGCCATACCAGCGCTGCTCGAACTTGACGCCGCGGGCCGCATAGACCCGCGAGCCGTCACGGTCGATCCGCTCGGAGACACGCCGCAGGCGAGCCGCGAGCGCCTCGGCGCCGAAACCGCGGCTGTAGTCTTCGGGATCGGACATGGCGGAATCCGCTGACGGAGGAACCTAGCCTCCTTCTGGGCCATCCGCGCGCGGCAGCCTAGAGCCCAGCGCGCGTCAGGGCCTCGCGCACCACGTCGGGCGCGTGGTCGATGACCCGCAGATAGGCCAGCATGGCCGCGTCTGGCCGGGCCTCGCCGTGCTCGAGCTCGCTCAGCACCGGCAGGGGAATGGCGAAGGCCCGCGAGAACTCGGCCTGCGACAGGCCGCTGCGCCAGCGCACCGCCTGCACCAGCGCGCGGGACGAGCGGACCTCGCTGGGCGCGGCGCGCTCGTCGATGGCGATATCGGTCGTGGTCAGGCGCGCTGCGGCCATAGGATCTCTCCCTTCGCTGCTCTTCTCCCCGACCGCTCCTCTATACGCGTTCGATTGCACAAATTCGACGGCCCCACGTCGCCAATACGACGGTTCGGGGGCGGCTTGACCGAGAGGTCAGCCCTGGGGCTTGGCCAGCAGGGCGCGCGCCTTGACCTCGACCGCCTCGACGCCCTTCAGCGGGTCGCCGGCGTCGTCGAGAATGTTGGAGAAGCGCTTGAGGTCCTGGGTGCTGATCCGCTTGATGCGGCGATCACGCGCCCATTCCATGCCGATCAGCTGGCCCAGGCGGCAGGCCTTGGGCAGCAGGGCCGGCTTCTCGGCCGGGCCGCCCTTGACCAGCAGCTTGCTGACGATGTCGTTCCAGTTGGGCGAGCCGGGGAAGCACAGGTTCAGGTCCTGGCAGTTGCCGGTCCAGAACCGCTTGTACCAGCGCGCATGATCGTCGTTCTCGAAACGCAGGCCGCGCGTGGGTTGGACCACATTGAGGCAGTCGCCGCGCACGAACTCCTGCGCGGACGCGGAGCCGGCCATCAGGCCGGCAAGCAGCAGGGCCGTCGCCCCCAAACGAAACGCCAAGTCTTCCTCCTGGAATCCTCCCCCCACGGAGGATGCTCACGGCTCGTTTAATCGCGCGCTTCGGACAGAAATGCGGCCGTCGCTTCAATGACTTCCACGAGCGTGAGTCGCTCGATGGTCACCCCTTCCGGCAGACTTGAAAAGAGCCTCGTGGGGGCGGCCGCGTCGAGCATCACGAAGACGCCGCGATCCTCCGCCCGGCGGATCAGGCGGCCGAAGGCCTGGCTGATGCGGGCGCGGGCGATCGAGTCGTCATAGCCCTTGCCGCCGAACTTGGTCCGCCGGGCCTTGTGCAGGATGTCCGGACGCGGCCAGGGCACGCGGTCGAAGACCAGCAGGCGCAGGGACCGTCCCGGCACGTCCACCCCGTCGCGGATGGCGTCGGTGCCCAGGAGGCAGGCGTCCTCCTCGGCCCGGAAGATGTCGACCAGGGCGCCGGCCTCCAGCGGATCCACGTGCTGCGCGTAGAGCGGCAGGCCCTTGTCGGCCAGAGGGGCGGCGATGCGCTCGTGCACGGCCTTCAGCCGGCGGATGGCGGTGAACAGGCCCAGCGCCCCGCCGTTGGCGGCCAGGAACAGCTCGCGCATGGCCGCCGAGACCTGGCGCGCGTCCTCCTTGTTGACGTCGGTGACGACGAAGGCGCGGGCGTTCTTCTCGTAGTCGAAGGGCGAGACCAGACGCAGCACCTTCGGCGGCTGCGGCAGGCGGGCCGCGCCCGTGCGCATCTCGGCCAGGGCGAAGGGATCCTCCAGCGCCGGATCGACCAGCGTGGCGCTGGTCACCAGCACGCCGTGGGCGGGGCTCAGCACTGCCGCGCGCAACGGCTCGGTCGGGTCCACCCAGTGGCGGCGGCAGGCGGCGTCCACGACGCGGCCGTAGAGGAAGGTGGCCTCGAACCAGTCGACGAAGTCGGGATCGTCCTCGGCGTCCTCGTCGATGGCCTTCAGGATGGAACGCCAGGCCGGCAGGGTCATGCGCGCCCGGCGGTCCAGCCCCCGCAGCGCGCCCTCGATCCGGGCCCGTTCGGACGGACCCAGGTGCTCGGCGTCCTCGTCGAGCACGTCCTCCAGCTGGCGGGCCAGGGCCAGAAGCGGAGCCTCGACGCCGGCCAGGGCCCGGGCGGCCTCGCCGGCCCGCTCGCGCACCAGGTCGACGGCCGGACGGGCGGCGCATTGCAGGCCCTGCTCGGCCCCGCCACGTTCGCTGGACCGCGCGCGAAGCTGCTCGATGACGGCCACGAGATAGTTCTCGATCGGCCCGATCGGGTTGACCTGGCCGTCCGGCGGCGCGATCCGCCCCGACCAGCCTTCGCCCGGCAGCGCCGTGGCGGCCTGGATCACCGCGCTCAGCGCCTGGCGGGCGCTTTCCTTGTCGCCCAGGATATCGAGCAGCCGGGCCTCCAGCCCCCTGCCCCGCCGCCCGCGCCCTTCGGGACCGCGGATCCAGCGGCGCAGCTCGGCGGCCTCGGCGCCCGAGAGGGCTGCCGAGAAGGCGCTGTCGGCGGCGTCGAACAGGTGGTGGCCCTCGTCGAACACCACCCGCTTGACCGCCGTGGTCTCGTTGTCGCCCTTCAGGCCGCGCGCCGTACGCGCGCCGTCGAAGGCCGCCTGGGTCATGACCAGGGCGTGGTTGGCGATGACGAGGTCGGCGCGCTTGGAGGCCCGCACGGCCTTCTCGATGAAGCAGACCCGATAGTGCTGGCAGCCGGCGTGGATGCACTCGCCCCGGCGGTCGACCAGGTTGGCGGCGCTGGCCTGGGCCGAGGGCTGCACGGCGAACAGGGTCGGCAGCCAGGCCGGATAGTCGCCGCCGGTCATGTCGCCGTCGCGGCTGACCCGCGCCCAGCGCGCGGCGAGCGCCAGGCCCACCAGGTCGCCATTGCCCAGCTGGGCGCTGTTGACCTGCTCCTGCAAATTCAGCAGGCACAGGTAGTTCTCACGCCCCTTGCGCACCACCGCCTTGCGGGCGCGCAGCTGCGGGTCGGGATAGATGGCGGCGCTCTCACGCTCGATCTGGCGCTGCAAAGCCCGCGTGTAGGTGCTGATCCACACCGACGGCCCGTTGGCCTCGGCCCAGACGCTGGCGGGCGCCAGATAGCCCAGGGTCTTGCCGACGCCGGTGCCGGCCTCGGCCAGCATCATGCGCGGCTCGCCTTCGCGCTCCCTCGGCTGGAAGGCGAACGAAGCCTCGCGGGCGTAGGTGTCCTGGGCCTCGCGCACCTCGTCGAGGCCGGCGCGGGCCAGCAGCGACTTCAGGCGCTCGGAGGCGGCTTCGGGCTCTATGGGACGAGACAGCGGCTCACCGACCGGCGCCTGGTCCTCCCACTCGACGAGGCGGCTCCAGACGTCGAGGCCGGAGCTTCTGAACTGGTTGCCGACCGGAACCGAGCGCAGGGCGCCGACCACCGCCGGTCCCCATGACCAGCCGGCCCGGGCCAGGGTCTCGGCCACGGCCAGGGCCTCCTCTCGCGACGGACGCGGCGTCAGGGCCAGTTCGCGCAGCAGGAAATCGGCGGCCTCGCGCAGGGTCTGGGCCTGGGCGGCGGGACCTCGCGGTTCCGGCAGGCCCAAAGCCATGGCCAGGCCCACCGACGACGGCGCGCAGAAGGTCGCCGGCCGGGTAAAGGCGTAGAGCTCCAGCACGTCGAAGATGCCGGGATAACGCAGCGGCGCATGCAGGTTCAGGCGCTTGGCGGTCATCGCCGCGTGGGCCACCAGCACGGGGCCGTGCTCGAACAGGTCGCGCGCGTCCGGCGGCCGGATCACCCGCCCCTCGCCCGAGCCGTCGGCCAGGCCGGCGCGAGGGCCGGGCAGCACCACCAGGGCCGGGGCAAGGTCAAGATTCGGAGGAAGCGCGCTCACGAGCGTGGATTAACACTTTGGCGCGGGGAAACGAACGGGGAACTCGGCGCGCCGGCCCCCTCCCCCGTAAAATCCAGACCCTTCATCCGCACAATCCCCGCGAAAGCGGGGACCCAGGCTTTTCTGCAACGCACGGCGCTCGACGATAAAACACCTGGGTCCCCGCCTTCGAAAGCGGGGATTTTTCGGAGTTTGGACAGCCTTACTTCCGCTGACCAGCACTTTCCGCCCGTACCGGCTTGAACTCCGAGCCGGCGTTCCAGTCGGGCCAGACGCGCGAGTTAGCGATCGCCTTGCCGGCCTCGTAGACCAGGGCCACGTCCTGGGCCGCGCCGCGCAGGTCCCAGTCGGCGCTCCAGGCGTCGCAGGGCTGGTGGTAGCAGCGGGCGGTGTAGTCGGCGACCCACGCGTCGCCGGCCGCGCGGCCGCCGTTCAGCAAGTCGGCCCCGCCGCCCAGGCCCATGACCAGCAGCACCGGCACGCCGCGCTTGGCCAGCGAGAAGTGATCGGCGCGATAGAACAGCGCCCGTTCCGGCTTGGCGTCCGGCGTCACCGTGCGCCCTTGCGCGGCCGCGGCCTTGGCCAGGCCCTGTTCCAGCTCGTTCTGGCCGGCGCCGACCAGCACGATGTCCTTGGCCGGACCCGCGGTCTGGAGGACGTCGAGGGTGTAGTTGGCGGCCATCTTGCCGAGCGCCGCGTCGCCGGCCTTCACGGCGTAGTATTCCGAGCCCAAGAGGCCGCGCTCCTCGCCCGTCCACGCGGCGAAGACGATCGAGCGTTGCGGCGCCGGGCCCTGCTTGAAGGCGCGGGCCACCTCGATCACGCCCGCCACGCCGATGGCGTCGTCGGCCGCGCCCGGACGGATCGTCTTGCCCTGCGCGTCCGGCGCGCCCACGCCGTAGGCGTCCCAGTGGGCGGCGTACATGATGCTCTCGTCGGCGTGGGTCGCCCCCGGCAGCCTGGCGACGACGTTGTGGCTGACCATCGGCTCGTGGGCCACCTTGTAGGCGGCCGAGAACGCCGCGCCCTTCAGCGCGACGGGCTTGAAGCCAGGATCGCGGGCCGATTTCTTCAGCGCCTCGAAGTCCAGGCCCGAGCGTTTGAAGAGATCGACGGCCACGTCGCGCTGGATCCAGCCTTGCAGTTGCAGCTTCTCCTTGGCCGGGTCCGCGCGCTGGATGTCATAGCCCTCGCCGTTCGAGGCCTTCACCGTGCTCCAGCCATAGCCCGCGCCGAGGGTCTCATGCACGATCAGGGCGCCGACCGCCCCGCGCCGCACGGCTTCCTCGTACTTGTAGGTCCAGCGGGCGTAGTAGGTGGCCGCCTTGCCGCCGAACTTGCCGTAGGCGGGCTCGCCGGCCTCGGCCTCCAGGTCGGGATCGCTGATCAGGAAGACGGCGACCTTGCCCTTCAGGTCGACGCCCTTGAAGTCGTCCCAGCCGCGCTCGGGGGCGCTGACGCCATAGCCGACGAAGACCAGCGCAGCGTCCTTGATCGCCACCTTGTCGACCGGCAGCAGGGTCATGACCTGGGCCTGCTCGCCCTGGGCCAGGGTCACCGGGCCGGCGGCGGTGGAAAAGCTCATGACCACCGGGCCGTCGATGCGGGTGTGCACCAGCGGCACCTTCTGGGTGTAGGACCCGGCGTCA
This sequence comes from Caulobacter sp. CCNWLW153, assembly GCF_036889365.1. Classification (NCBI taxonomy): domain Bacteria; kingdom Pseudomonadati; phylum Pseudomonadota; class Alphaproteobacteria; order Caulobacterales; family Caulobacteraceae; genus Caulobacter; species Caulobacter sp. CCNWLW153. The sequence goes on from NZ_JBAKFV010000014.1 coordinate 105,287, forward strand.
CCGGCCGGCTCCAGGCCCAGGGCCTTGAACTGCCCGGCGATGTAGTCGGTGGTCTTCTGCTCGGCCGGACCGCCCGGGGCGCGGCCGAGGAACTCGTCGCTCGCCAGCACGCGGGTGATCTCCGACAGCCTGGCCGGGTCGATCGGACCGCTGTCCTGCGCATGGGCCAGGGCGGGTAGCGCCAAGGCGGCGGTCAGCAGAAGGGCGGCGCGGCGGGACATGGCGAACTCCGAGATTTTCGGAGCCGACCCTAGGAAGCTTGGCGAACGAGGGCAAACTTCGCACATCGTTCTTTGCGGCTAAGTCGATTCCCCGCCAGAAACAGAACAGGAACATGCTATAGCCACCGCGATGGTTTCGGCCGACCTGCTTCCCCCGTGCTTTTCCGAGTGGTTCGCCGCCCGCGGCTGGGCGCCGCGCGCCCACCAGCTGGCGATGATCGAGAAGGCCAAGGCCGGCCGCGACGCCCTGCTGATCGCCCCCACCGGCGGCGGCAAGACCCTGGCGGGCTTCCTGCCCAGCCTGATCGAGCTCTACGAGCGCCCGCCGCGAAACACGCCCGCCGGGATCCACACCCTCTACATCTCGCCGCTGAAGGCGCTGGCCGTCGACGTCGAGCGCAACCTGATGACGCCCATCCGAGAGATGGGCCTCTCCATCGTCGCCGAAAGCCGCACCGGCGACACCGGTGAGAGCCGCAAGGCCCGCCAGCGGATTCGCCCGCCCGACATCCTGCTGACCACGCCCGAGCAGCTGGCCCTGTTCTGCGCATGGGAGGGCGCGCGGGAGTATTTCGCCGACCTGTCGTGCGTGATCGTCGACGAGGCCCACGCCATGTGGCCCTCCAAGCGCGGCGACCTGCTGGCCCTGGATATCGCGCGGCTTCAGCAGTTCGCGCCGCGCATGCGGCGGGTGGGGCTGTCAGCGACGGTGGACGATCCGGACCTGGTCAGGCGGTGGCTGGGCAGAAATCCTCCCCCCGAAGGGGGAGGTGGCGGCGAAGCCGACGGAGGGGGAAGTGATCCCACCTCAACAGCCCCTTCGCCCTCCGGCCCTCCGGGCCACCTCCCCCTTCAGGGGGAGGGTCTGAAAACCAAGAAACCTCCCCCTGTGGGGGAGGCGGCGCCTCGCGCCGGTGGGGGGGCGGTTTCAGCTTCCGCGACGCTCGAAGCCCTCCCCCCTCCGTCGGCTTCGCCGACACCTCCCCCACGGGGGGAGGTTCCTTCCATCGCGGGCTCGTCCGTCGACCTCGTCCTCGGTTCGGGCGGCGCCCAGCCGGTGGTGGAAGTCCTCGTCTCCGGCGGCCGCGTGCCTTGGGCCGGACACACCGCACAGCACGCCATGGCCGAGGTCTACGACATCATCCGCCAGTCGCGGACGGCGCTGGTCTTCGTCAACACGCGCTTCCAGGCCGAGTTCGCGTTCCAGGAGCTGTGGAAGCTCAACGACGAGGGCCTGCCGATCGCCCTGCACCACGGCAGCCTGTCGGCCGAGCAGAGACGCAAGGTCGAGGCCGCCATGGCCCGCGGCGACCTGCGGGCCGTCGTCTGCACCTCGACGCTGGACATGGGCATCGACTGGGGCGACGTCGATCTCGTCATCCAGCTGGCCGCGCCCAAGGGGGCCTCCCGGATGGTCCAGCGGATCGGCCGCGCCAACCATCGCCTGGACGAGCCCAGCCGCGCCCTCTTCGTGCCCGCAAGCCGGTTCGAGATGCTCGAGTGCCGCGCCGCCGCCGACGCCATCCTGGAAAATCACCTCGACGGCGAGCCGGCCCGCGTCGGCGCCCTCGACGTGCTGGCCCAGCACGTGATGGGCTGCGCCTGTTCCGAACCCTTCAAGCTGGTCGAGCTCTATGACGAGATCCGCACCGCCGGCCCGTATGCCGACCTCTCCTGGGAGGACTTCGAGACCGTCGTCGATTTCGTCTCGACCGGCGGCTACGCCCTGAAGACCTACGACCGCTTCCGCCGGATCGTGGAAGACGCCGACGGCTTCTGGAAGGCCCGCAACGCCCAGGTCGTCCAGCGCCACCGCATGAACGTCGGCGCCATCGTCTCGCCGGCGGTCGTGAACGTGAGGATCGGCGGCGGCCGCCGCCCCATGGGTGGCAGAAAGATCGGCGAGGCCGAGGAAGGCTATTTCGAGCAGCTGACGCCGGGCGACACCTTCGTCTTCGCGGGCCAGGTCTGGCGGTTCAACAGCCTGGTCGGGGCCGACGCCTATGTGTCGCCCGCCCCGGCCAAGGACCCGAAGATGCCCAGCTGGGGAGGCTCGAAGTTCCCGCTGTCGACCTATCTCGCCGGCCGCGTTCGCAAGATGATGCACGACGAGGCCGAGTGGACCGCCCTGCCTCCCGACGTGCAGGAATGGATGGCCTACCAGAAGGCCCGCTCGATCATCCCCGACGAGGACGAGATGCTGCTGGAGACCTTCCCGCGCGGGAAGCGGTTCCACATGGTCATGTATCCGTTCGAGGGACGGCTGGCCCACACCACCCTGGCCATGCTGCTGACGCGGCGGCTGGACCGGTTGGGCGTCGGGCCGCTGGGCTTCGTCTGCAACGACTACGCCCTGAACATCTGGTCGCTGAAGCCGATGGACGAACTCGACCTCGACGACCTGTTCGACCAGGACATGCTGGGCGACGATCTCGAGGACTGGCTGAACGAGAGCTTCCTGATGAAGCGCGCCTTCAAGGCCTGCGCGCTCGTCGGCGGCCTGATCGAACGCCGCTACCCCGGCGAGGAGAAGTCGGGCCGCCAGGTGACCTTCTCGACCGACCTGATCTACGACGTGCTGCGCAAGCACCAGCCCGACCACCTCTTGCTACGCTGCGCCCGCGCCGACGCGGCGACCGGCCAGCTGGACGTGGCGCGGCTGGGCGACCTGCTGGCCCGCATCAAGGGCCGCATCCGCCATGCGGCGCTGGACAAGGTTTCGCCCTTCGCCGTGCCGATCATGCTGGAGATCGGCCGCGAGCGCGCGCCGGGCGACGCGGCCAGCGACATGATCCTGGCCGAGGCGGAGGAAGACCTGATCGCGGAGGCGCTGTCTTGATGACCAGGTTCCAGTCCAGCGACTGCGGCGGCCTGGCGGTGCTGGTGGCCCAGCGGCTTGTGCTGCTGCGCGGCTCGGGCGCCCTGTGGCTGGAAGCCGAGCGCGCCCTGGTGGTCGCCGACCTGCACTTCGAGAAGGGTTCGTCCTACGCCGCGCGCTTCGGCCAGATGCTGCCGCCCTACGACACGCGCGAGACCCTGACCCGCCTGGAAGCCGAGGTCGCCGCGTTGGAGCCGGCGACCCTGATCTTCCTGGGGGACAGCTTCCACGACGGCGCGGCCGAGGATCGTCTGGCCGCCGACGACGCCGAGCGTCTTCGAGCCCTTTCGGTCGGCCGCGACCTGATCTGGGCGGTGGGCAATCACGACGCCGACGGCCCGCGCGCCCTCCCCGGCCAGATCATCGACGAACTGGCCATCGGCGGCCTGATCCTGCGCCACGAACCCGAGCCTGGCCATCAGCCCGGCGAGGTGGCCGGCCACCTGCACCCGGCGGCGCGGGTCTCCAGCGGCCGCGGCAGCGTACGCAAGCGCTGCTTCGTCACCGACGGCCAGCGGCTGATCCTGCCCGCCTTCGGGGCCTATACCGGCGGCCTGAACATCTTGGACGAGGCGTTCGCGGGCCTGTTTACCGCCCCGCCCCTGGCCGGCGCCCTGGGCGGCAAGCGGGTGCACGCGGTGGGGCCGAAGTCGCTGCGGCCGGACTGACGCAAGCTAGGCCCTGGGATCGCCCAGGCGCCCAGCGGCGTTTGCCCGGAAACCTCCACCCGGGAGACCCCGCTCCATGCGCCCGCTGATCCCGAGCGTCGCCGTCCTTCTGGTCCTGTCGGCCTGCGCCAGCAACCCGGCCCCGCGCGAAACCGTCGCCAGGCTCGACGCCAGCCATCCGCGCTACGACAGCGCCAGGTGCCGCAAGGCCCGCGCGGAGGCCGAGCAGTACAACGAGCACCGCATCATCCGCGCCGTCGTCGGCGTGGGCGGCAACGTGGTCATGCCCTTCGCCGGCGCGGCGGCGGGCGGCGCGCTGACCCACAGGCTGGAAAGGAAGAAGGCCAAGCTGAACCACGCGGTGGCCAAGGCCTGTCTCGACGACCCGTTGGCGCGCAAGGCGGTGGCGGCGCGCTAGAGCGCCAGGGCCTGTTCCAGCGCGAAGGCCAGCGACAGGGCCGCGCCGGTGGTCAGCAGGGTGCGCAGGCGGGGCCGCCAGGCGGGGCCCTCGTGGCTGGTGACGTCCCACAGCCATTGCAGCAGGAACACGAACAGGAAGCCGGAAAGCTGCCAGGCGGCGCCGAAGCGCTCGGCCCCCAGCATCAGCGCCACCCCGGCCAAGGGCGGCAGCAGCGACAGGCCCAGCGTCATCCATCGCGGCTGGACGTGGTCGATCTCGAGCCCGCAGCGCACGCCGCCCAGATACGAGAGCATCGCCGTCGAATAGGCCAGCAGCGCCACCAGCGCCGGGCCGCGCTGCCCCTGGGGTCCGTAGCAGAACAGCCCGGAGGCGATGACGAAGGGCGCCAGCGTGCACAGGCCGAACACCCATACGGCGCGCGGAACCGGCACGCGTTCGGTCACGTGATCCGTCATCAGCTCGTCACTCCTCCGGCAGGCCCGAAAGCCTTCCCCCGCCCCGTCCGCGATCGCCGGCGTCCCGGTCTTTCGCGTAAACCCTAGTCTGAACCGGGCCTCGGATTGTTTCACCCGACCCGATTTACGTCGAAACGGTGACTATTACCGAGGTCGGCGGCGAGGTCCACGCTGGAAGTGGACGGCAAAACGCCCCCGGAGCGGACTCCGAGGGCGTTTCGAGATCTTCAGGCCGCGCCTGGATCAGCGCGCGAAGGCCGAAAGGCGGTTCAAGGTCTCGCCGTCCAGGGCGCCGGAGGCCGGCAGGTTCTGGTCGCGCTGATAGGACTGGATGGCCATGCGCAGAGCCGGCGACGAAACGCCGTCCTTGGGCCCTTGGTAGTAGCCGAGGCTGGAGAGCGCGCGCTGGGCGGTGGCCGTGCCGGCCGACGGCGCGGCGGCAGTCGCCACCTGGGTCGTGCGCGGGGCTGCGGCCAGGCGCGAGCGGAAGGCCTCGGCCGAGCGTTCGGCGATGCGCTGGCTTTCCGGCGTCAGGCCGCCGCGCAGGGCGCTGGCGCGGGTGCGGGCGTCGGCGTCGCCGGCGCGGGCCGCGATCAGGTACCAGCGATAGGCCTCGGCCGGGTTCTGGGCGACGCCGCGACCGTTCTCGTAGAGCTGGGCCAGGTTGAACTGGCTGTCGACCAGGCCGGTCTCAGCGGCCTTGCGGAACCAGTTGGCGGCCGTGGTCAGGTTCTTGGCCCCGCCGTCGCCGCGATAGGCGAACAGGGCGATGTTGTGCATGGCGCTGGGGTCGCCGCCCTGGGCCGCGCGCTCGTACCAGCGACGGGCCTCGACCAGGTCCTTCTTGACGCCGCCCTCGCCCATCTCGGCCATCTTGGCGAGCAGGAACTGGGCCTTGGGCTGGCCCAGGTTGGCGGCCTTGCGCAGTTGAACGAGTCCGCCGCGATCCTTGGCCTCGAGACGGCTGACCGCCTCCGCGAACAGGGCAGAGCCCTCGTCGACGGCGGCGGGCGCGGGCGCGGGCGCTTCGGCCTCGGTCGAGGCGGGCTGGGCCGCGCCCGGCTGGGCGGCGGGCGTCACGACGGCCATGGCCACCCGCGGCTGGGCCGGCGTGGTGTCGGCCTCGCGGGTCTTGATCTCGACGTCGGCGGCGCGACCGGCGATGGCCCGGGCCACGCGGTCATTGAGCGCGCCGTCGCTGTCCTTGGGCAGCAGGGTCAGACCGGCCGTGCCGACGCCCAGCGCCGCGGCGCCGGCCGAGACCAGCAGCGCGGTGACCAGGGTCGAGGACGTGCGCTTGTCCTTCTTCTGCAGCGCCTTGCCGAAGCCGGCGAACAGCGACTTGGCCGCGGCCTTGTCGGCCTTGGTCTTGGCCTTCGCCTTGGTTTCGGCGCCGGCGGCCGCGGCGCGGGCGGCGGCGCGGGCCTGCTCGATCACCTCGCGGGTCGAGAGGGCGCGGGGGGGCGCCATCGGCAGTTCGGGCTCGGGATCGAAGGCGTCGGCCTCGAACGACGGCGCTTCGATGCGCGGGGTCGCGGAGAAGCCGTCGGCGGCCTCGAAGTCCTCGTCGGCGAAGCTCGGAGCCTCGGGCTCCTCGACCGGGAAGTCGGCGTCAAAGCCGCCCGAGGCCGACCAGCCGGTGTCGACGGTCGGAGCCGGCGCGGGCGCGGCGGCCTGCGGGGCGGCGGCAGGCGCCTGGAAGGCCGCCTGCGGGAAGGCCGGCTGGTCGAACACCTCCTCGGAGACGGCCTCGCCGCCGAACGAGAAGCGGTCGGCGTCGAACGGCGAGGCCGCGGGCGTGGGCTGACGGGCCGGAACCGGCGCGGCGGCCGGGGTCTCGGCCAGGCGGCGCTGGGCGTCGGCCAGGCGGGTGTCGATCTTCTCGCGGGCCTCGTCGAGCAGGCGCGCGGTGCGCTCCTCCGACTGGCGGATGCGGTCGATCAGTTCCTGCGAGCTGCGCTCGGCGCGCTGGTTCAGGCGATCGGTGACCCTGACCACCTGGTCGCCGACGTCGTCGATGGCCAGGGCGTTGCGGCGCTCCGAGGCGCTGATGCGCTCGGCCAGCTTCTCGGTGATGCGGGCGATCTCGACGCCAAGCTTCTCGAGAGCCTGGGCCTGGACGCTGTCGGCGCGGTTCAGCTTGTGCTCGACGCTGGAGGCGATGCGGGCCACCTCGCCGCCGACCTGCTCGATGGCGTTGGCCTGGCGGGCTTCGGACGTCTGGATGCGGCGGTTGAAGGCGTCGGCCAGGCCCACGACCTCGCGGCCCATGCGTTCGATCGCCTGGGCCGAGCGCGCCTCGGCGGCCTGGATGTGGGCGGTCATCTCGCCCAGCTTGCGCTCCATGCGGTCGAAGCGGCCGTCGGCCGTCTCGCGCAGCTTGGCGGCCATCTCGGCGCGGGCGGCCTCCATCTTGGCCGACAGGCTGCCGGCCAGTTCCTCGAGGCGCTTCTGGGCGCTGCCGCCCTCGCCCTCGACGGCCGACAGGCGGGTGTCGAGCGCGTGGAACGACCCGCCCAGCTGCTGCAGCGCCTCGGCGGTGCGGGCCTCGGCGGCTTCCAGGCGTTCCTGCAGGCGGGCGACGACCTCGTCGACCAGGCCGGACGCGGGCGCGGCGGCCTGGGCGGCGACCTTGGCTTCCAGGGCGGCCAGGGTCTCGCGGGTGCGGCCTTCGCCTTCGTACAGGTGGCTGGCCACGCGGCCGACGGCGCTTTCCAGCGCGCGCAGGGCCTCGGCCGAACGCGGGCCGGCGGCTTCGTTCTCGATGCGGCGCAGGCGCTCTGCGTTGCGGCCCTGCTCGGTCTTGATCTCGTCGGCCAGGCCCTCGAAGCGGGCGGCGACGGCGATCTGCTCGCGTTCGGAATGCGACAGGCGCTGCAGCGCGCCGCGCACGGACTGGTCGATGCCGGTGATGGCCTGGGCCGAGCGGGCCTCCGCGGCCTCGATACGTTGGGTCAGGCGGTCGAGCGCCGACGCCATGCGGCCCACCTCGTCGGCGGGATGTTCGGGAGCCTCGATGCGCGGCGGCGCCTCGGCGCGCTCGGCTTCAAGGTAAACGGATCGGCCGTTCGAACGACCAGTATCGTTAACGGGATCGGCGGGAGGCGCGTCGAAACCGGCGGAATCACCCTCGATGATCATCCGGTTCAACCACTCGCCAAGGGTCATGCCCGAGCGACGGGCGAGGTCCTTGGCGACCTCCCGTGCCTTCGGGTCAATTCCCTTTACGCTCCATGGCGCTGCAGCAGTCATGCGAATCGCTCTCCCCGCACCTGGGGACCCACGCTAGTCACCGATTCCTAGCGTGTAAACGCGACGGTAAACGCTAGATTTAGCGTTCCTGTGGACAGGTTAACAGACACAGTTACCAAGGTATGTACAGAGGATTTGGTTCCAATGTGTTAATGCGTATTAACCTATTGCCAGACCGATTGTCGCAGGCCATCTGCGGCCCATGGACATGATCCCGACCCTGATCGCGGGCGCGACGACGCTCGCCCTCACCGTGCTGTTCGGCTGGCTGGGCGCGCGCCCTTCCAACCCGGCAAAGGGTCCGCGCATGGCGCCGTGGCGCCCGATGATGATGGCGACGGCGGTGGCGACCCTGCTTCTGGCCGCTCACGCGCTCAATCTTCTGGGATTTAAGACGGGCGACCCGCGCTATTAGGCCGCGGCCGTTTCGTCAGGCCGGACATGCCGCCCGACGACAACAGGCCGATGTCGGCGAGCAGGAAAGGGATGGCCCAGCGGCGAGGCGCGGCAATGTAGCGCGGCTGCCAGACGGGGTCGTACTTGTCCTTGTACCGGCGTACGCCCTGGAAATTGTAGATTCCCTCGCCGCGCTCGTAGAGCAGGCGGCCCACGCGCGACATGATCGGGGCCAGCGGCCGGTCGTCCAGGCCCGCCAGCGGGGCCATGCCGAACTCGAACGCCGTGTAGCCCTCCCCCTTGCCCCATTGCAGGAGCTCGACGAACAGGTAGTCCATGATGTTCTTGGGCGCCTCGTCGGAGTAGCGCATCAGGTCCATCGAGAACGAGGCCTTGTGGGCCGTGGTCCACAACGTGGCGAAGGCGACGATGCGCCCCTCCGAGCGCACCAGGGCGACCGGGAACTCGGCCACGTAGCGCGGATCGAACCCGCCCATCGAGAAGCTCTTCTCGCCGCCGGCGTGATGGGCCAGCCAGGCGTCGGAGATCACCCGCAACTCGGCCATCACGGTCATGGCCGCGCCGGCCGGCAGCACCTCGAACGCCGCCCCGCCCTCGCCGGCCTTGCGCCAGTTGCGGCGCAGGACCTCGCGACGGCGGCCGGCCAGCGTGAAGCTCTCCAGCGGCACGATGGCGCTCTCACCGGTCTTCTGGATGGCCAGGCCCAGGTCGACGGTATCGGGCAGGTCCTCCGGACCGAGGGCGTAGAAGCCCGCCCGCGCGGCGTGGGCGTCGGCCAGTTCGCGGAAGCGCCAGAACAGCTCCATGCGCTCGTCGTGGCGGCCGATCGGCGGCCCCAGGGCGATCCACGAGCGGCGGCGCACGCCGAACATCAGGAAGCTCTCGCCCGAGGCCGAGAACAGGAAGCGCTTGTCGCCCAGCAGGGCCAGGTTAGAGGCCGGCTCAGCGGCCTCGGCCTTGGCCAGGATGGCGCGCACGCGGTCGAAGTCGGGGTCGGTGTCGTCGACGACGGGCGGCGTGGCCGGGGTGGCGATCAGCCGCCACACGCCGATGCCCATCAGCACCACCGCCGCGGCGATCGACGAGCGGATGGCCCGGGCGGCCTCGCGGTCGCCCATGATCCGCATCCACGAGCGGTCGGCGTACTCGACGTGGTTGAACATCCACCAGCCCAGGAACGCGGCCCCGCCAATGGCCGCGGCCGCCGACAGCAGCCAGCCGGGCGTGATCTCCATCCGCGACAGGGCCGCCTTGCGCGGGAAGGCCTCGTGGAACGGCAGGATGGCCACGAAGAAGGCGGTCAGGGTCGCCGTCTCCTCCCAGTTCAGGCCCTTGAAGATCGCCAGCACCGCACCGGCGGCCAGCATCACCAGGCTCGCCCACCAGGCTGCGTCGAGGCGCGCGCGCAGGCCGAAGGCCAGCAGCACCAGGACAAGGCCGATGATCGACGAGACGAAGTGGCTGATCTCGATCAGCGCCGACGGGGCGAAGGCCAGCAGGATCGCGAAACGCGTCGGCTCCGACGGGGTCGCGCCGGACGCCAGCAGCAGCACGCCGGCCGAGGCGGCCAGGATGGCGGCGAGAGTCGGTGCGACCGCCAAAGCGGCGGGTCTCAGTTCTGGCGCGGACATCAAGACCCCTGAACGGCGAATCCCGGACCGGGAAACGTCATCGGCGCTTCTATAACGCGTCTGCGAGCATCTCGTCGCGCACGGCGATGCGAACGATTGTTTGAATCGACTTGCTCCCGGCGTTCCGTGGCGTAGTCTGGCAGCCGAAGCGGGCCGCCAAGCGCCCGGCACGATCCAGGGAGAGCCCCGCCATGGCCGACTTCGGCGCCACCGAACTCGACACCTTCCGCGCCGAGACGCGCGCCTGGCTGGAGGCCAACTGCCCGCCGTCGATGCGCACGCCGATGACGGACGAGAAGGAAGCCCCCTGGGGCGGCCGCAAGGCGGAATGGAAGAACCCCGACGCCAAGCTCTGGCTCGACCGCATGGCCGACAAGGGCTGGACCGCGCCGATGTGGCCAAAGCAATACGGCGGCGGCGGTCTCTCCAAGGCCCAGAACAAGGTGCTCGAGCAGGAACTGCGCCGCATCAAGGCCCGCCCCGCCCTGATGAGCTTCGGCGTCTGGATGCTCGGCCCGGTGCTGCTCGAATACGCCACCGAGGAGCAGAAGCAGCGCTTCCTGCCCGGCATCGTGCGCGGCGAGACCCGCTGGTGCCAGGGCTACAGCGAGCCCGGCGCGGGCTCCGACCTCGCCAGCCTCCAGACCAAATGTGAAGATGTTAAGGACGAAAATGGGGGCGACCACTGGCTGATCAACGGCCAGAAGGTGTGGACCAGCTATGCCGACCAGGCCGACTGGATCTTCTGCCTGGTGCGCACCGACACCTCCAAGAAGCACGAGGGCATCTCGTTCGTGCTGTTCGACATGACCTCGCCCGGCGTCGAGGCCCGGCCGATCAAGCTGATCAGCGGCTCCTCTCCGTTCTGCGAGACCTTCTTCGACAATGTGAAGGTCCCCAAGGAGCAGTTGGTCGGCAAGGTCAACGGCGGCTGGGAGATCGCCAAGCGCTTGCTCCAGTACGAGCGCCAGAACATCTCGGCTTCCGGCTTCGGCGGCGGCGCGGGCCTGGACGTGGTCGAGGCGGCCAGGACCCATGTCGGCGTCGACGACCAGGGCCGCATCGCCGACGGCGACCTGCGCGCCCGCATCGCCGCCCACAAGATGGACGCCCACGCCTTCCTGCTGACCGTGCGCCGCGCCGAGGCGGAGTCCAAGACCGGCTCGGGCCCCAGCGCCGCCGTCTCGATCATCAAGTACGCCGCCGCCAAGATGAACCAGGAACGCACCGAACTCTTGGTCGAGGCTCTCGGCCTGCAAGGCCTGGGCTGGGAGGGCGAGGGCTTCACCCCCGACGAGATCGCCGCCCTGCGCGCGATGCTGCGCGCCAAGGGCAACTCGATCGAAGGCGGCACCAGCGAGGTCAATCTGAACGTTGTCGCCAAGCGGGTGCTTGGCCTGCTCGATCACCAGTGAGAGCCTTCCGCCACGCAGCGGAGACAAGGTCATGATCGAGTTCTGGTACGAGTTCGCCTCCACCTACTCCTACCCCGCCGCCATGCGGGTGGAGCACCTGGCCGACCAGGCCGGGGTGGTGGTGCATTGGCGGCCGTTCATCGTCGGCCCGCTGTTCAACGAGCAGCAGGGCCTGACCGACAGCCCGTTCAACGCCTTCCCGGTGAAGGGCGACTACATGTGGCGCGACCTGCAGCGGGTCTGCGACCGCGAGGGCCTGCCGCTGCACCATCCCAGCCAGTTCCCGCGCAACAGCCTGCTGGCGGCCCGCGTGGCGATCTGCGGGCTGGAAGACGGCTGGACGCCGGCCTTCAGCCGCGCGGTCTACCAGGCCAATTTCGTCGACGACCTCGATATCTCCAATCCGGAGGTGCTGGCGCCCTTGATCGCCAGTGTCGGGGCGGGCCCCGAGCACGTCCTGGCCGCGGCCGCCTCGGCGCCGGTCAAGGACCAGCTGAAAGACCACGTGCGCCAGGCCCGCGAGCGCGGGCTGTTCGGCGCCCCTTCCTTCGTCACCGCCGACGGCGAGCTCTTCTGGGGCAACGACCGTCTCGAACAGGCCCTCGACTGGGCCGTCCGCCATCAAGACATGGAGAGCGCCTGACATGGCCGTCCTGACCGAAGAACAGACGATGCTGCGCGACGCCGCCAAGGCCTGGTCGCAGGAAAGCGCCCCGGTCTCGGCCTTGCGCAAACTGCGCAACGAGGGCTCCAGGCAGACCTTCGATCCCGCCGCCTGGAGCGAGATGGGCCAGATGGGCTGGGCCGGCGTGGTCGTGCCCGAAGCCTACGAGGGCTCGGGCTTCGGCTATCTGGGCCTGGGACTGATCCTGGAGGAGACCGGCAAGACCCTGGCCGCCTCTCCCCTGCTCTCCACCGCCCTGATCGCGGCCTCGGCGCTGGAACTGGGCGGCTCCGACGCCCAGAAGGCCGCCTGGCTGCCCAGGATCGCCACCGGCGAGGCCGTCGCCACCCTTGCCGTCGACGAAGCCGCCCATCACAACCCCGCCCGCATCGCCCTGACGGCGACCACCAGCGGCGACGGCTGGGCCCTGAACGGGACCAAGACCTTCGTCCTGGACGGCGAGGCCGCAGACCTGCTGATCGTCGCCGCCCGCACCGGCGGCAAGAGCGGCGACACCGACGGCGTCACCCTGTTCCTCGTGCCGGGCGACGCGCCGGGCGTCGTTCGCACCCACCTGTCGCTGGCCGACAGCCGTGGCGCGGCCCAGATCGCGTTCGACGGCGTCGAGGTCGGCGTCGAGGCGGTGCTGGGCGAGGTCGGCAAGGGTTGGGCGATCCTCGAACCGGTGCTCGACCGCGCCTATGCGGGCCTGGCGGCCGAGATGCTGGGCACGGCCAGCGCCGCCTTCGAGATCACGCTCGACTACCTGAAGACCCGCACCCAGTTCGGCCAGATGATCGGCACGTTCCAGGCCCTGCAGCATCGCGCCGCCAAGTGGTTCACGGATCTCGAGACCACCCGCTCCTGCGTCGAGGCCGCGCTGGAGGCCCTGGACGCCGGCGCCGACGCCCGCGCCCTGTCGTCCCTGGCCAAGGCCAAGGCCAGCGAAGTGCTGCACCTGGCTTCCAACGAGATGGTCCAGATGCACGGCGGCATCGGCATGACCGACGAGCACGACTCCGGCCTCTACATGAAGCGCGCCCGCGTGGCCGAGGCCCTGTTCGGCGGGGCCTCGTTCCACCGCGACCGCTATGCCCGGCTGATGGGTTTCTAGAAGGAAGAGGCGGAGCTCCACCCTAGGAACCGCCTCTCACGCGACCGGTTCTCCTGCCCTAATCCGTGAAGGCAGGAGATACTCCATGAGCACCGATCCCCACGACAAGGCCGACGTCGAAAAGCGCCTCTGGAAGGAAGTCGAGCATGCCCGCTTCGGCATGCTGGGCCTCGTTCACAGCCACCAGCACTACCAGCCGATGACCGCCTTCGCCGAGCCGGAGACCGGCCAGATCTGGTTCTTCACCCGCGACGACACCGACCTGGCCCAGGCCGTGGCGGCCGACGGCGGCGACGCGATGTTTGTGGTCCAGGCCAAGGACGGCGACTTCCAGGCCTGCATCGGGGGCCGCCTGAGCCGAGACCACGACACCGCCCGCATCCAGCGCTGGTGGTCGCCGATCGTCGCGGCCTGGTATCCGGACGGCCAGGACGACCCGCACCTGACCTTGCTGCGCCTCGACGCCCGCGACGCCGAACTGTGGATCTCCAAGGGCGGGGCCATCCGCTTCGCCTGGGAGATCGCCAAGGCCAACCTCACCGACAGCCAGCCCGACCTCGGCGACCGGGCCCACATCGGCATCGCCTGAGTCCGTTCACGGACTTAACCAACGACCAGGGCCGCGCCGCCGACGGCGCGGCCATTTCGTCGGGGCGAACAAGCCGCACCCGTTGATTTCTCTGTAGTTTCAGGCCCCATCAAAACTCTTTGTCGGGAACCCGACATAGCCGAGATAGTAAGAGCTATTCCCACTATGGGAGCCACAATATAGCCCCATCTCGATTTAGGCCCGACAGCGACTGCATTGCGTCGGCTACCTGACAGCGCCACACCTCAGCCTTGCCTATAGCTTGCAACCCTTGCCGCAAGCCGGCGTTCGATTCGCCATGACAGGGCCTCTACATCCCTTGAAGAACCGTCTGCTCGCTTCCCTGCCCCCCGAGGATTTCGGCTACATCGCCGCCCAGCTGTCCCATCAGGACCTGGAGAAGGGGAAGCTGCTGTACGATCCCGGCGATCAGATCGACACGGTCTACTTCCCGCACGACTGCGTCATCTCGCTGATGACGCTGATGGAGAACGGCGCGGCCATCGAGTCCGCCACCATCGGCCGCGAAGGCGGCATGGGACTGATGGCGGCGATCTCGCCGCGCCAGTCGCTGTCGCGCGCCATCGTTCAGGCGCCAGGCGGGGTCTCGCGCATTTCGGCCTCGGCCCTGCGCGAAGGCGTGGAGCGCAGCGCGATCCTTCGCGACCTGATCGAGCGACACAACGACGCCCTGTTCGGCCACGCCATCCAGTCGGTGGCCTGCAACGCCCTGCACGCGGTCGAGGCGCGCTTCTGCCGCTGGCTGCTGGGGTTCCGCGACCGCATAGACGTCGACACCATAAGCCTGACCCAGGAGTTCCTGGCCGACATGCTGGGCGTGCAGCGGACCACGGTCACCGCGGTGGCCGGCGCCTTGCAGGCCAAGGGCCTCATCCGCTATCGCCGCGGCGTGGTCGACATCCTCGACCGCCCCGGCCTCGAGGCCATCGCCTGCGAATGCTACGGCGCGGTTCGGAAGGGATACGAGCGGCTGCTGCCCGAACCGTTCGGGACGTAAAGATCCTCCCCCTTCTGGGGGAGGTGGCCCAGAGGGCCGGAGGGGGGACGTTTTCAGCCGCCGAGGCGCTGGCCGTCCTCCCCCCACCGATCGCAAGGCGATCGCCTCCCCCAGAGGGGGAGGTTCCTGCTACCGCTTCCTCACCGGAAACGGCGCGTGGGCCAGGCGCAGCAGGTTGGCCGCGCCGGGGGCGCCGAAGGGCGTGCCGGCGACGATCAGGATGCGCTCGCCGGGCTTGGCCAGGTCCAGCTCCAGGGCCCGGGCGGCGGCGTCGGTGGTGACGACCTCCAGGCTGTCGGGCTGGGCGCTGACGCGCGGCTCGACGCCCCAGACCAGGGCCATGCGGCGCACGGCCTCGATCTTCGGCGACAGGGCCAGCACCGGCTGCAGCGGCCGTTCGCGGGCCAGCCGGCGAGCCGTGGCGCCCGTGGTGGTGAAGGCCACCAGGCACTTGGTCGAACCCGACTTGGCCGCGCCGGCGGCGGCGACCACCAGCACGTCGGCGTCTTCGTCGACATGCGGCTGCTCGGCCTGCATCAGCTCGGGCCAGCGCGGGTCGCGTTCGACCCGCTCGATGATGCGGTTCATCATCGCCACCGACTCCTCGGGATAGTCGCCGGCGGCGCTTTCGGCCGACAGCATCACCGCGTCAGCGCCTTCGTAGACGGCGTTGGCCACGTCGGAGGCCTCGGCCCGCGTCGGGGTCGGCGAGCTGGTCATCGACTCCAGCATCTGGGTGGCGACGATCACCGGAATGCCGCGCTCACGGGCGGCGCGCAGGATTTCCTTCTGCGCCACCGGCACTTCTTCGGGCGCCATTTCGACGCCGAGGTCGCCGCGGGCCACCATCACCCCATCGCAGAGGTCCAGGATCGGACCCAGGGTCTGGAGCGCCTGCGGCTTTTCGATCTTGGCCAGCACGGCGGCGCGGCCTTCGACGATGCGACGCAGCTCGGCCATGTCTTCCGGGGCCTGCACGAACGACAGGGCGATCCAGTCGACGCCCAGGCGCAGCGCGAACGCCAGGTCCTCGCGATCCTTCGGCGTCAGGGGCGACATCGGGATGATGACGTCCGGCACGGCGACGCCCTTGCGCTCCGACAGCTTGCCGCCGTTGACGACCGTCGTGTTGGCGTAGCCGGGGCCGGCTTCGGTCACGGTCATCCGTAGCTTGCCGTCGTCGAGCAGCAGGGTCGCGCCCGGCTTCATCGCGGTCAGGATTTCGGGATGGGGAAGATGAACCCGCGTTTCGTCGCCCGGGGTCGGATCGGAATCGAACCGGAAGGCCTGGCCGGGCTTCAGCTGAACCGGACCGTCGGCGAACTTGCCGACGCGCAGCTTGGGCCCTTGCAGGTCGGCCAGGATGCCCAGCGGACGGCCGACCACCGCTTCGGCCGCGCGGATGGCGGCGTAGACGGCGGCGTGGGTCTCGTGGGCGCCGTGGCTGAAGTTCAGGCGGAAGACGTCAGCGCCGGCCTTGGCCAGCTTGACGATCATTTCCGGCGAACCCGAGGCCGGGCCGATGGTGGCGACGATGCGGGAACGACGCGCGCGGATCATGCGGCCGCTCCTTTGTCTGTTTGGGGGATTATTTGGGACAGAAAGCGTCGCCCTCGTTGGACGCCAGCTGGATTTCGGTGAGCGAAATCGCCAGCGGCCCCGAGGTGCTCAGGCCGAACGGAGACGAAACGTGCGCCATTTGGGCGCCCGCCGCCTGGAAACAGGAAAGTTTGATCTTGGCGGATCGCCATTCGCCGATTTTCGAACCTGACAACGTTGACGTTACGTCTAGCCTCCCACCGCAGGATTCGCCACAACCGACAGTCAGATAAACCGGCGCAACCGGCGCCTTGTCGACTCGCCACCGGACGAGCACGGCCATGTCACCGGTCGTCTGGCGCGACAGGTCGACCGGCGGGCCCTGCACGGCCAGAAGACCTTCGCCCTCGCCGCTCCAGGTCGCCTGGCGGCCGTTCTCCTGGGCTCCGGCGTCGATCGTCTTGACCGCGCCCGCGCCCGAGAAGCTCAGCATCCACGGGGCCGGCACGCGGCCGGCGACGAAATAGCGGTCGACACTGGCGGCGGTTCCGAGGTCGCCGGCGCTCTCCGACAACTGCCCGACCTTGGCCGGCTTGGCGTAGGACAGGCCGTAGCCATAGGCGAACTGCGGGTCGTAGCCCGGCTGGCCGCGGTTCAGCGGGCCCTGGTCGGCGCGCTTGGGCCAGCTGAACGACAGCTTGCCGGTGAAGTCGCGCCTGGACTTGCCGTCCTTGCCCGCCACCAGCACGTCGGCGACGCCGCCGCCTTCCGAGCCCGGCAACCAGGCCGCGACGAAGGCGTCCGAGGCGTTGATCTCGGGGTTCACCCACAGCGGACGACCCGACAGGAACACCGCCACCACCGGGATCCCCTGGGCCTTGAGCGTCTTTAGCAGCTCCAGGTCGGTCTTGCCGTTCGGCTGATAGGCCAGGTTCGCAACGTCGCCCTGGAACTCGGCATAGGGGTCCTCGCCGAACACCACGATGGCGACATCCGGCTTTTCGCCCGCGAACTTGCCGTCCTTGGCCAGGGTCGCCTTGCCGCCGGCCGCTTCCACGGCTTCCTTCAGGCCGCCCCAGATCGACTGACCGTTGGGGAAGTCGCTGTTCTTGTTGCCCGTGCCCTGCCAGGTCAGGGTCCAGCCGCCCGAGGCCTTGCCGATGTCGTCGGCGTCGCCGGCCACCAGCACCTTGGCGCCGGCCTTGATCGGCAGCACGCCGTCGTTCTTCAGCAGCACCAGCGACTTCGAGACCGCCTCGCGGGCGATGGCGCGGTGATCGGCCGAGCCCAGGCGATCGAACTTGCCCTGCACCTGCGGGGCGACGCGGTCGAACAGGCCCGACTTGACCTTCACCCGCAGGATGCGGCGCACCGCGTCGTCCAGGCGCGCCATCGGGATCTCGCCCGACTTCACCTGCTTCACCGTGTTCTCGTAGAGCCCCTTCCAGCTGTCGGGGGCCATGTACATGTCGAGCCCCGCGTTCATCGCCTGCGGGCACGAGACGTTCGAGCAGCCCTGAAGCTGGCCGTGGGCGTTCCAGTCGCTGACGACGAAGCCCTCGAAGCCCATGCGGCCCTTGAGGACGTCGGTGATCAGGGTCTTGTTGCCGGTGATCTTCTGGCCGTTCCAGCTGGAGAACGAGGCCATCACCGTCAGGATGCCGGCGTCGATGCTGGGCGGATAGCCCTGGGCGTGGACGGCGACCAGCTCCTGCTCGGAAATCACCGCATTGCCCTGGTCGCGACCGTCCTGGGTGCCGCCGTCGGCCAGGAAGTGCTTGGCGCTGCCGGCGATGCGGCCCGGCGCGATCGGCTTGCCGGGGAAAAGCTTGCCTTGCAGGCCCAGGGTCATCGGGCCCGAATAGCTGGCGACGATCTCCGGATCCTCGCCATAACCCTCGTAGCTGCGGCCCCAGCGGTCATCGCGGGGAACGGCCACGGTCGGACCAAAGGTCCAGTCGCCGCCGACCACCGCCACCTCTTCGCCGGTGGCCTGGCCGATGCGCTCGATCAGGGCCGGGTCGCGCATGGCGCCAAGGCCGACATTGTGCGGGAAGATGGTGGCGCCGACGATGTTGTTGTGCCCGTGCACGGCGTCGATGCCGAACATCAGCGGGATCGGCGTGCGACCCGGGCGCTTGGCCAGGGCCTCCTTGCGATAGGCGTCGATCAGGTCGGTCCAGGCCTTGGGCGTGGCGCGGTCGTTGCCGTCGGGGGCCGAGTTGCCGCCGGCCAGGATCGAGCCCAGCGGATAGGTCGCCAGGTCCGCCGGGGTCATCGAGGCGATGTCGCCCTGGATCGTCTGGCCGACCTTCTCCTCGACGCTCATCTTGCTCATCAGCTGCGTGATGAAGGCCTCGGTCTTGGCGTCGGTGAGGCTGGCCGGGCTCTTGGCCGCCGGCCACAGTTCCGGATGGGCCGTCGTCTGCGGGGTCGTCGCGACCAGGCTCGGCTCGGCGGCCAGCACCGGCAGGGCCAGGCCCACGGTCAAGGCCAGCGACGAGGCGCGAAGGAGCGGACGGCGAAGGTTCATGACGGGGCCCTTGAAAGCGAGAAATCGGAAAAGATCGGCGCGGCGAGCCCGCCGCGCCGTAGTGGGAGCAACCCCTTGCAGGAGGGGCCTCCAGCTGACGCCAGCGGCCGGAGGGGGGACCGACGGCCGAAAGCGGCATCCCATCGACGAAACAGCGTCGACGCTGGAGCGGGATGAGTGGCGATGGGTGACGACAAGGCCCCGGCGCGGTCGCGCGCCGATCGGCCCGAAGCGGTTTCCTTCCCTGGTTTCGTTGCGCGACCGGCTCGCCCGCCGCCCCTTCGAGGCGCGTCGCGATAGCGGTCACATCGATCAGACACCATTTATTGACAGCGCTGTCTATCCTCTTTTTGTATCGTTTCGTTTCGCGGGTCAGCCCCGTGCTCAGGCCGCCGGTCGCCGCCGGCCAGCCACCACGTCCAGGGCCGCATCGTGCAGGGAAGAAGCCTGGACGATCTCGGCCACGCGTCGCCGCCAGCCGGCCAGGCCCTCGCGCACCTGCGACAGGTTGGAGAGGTCCACCAGCGGGTCATAGGCGTCCGGGCGCACGCCCATGCCTTCCAGCACGTAGAACCACGACGGCTCGGTGAAGAGCTCGGTCGGCCGGTGCGGGATGCGCCCCGTGCCGCGATAGAGCGCCAGGCGTTCGGCCAGGTCCGCCGGCAGCGCCGCGGCCGCCCGCTCGCGCCAGAACGGCTCGTCACGTCGGGTGGGCTGATAGTGCAGCACGATGAAGTCGCGCGCGGCCTCGTACTCGGCGATCAGCGCCTTGTTGTAGTCGGCGATGTTGGCGGCATCGAAGTCCTTGTCCGGGAAGTGGTCGAGCAGCTTCATCAGGCCGCTGGTGACGAAGTGGATGCTGGTCGACTCCAGGGGCTCGATGAAGCCAGAGGCCAGGCCCAGCGCCACGACATTGCGGTTCCAGAACGCCCTGCGGCGGCCGCCGGTGAACTTCAGCACGCGCGGCTCGGTCAGCAGCTTGCCGGCCTCGCGCTCAAGGTCGGCCAGCGCCTCGTCGTCGCTGACATGGGCGCTGGAATAGACGTAGCCGTTGCCGGTGCGGTGGCGCAGCGGGATCCGCCAGCGCCAGCCGGCCGGCCGCGCCGCGGCCTGGGTGAAGGGCGGCGGATTGGCGTCGCGCGCGGTCAGGCCGGCCACCGCCCGGTCGCAGGGCAGGAAGGCGCTCCAGTCCTCGTAGCCGGTCTTCAGCGCGCCTTCGATCAGCACGCCCCGGAAGCCCGAACAGTCGATGAAGAAGTCGGCCGCCAGCCGCTCGCCGCCGTCCAGCACCAGCGCCTCGACGAAGCCGTCGTCCTTCAGGGTCGCGCCCTCGACGCGCCGCTCCAGCCGGCGCACGCCGCGCTGTTCGGAATAGGTCCGCAGGAACCGGGCCACCAGGCCGGCGTCGAAATGCAGGGCGTGGCGCATGCCGCCCAGGGGCCCTGCTCCCCTCCCCTCGCCTTGCCCGTCGGCGAAGGCCATGCGGCCGGCGTCGCCCAGGGCCGCAGCCAGGCTGTAGGCCTCGACGCGGGGATCGTCGCCCGCCGCTCGCAGCCGATGCCACATGTGATGGAAGGGCCGGCGGTCGACCGACGGCCCGAAGGTTCCGAACGGGTGCCAATAGCGCTCGCCCAAGACCCGCCAGTCGTCGAAGCGGATGCCCAGCTTGAAGCTGCCCTCGGTGGCCGCCATGAACTGGCCCTGGTCGATCTCGAGCAGCCGCAGGAAGTCGATGATCGGCGGGATGGTCGCCTCGCCCACCCCGACGGTGGGGATCTCGGCGCTCTCGACCAGGGTGATGGTCGTCTTCGTTCCGCGCAGCACCTGGGCCAGCACGGCGGCGGCCATCCAGCCGGCGGTGCCGCCGCCCAGGATGGCGATCGAGCCTATGGCGCGATCCATGGCGTTTCCTCCCCGTTCGCGCCCTCTGGCGGAGCGCGTGTCAGGAAAAGAGCCGGCGGCGGGCTCGCAGATCGTCCGCCGCCGGCGTGAGAGGCCTTACATGCCCAGCTTGAACCGCGCGCCCAGCACGATCCGGCGATCGGCCGTGGCGTAGCGGAACGGCAGGTTCTCCCACTGCAGGTAGCGGCCGGTGGGCTCCTCGGTCAGGTTGATGCCCTCCAGCACGACCTTGATCGCCGGGGTCACCTGGTAGCCGACCTGGGCGTCGAGCTGGCCATAGGCCCGCTCCCACGTACCCAGGCTGTGGCGGTCCGCGCCCGAGCCGAACGAGAAGTCGCCCTGGTAGCTCTTGTCGCGCCAGGCATACGAGACGCGGGCCTCGAAGCCGTGGCCTTCATAGAAGCCTTGCAGGTTGAAGGCGTGCTTGGCCACGCCCGGGATCGGCAGGTTGTCGTCATAGTCGTTCGACTTCGAGGTCTCGGAGTCCGAGAAGGTGTAGTTGGCGTTGAAGCCGAACCCGTTCTCGAAGGCGTACTGCGCCGCCAGTTCGATACCCTTGATGCTGCCGCCGTCGCCGTTCACCGGCGCGGTGTAGACGCCCAGGGTCGCGCCTTCGACCGAGCCGTCGGCGACGGTGCGCGGCACGGTGTCGGTCTGGATGAACGAGTCGACGCTCTTGTAGAAGAACGCGCCCGAGATGATGCCGCTACGACCCAGGTAGCGCTCGTAGGCGATGTCGAACTGCGAGGCGCGGTACGGGTCGAGGTCCGGGTTGCCGCCGCTGCCGTTGGTGTAGAGGAAGCGGTTGAGGTTCGGACCCGGCGTCGAGCTGCGGGTGAAGTTGAAGGCCGAGCCCTGGCCCAGCTGGAACAGGTCCTGACGCGACACGACCCGGGCCGCCGACACGCGCACCTTGTCGCTGTCGTTGACGTCGAACACCGCGCTCGCGCTGGGCAGGACGTCGGTATACTCGCGGGTGGTCTTGATGGCGTCCGGATTGCCGATGACGCCGTTCCAGCTGTCGGTGCCCCAGTACCAGGGCGAGGTCGGGGTGCCGCTGGAGTCGATGGTCAGCTCGGTGCGGACCACGCGGACGCCGGCGTTGACGTGATAGCGATCGTCCGAGCCGCCCAGGTCGACCATGCCGTAGCCGGTCGTGGTGCGCTCCTTGATCCGGAACGACTGGATCGGATCGGCGAACTTCTTGAACGGCGTCGAGGAATAGAGGTTCGACAGCCAGGCGACCGGGTTCTCCATCTGGCTGCGGTTCTGGAACAGCGCCGTGATGCCGCCGACCGTCAGGGTCTCGAACCGCTCGGGGTTCGACGCCGCCGTCTGGTAGGGCGTGATCAGGGCCGGCGAGGCGCCGAAGCGGCCGTCGTCGGTGGCGGTCTGACCGCAGTTCGGACGACCCGGCGTGCCGGCCGGCAGGCCGCACGACTTGAAGCCGATGGCGCCGTCCTGGAAGTAGCCGTACGGGGTCCAGTCCTGGCCAAAGGAGCGGCCGTTCAGTTCGCCCTTCCCGGAGTAGTCGGCCAGCAACTGCCAGAACTCAGAGTCGATCTTGCGCTCGGCGTAGCGGAGGCCGGCGCTGATCACCAGGTCGCCGCTCTCGCCGAACTCGGGCCGCCACTTCAGGTCGCCGCGGATCGAGGTGTTGTCGATCTGGGTGTCCTCGCCGAACACCCAGTGCGATTTGGCGAACACGCTCGACGGCGTGGTGAACTGGGCGGCGTTGGCCGGCGTGAAGCGCGGGTTGTCGCCGTTGGCGTAGCTGTAGGTGAAGGTCGCCGGCGCGGTGGCGTTGGGCACGAGGCCCGCGGCCGTGCCGTTGCGCACGGTATACTGGGTGTAGCGCACGTCGTTGTTGGCGCTGGCGCTTTCATAGTCGGCGGTGGAATAGGCCGCGCGCACGCTGCCGGTCACCCGCCCGCCGTTGTCCCAGTTCAAGGCGACCTGGAAGTTGTCGGTCTTGGCCTGCGAGTCCTGCAGGTACGAGGTGCCCTCGGCCGAGTTGGCGGTGACCGTGCCGCTTTGCAGCACGCCGTTGCTGTCGACGCTGGCGCCGGGCGCGTAGGTGGCGTTCTCGTTGGCGAACGGGAACTTGATCGAGGCTTCGCTGGTCTTGATCTTCAGGTCCGAATGGAACCAGTCGCCGGTCAGCTGCAGCGACTCGGTCAGGGCGAAGTCGAGGTTGATCGAGGCGCCCAGGCGCTTGCGCTCCTGGTCGCGATAGGTGGCGTAGCGGTATTCCGGCGACCACACGTCGAGGGTTCCGCCGCCGACCACCGGCCGGTCGTTGAACGCCCAGCCGCCGCGGTTCTCGCCGCCCAGAACGTCGGTGTGCAGCTCGGTCTTGTCGTAGGACAGCGTGCCCAGCACGGCGAAGCGGTCGCTGAACTTGTAGCCCAGCACCAGCGAGCCGGTCGGGTTCCAGTCGGTCTCGCCGGCCTTGTTGCCGCGCAGGTCGCCGGCGATCGTGACGTCGTCGCGCAAGGACCGGGCGTTGCGGGTCTTCAGGTTGATGATGCCGCCCAGGCCGCCTTCCAGCAGCGAGGCGTCCGGCGACTTGTAGACGTCGACCCCGCCGATCAGTTCGGACGGGATGCCTTCCAGCGAATTGGTCTGGTTGATCTTGCCTTCGCCGAGCCGGAACAGCTCCATGCCCGAGACGAAGATGTCGTTGTTCAGGACGGTGACGTTCTGGTCGAGGCCGCGGATGCGCACCCGGGTGCCCTGGCCGTTCTCGCGGTCGATCTGCACGCCGGGCAGGCGCTGCAGCGACTCGGCGATGTTCTGGTCGGGGAACTTGCCCATGTCCTCGGCGGTGACCGACTCGATGATCAGGTTCGAGTTCTTCTTGGCCGACAGTGCGCTCTGCAGCGAGGCGCGGAAGCCGGTGACGATCACCTCTTCAACCGCAGATGGTTCCTGGGCCGAGGCCGGAGTCGCCGCGTCGGTCGCGGCGGTCTGGGCCAGGGCCTGGCCCGCGCCCAGCAGAACGACCGAGGACGCCGCCGCCATCAGCGCGTACCGGGTCGCGTAAGTCTTCGAAATCATGAGCATTCCCCTAGGTTACGGCCGCAGAGAGCCGATCTCCGCCGACGGTGTCGACGTGAGCAAGTTCGCCAGTTTTGCGGGATGCCTTGCGCATCCTCCCTTGTTCTCCGACCCTTCTCGGGGGTCGGCGGATGCAACCTAGGAGTAACGCGACAGCGCTGTCAATGGACAACGCTGTCAACCACGTAACAAAATTCGATTTCGATATTTGTGTGATTTATCGGCTGAAAGCCGCGAAGCCTTGCAGGAAAAGGCTTCGCGGCGCCGAGCATGCGGCCGGCCTAGCGCCGGCCGCGAGGGCCGTGATCAGCCGATCTGTTCGATGATGTGTTCGCGCAGTTCGGCGCGGGTGAGTCCCGGCCACGCCCACTCGGTGCGGGCGGGCGGCGTCACGGCGCGCGAATGCGGTTGGGTGCGGGGCTTGCGCTGAGCGGCGGCCGCACGGGCGGTATTGGTGTTCATATAATTCCAGACAGGGCTCGGCGCATCGCCGAACCAAAAGTTCAACAGAGGGTGGAAAGCCCGAAGGCGGCGTTCGAAACGCCGCGCGAGATGGGCGATGGAGCGCATCGCACGGCCTGCATGAGAAGCAGGGGGCGATCAGCTCTGACGCTCATATGGTGAGCCGATCGCAATGTTCAACCCCGCCGCAAGCAGCGGCGAGCAGATTCTTTCATGAAGACGAAACAGGGAGCGACAGTCGCCCCCTACTCCGCCGCCGGTCCGGTGCTCT
Source organism: Caulobacter sp. CCNWLW153 (assembly GCF_036889365.1). Classification (NCBI taxonomy): domain Bacteria; kingdom Pseudomonadati; phylum Pseudomonadota; class Alphaproteobacteria; order Caulobacterales; family Caulobacteraceae; genus Caulobacter; species Caulobacter sp. CCNWLW153. Next base: position 129,797 of record NZ_JBAKFV010000014.1, read on the forward strand.
CGCGCACCACCAGTTCGAAGTCCAGAAGTCGCGAAGGCGCCACGCCGTCCTCGCCCTTCAGCGCGCCGCTGAGCAGCAGGTCGGCGGCGGCGGCGGCCATGGCCTGGATCGGCTGGCGCACGGTGGTCAGCTGCGGCCAGACGACCTTGGCGCCGGGCGTATCGTCGAAGCCGGCCACCGACAGGGTCTCGGGAACGTTCAGCCGCAGGCGGTTGGCCACGGCCATGACCCCGAGCGCCATGTCGTCGTTGGAGGCGAAGATCGCCGTCGGCCGGTCCTCGCCCGCCAGCAGGGTCTCGGCCGCCTCGAAGCCCGAGCGGAACGAGAACCAGCCCTGGGCGACGCGATCCTCGCGCACGATCAGGCCGTGCTCGGCCATGGCCTTGGCGTAGCCTTCGTAGCGCAGGTGGGCCGCGCCGTGGTCGGGGTGGCCCTTGATGAAGGCGATGTCCTTGTGGCCCAGCTTGATCAGGTGGGCGGTCATGTCATAGGCCGCGGCCACGTCGTCCATCCGCACATAGGCCGAGCGGTCCAGATCCCTGTCCGGCGACAGGCGCACGTACGGCACGCCCTCGGCGTCCAGCACGTCCAGCACGCGCACGTCGTCGCAGACCGGCGGGGTGAGGATCACCCCGTCCATGCGCAGGGTGGCCAGCATCGGCGCCACCTGCTCCTCGACGTCGCCCTCCGAATCGAGCGGCTCGACGATCAGGTGATAGCCCTCGGTCCGGCACCGGCCGATCGCCCCCAGTTGCACGTCGGTGACGTAGGCGGGGCTCGGGTTGTCGAAAAACACCCCGATCAGATAGGCCTTGGAGCCCGCCAGGCTGCGGGCGGAGATGTTGGGCCGGTAGTTCAGCGCCGCCACGGCCTCCTGCACCCGGTCGCGGGTGTCGGCCTTGACGTTGGGCTCGCGGTTCAGCACCCGCGACACGGTCTTGATCGAAACGCCCGACATGCGGGCGACGTCGTGGATCGTAACCTTGGCGTTCAAGAAATGGCCTCGCGCGGCGTTGATTCAGCCTTCAAGCGAGACAACAAGCCATGACAACCTTGTCAAGGCGACCCCTTTTTGAACGAAGGGACTGAAAGCGGAGGTCCTAGCGGCGACTTCCGCGGCGGAAACCTCGTCCTTCGACAGGCTCAGGATGAGGTTTCTATACGTCCCGAACGCCGGCCACGGTCCTCATCCTGAGCTCGTCGAAGCATGCCCTCGGGCGGGCCGCGCCAAAGGCGCGAACCGATGGGGACGAGGACCACGCACCGGCGCCAGGAAAACCAGCCCTACGAAATCGACGCCTGACCGTCCGGCGTCATCGCCACCGCAGCCCCGATCAGGGCGGTGTGCGGGTGCAGGATCACGTGGGTCGGGATGTCGCGCACATAGTCGCTCAGCCGGCCCTTGGCCTCGAAGCGCTCGCGGAAGGCGCTGGCTTCCAGGAGGTCGATGATCCGGGGAGCGATGCCGCCAGCGATGAACACGCCGCCGCGCGCGCCGAGCGCCAGGGCCAGGTCGCCCGCCACCGAGCCGAGAATGGCGCAGAAGCGCTCGACCGTGGTCTTGCAGCATTCGCGGCCCGCCACGGCGCCTTCGGTGATGGCCTTGGCGGCCAGTTCCTCGACCGGGCGGCCCTCGATCTTGGCCAGGAGGACGTGCAGGTCCTCCATGCCGGGGCCAGCCAGGATGCGCTCGACCGACACGCGGCCGTACTTGGCCTGCAGGCCGCGCAGGATCTCGATCTCCAGCTCGTCGACCGGGGCGAACGAGATGTGGCCGCCCTCGGTGGTCAGCGGGGTGTCGCAGCCGTGGCGGCGCACCATGCCCGCGGCGCCGAACCCGGTGCCCGGGCCGATGATCGCCAGGTCGCCCTCGCCCGAGGTCGGCAGCGGGCCGATCTGGCGCAGGTCCTTGGGCGAAAGGCGCGGCGCGGCCAGGGCCTGAGCCGTGAAGTCGTTGATCAGGCGGGCGCTCCGGAAGCCGCCCGCGCGGCGCAGGCTGTCTTCCGACAGGCGCCAGTCGATGTTGGTGAAGTGAACGGCGCCATGCTCGATCGGGCCCGCCACCGCGACCACGGCCTGGTCGGGGTGCTTGACCCCCACCTTGGCCAGATAGTCCTCGATGGCGTCCTCGGCCGTGTCGTAGTCCTCGCCCTTGTAGGCGGTGGGCTCGATCAGGCGAGGATCCGGACCGTCGAAGTCGACCAGGGCGAAGCGCGCGTTGGTGCCGCCGATATCGCCGACCAGACCCAGCCCGTGTGCGTTGGCGCCGTTCATGGGTTTCCCGTTCCCTTTAAGCAAACAGCACGGACGCGCCGACGTCGGCGGCGCCGACCCCGTGTCGCATCCAGCTGAACAGTTCGCGCCCGAAGCCCGGCTTGGACGCCGGGACTGGTGCAGGCGTGCGGGCGAGGAGCTGCGCCTCGTCCACATGGATGAAAAGCTCGCCGGTGTCGGCGTTCATGGTGATCACGTCGCCATCCTGGACGTAGGCCAAAGGCCCGCCCTTGGCGGCTTCCGGCGTCACGTGGATGGCGGCCGGGGTCTTGCCCGAGGCGCCCGACATGCGGCCGTCGGTGACCAGGGCCACCTTGTGGCCGCGGTCCAGCAGCACCGAGATCGACGGCGACAGATTGTGCAGTTCGGGCATGCCGTTGGCCGACGGGCCCTGGAAGCGCACCACCACCACGACGTCGCGGTCGAGCTCGCCGCGCTTGAAGGCGGCGATGAAGTCTTCCTGCTCCTGGAACACGGCGGCCGGCGCGGTGATCACGTGGTGCTCGGGCTTCACGGCCGAGATCTTGATCACGCCGCGGCCCAGGTTCCCGGCCAGCAGCTTGAGGCCGCCTTCCTTGCTGAAGGGGTTCTCGACCGGGCGCAGGATGGCCTCGTCGAGCGAGGTCTCCGGGCCTTCGCGCCACTTCAGCTCGCCGTCCTCGAGGTAGGGCTCCTGGTGGTAGTTCGACAGGCCGGGGCCGGCGATGGTCAGCACGTCCTCGTGGGCCATGCCGGCCTTCAGCAGTTCGCGCACCACGAAGGCCATGCCGCCGGCGGCCTGGAAGTGGTTCACGTCGGCCGAGCCGTTTGGATAGACCTTGGCCAGCAGCGGCACGGCCTTGGAGATGTCGTCCAGGTCTTCCAGCGTCAGGATGATCCCGGCCGCCCGGGCCATGGCCACGATGTGCAGGGCCAGGTTGGTCGAGCCGCCGGTGGCCATCAGGCCCACGACGCCGTTGACCACGGCCTTCTCGTCGATGACGCGACCGACCGGGATCCACTCGTTGCCCTTGTGGGTGACGGCGGCCACGCGGCGGGCGGCTTCCTTGACCAGGGCGCTGCGCAGCGGGGTGTTGGGATGCACGAAGGCCGAGCCCGGCAGGTGCAGGCCCATCAGCTCCATCAGCATCTGGTTGGTGTTGGCCGTGCCGTAGAAGGTGCAGGTGCCCGGGCCGTGATAGCTGGCGCTCTCGGCGGCCAGCAGTTCGTCGCGGCCGACCTTGCCCTCGGCGTAGAGGGCGCGGATGCGGGCCTTCTCCGAATTGGGCAGGCCCGAGGTCATCGGACCGGCCGGCACGAACACCGCCGGCAGGTGGCTGAAGGTCAGGGCGCCGATCACCAGGCCCGGAACGATCTTGTCGCAGACGCCCAGGTACATGGCCGCATCGAACGCGTCGTGGGTCAGGGCGACGGCCGTGGCCATGGCGATGACGTCGCGCGAGAACAGCGACAGCTCCATGCCCGGACGCCCTTGGGTGACGCCGTCGCACATGGCCGGCACGCCGCCGGCGAACTGGGCGGTGGCGCCGGCCTCGCGGGCGGCCTCCTTGATCAGCGCCGGATACTCTTCCAGCGGCTGGTGGGCCGACAGCATGTCGTTATAGGCCGAGACGATGCCGAGGTTCGGCGCGTTCGGGTCCAGCGCCCGCACCTTGTCGGCGGCGGGCGAGGCGGCGAAGGCGTGGGCCCAGTTGGCGCACGACAGCTTGGCGCGACCCGGCTGGGCCAGGGACGCGGCCTCCATCTGGGCCAGATAGGCCTCGCGGGTCGGACGGCTGCGATCGATGATCCGCTGGGTGATCGCGGCGATGACGGGATTGAGGGCCATCAGAACTTACTCCGCCCAGAGGATGCGGACCGGGGCGCGGTCCTGCTTCAGGATCCTGGCGATCGGCAGGTCGGGATCGACCTCGCCGGCCAGGAGCTCACGCTTGGCCTCGCCCGTGACCAGCAACACGATCAGCGACGCCTGAATCAACGCCTGGAAGGTCAGGCTGATCCGGGGCAGGTCGGGGGCCGGCTCGCCTTTCGGCACGGCCACGACCAGGCGGTCGGTGTCGGGATCCAGGCCCGCGGCCAGGGCCGGGTTGCCCGGGAACAGCGAGGCGAAATGGCCGTCGGCGCCGACGCCCAGCAGCACCACGCCGAACGGCAGGGCCTGGGCCACGCCTTCCTGCGCCTTGGCCGCCGAGGCTTCGTGCTCGACGCCGTCGAAATAGAGCGGCGCAAAGGCGGCCTTGGCCGCGTCGCCCGTCAGCAGGTGACGGCGCACCAGGGCCTCGTTGCTGCCCGGGTGGTCGATCGGCACGAAGCGATCGTCGCTGAGAGTGACGGTGACCTTGTCCCAGGGAACGGTCAGGGTCGCCAGGCGGTCGTAGACCGGCGCGGGCGTGGTGCCGCCGGTGGCGGCGAACCCGGCCTTGCCGTGGGTGGCCACGGCCGTGGTCAGGGCGCCGGCGATGGTCGAGGCGGCCGCGTCGTACAGGGCTTCGCGCGTCGGGAAGACTTCGATCTTGGGCATGTTGCGGATACCCCCTTACGACTTCCAGCCGCGGCCTTGCGGCGCGATCAGCGAGGCCGCGCTGGGCGGCCCCCAGGTGCCGGCGGCGTAGGTCGCCGGTTCGATGCCCGCGTCGGCCCAGGCCTTGGCCACGCCGTCGACGAACCGCCACGCGGCCTCGACCTCGTCGCGACGGACGAACAGGGTGCGGTCGCCGCGGAACGCGTCCAGCAGCAGCTTCTCGTAGGCGATCCGGCGACGGGCGCCCGGCGCGGCCATGTTCAGCGACAGCGGCAGCGACTGCAGGCGCATGCCCTCTTCCGACAGGCCCGGACGCTTGGTCATCACCGACAGCGAGATGTCTTCTTCCGGCTGCAGGTCGATGACCAGGCGGTTGGCCTGCATCTCGCCCTGGGTCACCTGGCCGAAGATGTTATGCGGCACGGGCTTGAACTGCACGACGATCTGGGTGCGGCGATCAGGCAGGTTCTTGCCGGTGCGCAGGAAGAACGGCACGCCCGCCCAGCGCCAGTTGTCGATGGCCACCTTCATGGCCACGAAGGTCTCGGTCCTGGACGGCTGGCCGACCTCCTCGGCATAGCCGGCGCGCGCCGTGCCCTCGACCACGCCCGCCACGTACTGGCCGCGGACGGTGTCGTGGGCCACGTTGTCCTTGGTGAAGGGCCGCAGGGAGCGCAGCACCTTGACCTTCTCGTCGCGGACGGCGTCGGGGTCGAAGCCCGAGGGAGCCTCCATGGCCACCAGGCAGAGCAGTTGCAGCAGGTGGTTCTGCAACATGTCGCGCAGGGCGCCGTACTCGTCGTAGTAGGGCCAGCGGTCGCCGACCTTCTCGGTCTCGGCGATGGTGATCTGGACGTGGTCGATCGACTTGTTGTCCCACAGCGGCTCGAACAGCACGTTGGCGAACCGCAGGGCGGTGAGGTTCTGGACCGTCTCCTTGCCCAGGTAGTGGTCGATGCGGAAGATCTGGCTCTCGTCGACCACGGCGCCGACGGCGGCGTTGGTGGCCTTGGAGCTTTCGAGGTCGCGGCCGATCGGCTTTTCCAGCACCAGGCGCGTCGACGGGCCGGTCAGGCCGGCGGCCTGCAGGGCCTGGCAGGCGGACGGATAGAGGCTGGGCGAGACGGCGAAGAACACCGTCAGCTGGTCGTGGCCGCCGATCTTGCCGGCCAGGGCCTTGGCCCCCTCCTCCTTGGTGATGTCGACCGAGAGGTAATCGAGGCGGGCGGCCAGGCGCTCCCAGGCGGCTTCTTCGACATTGGCGCGCTTGCCCAGGTGCTCGCGCACAAGCTTGCGGTAGCCCGCGCCGTCCAGGTCGCCGCGCGCGACGCCGAAAATGCGCAGGTCGCGCGGCAGCAGCCGGTCGACTTCCAGGAAATACAGCGACGGCAGAAGCATCCGCAGGGCCAGGTCGCCGGCGCCTCCGAGCAGCACCAGGACGTCGCGGCCCGTCTCACCGTTCTCGGCTTTTTTCTTGGTCAATTTCGTCCACCCTATGACAACGTTGTCATGACATGCCCGTGCGCGCTTGGCAAGCATGGGGGTCGGTCCGGCCCGAGGCCGACCCCAAAAACCGCGCTGTGGCGGCCCCTACCTAGGCCCTTTGTCGGTCGGTCGCCATAAGACCAATCGCATTTCAAGAACGCGTCACACGGCTTGTCCGCACCGCCTTTTTCGAGGCATCACCTGCCCATGAGCACGACCCTGCGCCGCGCCGTCCTCGGGGACGCCGAGACCCTGTCCGCCCTGGGGGCGCGCACCTTCACCGAGACCTTCGCGCACCTGTATCCGCCCAAGGACCTGGCGACCTTCCTGGCCTATGCCTACGGCCTGGAGCGCACCTGCCGCGACCTGGCCGATCCCGAAAAGGCCAGCTGGATCCTCGAGCACGACGGCCAGGCGATCGGCTACGCCCTGGCCGGTCCCTGCGATCTGCCTCACCCGGACGTGGAGCCGGGTCATGGCGAGCTGAAGCGAATCTACGTGCTGAAGGAACACCAGGGCGGCGGCCGCGGCTCGCTGCTGCTGAACACCGCGCTGGAATGGCTGGAGCAGGATGGCCCGCGCCCGCTGTGGATCGGCGTCTGGTCGGAGAACTTCGGCGCCCAGCGCCTCTACGGCCGCATGGGTTTTGCCAAGGCCGGCGAATACTTCTTCCCCGTGGGCGAGATCCAGGACCTGGAGTTCATCCTGCGGCGGGGGTGAAGTTGCGAGCGCTCCAGGAACCGTCGCCTCATCAAAAGTCCGCTTTCCTCGCCCTTGTGGCGAGGACCCATCGTTTAGCCTGCTCAAACCTTTCGCGGATGTCCGCCATCTGAGACATCGCCGCCATGGACCCTCGCCACAAGGGCGAGGGAAGCGATGCAGGGGGCCGTGGAAAGCGTAGCGGACGCCCTCAATGCCCCGGGCGCGGCTCGAACGAGCGCTTCTCGTCCTTCAGCTCGACGCATTCCTTGTCGGGCTTCTGGCCGTGCTGGGCCTTGGGCTCCGATTTCGGGACCGCGTAGTTGGTCATCGGATTCTGGTGCTGGAACGGCTTGGTCATCATGGCGGCGCCTCCCGTCTGAACATCACTCTACGCCTTATGGCGGCGTTTTTCATTGATCGGCCTCAAGCCGCCTCGCACAGCGCATCGAGCTGCTGCACGTCGACGGCCACGCTGAGTTCCGAAAGTCCCGGATCGCCGAGCACCGTGCCCGAAACCGGCAAGGCCTCGGCCGGGGTGCGCGTGGCGGCCACCCGGATCAGATCCTCGGACTCGGCCAGGCCGTTGGTCGGATCGAATTCGGTCCAGCCCAGGTCGGGCAGGAAAACCTCGCACCAGGCATGGGTCGCGCCCGCGCCCCGGATGCCGCCATGCGCGGAACTATAGATGTAGCCGGTGGCGAACATCGCCGCGTAGCCCAATCGCCGCAGCGCCTCGACCATCAGCCAGGCGAAGTCGCGGCAGGTGCCCGCCCCGCGCGCCACCGTCAGGGCCGGGCTCTGGGTGCCCTCGGCGGCGCGGGCCTGGTATTCGAACTGGTCGTGGATCGTGGCGTTCAGGCGCAGCAGGAAATCGAGCGCCGGCTCGTCGGGCCGCTCCATCTGCTCGCGCAGCCAGCGCAGCAGCACCCGGTCGGCGTCTTCCGTGGCCGGGCGGATGAACGGGTCCAGCACCGCCCGGTCCTCGCGGCCATAGACGATCGGCGAGACCGTGTGCGGGTCGTCGATCGCCTGGTCGCTCAGCGGCGCGGGAAAGCGGTCTATGATCAGGCTGCTGGTGATGGTCAGGAAATCGGCCTGCCCCTCCGGCTGGAAGGTGCAGACGCAGTTGCCGCTGGCGTCATAGCTCCAGCGCGTCTGGCCGGGCAGCGAGGTCGCAAGCCTGGCCTCGACGATGCGGATGGCGTGGCTGTCGCGCGGCCGGATCAGCAGCCGGTGCGGCCCGAACGCCACCGGGCGCTCGTAAGCGTAACGGGTCTCGTGAGTGATGCCGAGCCGAGCCATGGGGCCACCTTAACCCTCAGGCCCGGCGATCGTTCCTCACATGCCGGTGATTCGTGCAGGTGATCGGAAGTTGAGTTGGTGCGCGCTGGTTACAAGGCCCGCTTCGCGCATTCCTTTTAAGCGCCCGTCATTCCCGCCCTTGTGGCGGGAACCCCTGGTGCCGTTCGCGCGGGAAGAGCCTGCGGCGTGCTGAGCACGCCGCCCTAGCCGCCCTTGCGGCTGACAGAGGGGTTCCCGCCACAAGGGCGGGAATGACGGGATGCTAGGGTGGAGCCGACCTCAAGCCGCGAACCCTGCTTCGGCGAAGGCCAGCATCCGCTCCAGCAGCGAGACCACGTCGGCCTCGCTGGTCTGGCCTTCCGACAGCACGTTCAGGCGGTCGAACTCGGCGAAGCGGTTGTTGTGCAGCATGCCCAGGGTGAAGTGCAGCCGCCAGTAGACGTCTTCCGGCGACAGGTCCGGGCGGGCCTTGAGCAGGGCGTCGGAGAAGCGGCGCAGGTGCGAGACGTCGGTCTTCAGGACCTGGCGGATCTCGTCGGTGCCCTCGCTGCGGGCGCGGATCAGGAACTGCAGCGAGATCCGGCGCTCGTGGTCGGGAGCCAGCCAGCGCAGCGGCGGGGTCAGCAGGGCGGCCAGGATCTCGCGCACCGGCGGGCCCCCCGCGTTGCGGTCGTTGGCTTCGTGCAGCATCCGGGCCCGCTCGCGGTTGAGCTCGGCCGTACGGCGCTTGAAGATCTCGAACAGCAGGGCGTCCTTGGAGCCGAAGTGATAGTTCACCGACGCCAGGTTCACGCCCGCCGCGGCGGTGATGTCGCGCACCGACACGTTCTGGAAGCCGTGCAGGGCGAACAGCCGCTCGGCCGCCGTGAACACCAGGTTCTTGGTGACGGCTTCGGTTTCCTGCGCCTCGGCGTCCTGGCCGGCGGCGATCTCGGTGGTCGAACTCAAGACTTCAATCCCCTTTACCCCTAGGGAACCCTTACAAGCGTTCGAATTTGGCGCAAGCGTCAAGATGCGCCGAGGTCTGAGGAATTTCGTTCAAGACGCATGGCGGCCACGCCCCCAAGCCTGCGTCACCGACGACATTTGACCGACGACGCGGCGCATCCCACAGTGACGTCGTCAGCATCAAGAGGCGCGATGCCCCGGCACGGCGAGACGATCGGCCAGATCCCGGATTGGCTGCCGCACGAGCGGCCGATGATGCCCGGCTCGCCCTCGACGCCGGACTTCCCCCTGCCCTTCCGCGTCGTCCACGCCCTGATCTCGGTCCTGATCGGCGTGACCGGCTCGCTGGGCACGGCGCTGATCTCGGTCAACCTGCCGGCCATCCAGGGCTCGCTGGGCCTCACCCCCACGCAGGGGGCCTGGCTGACCACGATCTACATCATGACCAACATCTCGATGAACCTGCTGCTGGTGAAGTATCGCCAGCAGTTCGGCATCCGCCGGTTCACCCTTGTGTTCCTCAGCCTCTACACGGTGGCCGCCTTCGCCCACCTGTTCCTCGACAACTATCCGATGGCCCTGGCCCTGCGGGCGATCAGCGGCGTCGGCGCCGCCGCGCTCAGCGCCCTGGCCATGTTCTACATGCTGCAGGCCTTCCCGGCGTCGTTCCGGATGGGCGCTCTGGTGCTGGGGGTCGGCGTCTCGCAGCTGGGCGCCCCGCTGGCCCGGGTGATCTCCACCGGCCTGCTCGACGCGGCCTACTGGCACGGCCTCTACGCCCTGGAAGCCTGCCTGGCCGCCGCGTGCCTGGCCGCCGTTCTCCTCTTCCGCCTGCCGCACGGCGTGCGCATCCACGTCTTCGAGAAGACCGACGCCCTGACCTTCGCCCTGCTGGGCGGCGGCCTTGGCCTGATCGTCGCCGTCCTGGGCCTTGGCCGCATCGTCTGGTGGTTCGAGGCGCCGTGGCTCGGCTGGTGTCTCGCCGCCGCCGTGGTGATGATCGCCATAGCCTCGCTGGTCGAGCACGGCCGCGTCCACCCGCTGATAGACACCCGCTGGGTGGCCACCGGCGCCTTCCTGCGCTTCTGCCTGAACATCGCCCTGGTGCGCCTGATCCTCTCCGAGCAGAGCGTCGGCGCCGCGGGCCTGATGAACGCCCTGGGCCTGGCCGCCGAGCAGCAGCGCCTGCTCTACGGCGTCGTCCTGCTGGCCACCATCGCCGGCGTCGTGGTCAGCGCCTCGACCCTCAATCAGAAGACCCTGGCCCCGCAGTTCCTCGGCTCGATCCTGCTGATCGCCGTCGGCGCCTTCCTCGACGCCCGCGCCACGGTGCTGACCGCGCCCGTGAACCTGTATCTGAGCCAGGCCCTGCTGGCCTTCGCCGCCGCCATGTTCCTGGGGCCGGCCTTCATGTTCGGCATCGGCCAGCTGCTGACCCGGGGCCTGGGCTCGATCATCACCTTCTCGGTGATGTTCGGCGTCGCCCAGAACCTGGGCGGCCTGTTCGGGGCCTCGCTGCTGGGCACGCTGCAGACCGTGCGGGCCCAGCATCACGCCGTCTATCTGGCCGAGCACCTGACGGGATCCGATCCGGCCGTCGCCGCGACCCTGCAGGCCTATGGCGGGGCCTATGCCGCCACCCAGGCCGATCCGGCGTTCCGCGCCGCCGACGGCGTGGCCCTGCTGACCCAGCAGTTGATCCAGCAGGCCAACATCCTGGCCTTCAACGACGTCTTCCGGGTGATCGGCATCATCGCCGTCGCCCAGTTCTTCTACGCCGCCCTGCTGTTCGTGTTGCTGGCCGTGCGCATGAAACGCCAGGGCGCCCAGGCGCCCGCGCCGCCGTCTCCCCCGACATCATCCAAGCCCGCCTCGGAACCCGCATGACCGACGCCGCCGCCCCGCCGCCGCCCGCCAATCCCTCGCCTCAGCCGCCCCCGCAGCCGGAAGACCGCGCCGCCGCGGCCGCCCCGCCTCCGGCCCGGCCCAAGCCTCCGGGCGTGCGGGCCATCGTGCTGACGGCGGTCGTCACCCTGGCCGTGGTGCTGCTGATCCTGTTCCTGTGGAAGCTGCCGCCCTTCGCCGGCTCGGTGCAGCGCACCGACAACGCCTATGTGCGCGGCCAGGTGACGGTGATCGCGCCCCAGCTCAGCGGCTATGTCACCAAGGTGCTGGTGCAGGACTTCCAGAGCGTGCGCGCGGGCCAGCCCCTGGTCGAGATCGACCGCCGCATCTATGGCCAGCGCCTGGACCAGGCCCGCGCCACCCTCGCCGCCCGCGAGGCGGATCTGGCCAACTCGACCCAGGCCCAGGCCTCGCGCGAGGCCGCCCTGGCCGCGCGCCACGCCGACATCGGCTCGGCCCAGGCCCAGCTGGAGCGGGCTCGCGCCGACATGGCCCGCGTCGCCGACCTGGCCACCGACGGCTCTGTGTCGCTGCGCGAGCGCGACCAGGCCCGCGCGGCCCTGCGCGCCGCCGAGGCCCAGGTGGTGGCCGCCCAGGCCGGCCGCGACATCGCCCGTCAGGACGTCCGCTCGGTCGGCGTTTCGCGCCAGGGGCTGGAGGCCGCCGTCGCCGCCGCCCGCGCCGCACTGCGCCTCGCCGAGATCGACATGGACAACACCCTGGTCCTGGCCCCCGCCGACGGCCAGCTGGGCCAGATCGGCGTGCGCCAGGGCCAGTTCGTCACCGCCGGGACCCAGCTCGTCTCGCTGGTGCCGCCGCAGCGCTGGATCATCGCCAACTTCAAGGAGCGCCAGGCCGGCCGCATGCGCCCGGGCCAACCGGCCAGCGTCACGGTCGACGCTCTGGGCGACCGCCGCTTCCATGGCCGCATCGAGCAGATCTCGCCGGCCACCGGCTCGGAGTTCAGCATCCTGCCGGCCCAGAACGCCACCGGCAACTTCACCAAGATCGCCCAGCGCCTGCCCGTGCGCATCGTGCTCGACGCCGACCAGCCCGACCTTTCCCGCCTGCGCCCCGGCATGTCGGTAGAGGCGCAGGTTGACCTGGCCAAGGCGCCGCGCGAGCGGGAGCGCCGCTGATGCGCCTGGCCCTTTCCGTCGTGACGACTGCGCTGCTGCTGGCCGCCTGCGCCACGCCCGGTCCGAAGACCGCGCCGCCTTCCGAAACCGCCGTGGCGCCCCCCGCCGGCTGGCGCGCCGAGTCGCCCGCCGGCCAGGAGACCGTCGCCGCCGACTGGTGGAAGGCCTTCGGCGATCCCCGGCTTTCCGAACTCGTCGCCGCTGCCCTCGCACGCAACGCCGACCTCGGGATCGCCGAGGCCCGGGTGCGCGAGGCCGAGGGCCTGGCCGCCCAGTCGCGGGCCGCGCTCTTGCCGACGCTGAACGCGACGGGCGGACTGCAGAAACAGCGCGAACTGTCGGCCTTCGGCACGCCGGCCGAGCCCCTGGCGGGCCAGGGCCAATTGCAGGCCGCCTACGAGATCGACCTGTGGGGCCGCCTGCGGGCCGGCGACGCCGCGGCCCGCGCCAGCCTGCAGTCCAGCCGCTACGGCCGCGACGCCGGCCGCCTGTCCGTCGCCGCCGCCGTCGCCCGCGCCTATGTCTCCCTGACCTCGCTGGACGCCCAGCTGGCCACCGCCCGCGCCACCCTGGTCTCGCGCCAGGAAGCGGCTGGCCGGGCCCGTCGCCGGGCCCAGCAGGGCCTGACCTCCAATCTCGAACTGCGCCAGGCCGAGGGCGAGTTGGAGGCCGCCGCCCAGCGCGTGCCGGCCCTCGAACTGGCCGTCCGCCGCCAGGAGGCGGGCCTGGCCCTATTGACCGGCCAAGACGGCGCGGGACCGATCGCCCGGGGCGGGCTCGACGCCCTGGCCGTGCCGCAGCCGGCTGCTCCCCTGCCCTCGGCCCTGCTGGAGCGCCGGCCCGACATCGCCCAGGCGGAAGCCAGCCTGGCCGCCGCCGACGCCAGCCTGGCGGCCGCCCGCACCGCCTTCCTGCCGCAGGTCAGGCTGTCGGCGGCCGCGGGCGGACTGAAGGTGCTGCACATCGATCCGCTGACCACCTGGAGCCTGGGCGGCAGCGTGCTGGCCCCGATCTTCGACGGCGGCCGCCTGCGCGGCGCCTCGGACGCCGCCGCCGCTCGCCGCGACCAGGCCGCCTTCGCCTATCGCAAGGCGGCCCTGACGGCCTTCAACGAGGTCGAAAGCGCTCTGGAGGGCCAGGGTCGGCTGGCCGAGCAGGAGGATCACGCCCGCCTGCAACGCACCGCCGCCGCCCGTACGCTGGACCACGCCCGCAAGCGCTACCAGGCCGGCTATGTCGCCTATCTGGAGGAACTGGACGCCCAGCGCGGCCTGCTGGCCACCGAGCTCGCATTGTCGCAGGTGCGCGAAGCGCGGCTGCTCAACGCCGTGACGCTCTACCAAGCCCTGGGGGGCGGCTGGACCACACCATAGAAGGCCAGCGCTCCGGGTTTGCAGAAGCGCCGACGATTCCGGCCGCAAGGCCGGGAATGATGATTGTATGGTCGGCCTAGGGTAGCGCCGGCGCCCGTTGGGCGCCTCTAGTCCTGGCTCAGGAACAGCACCGACTCTGGGGCGATGCGGTCGCCGCCGGGCTCGACGCCCAGCACATCGGCGGAGATCACGCGCACGATGGCGTTCAGCACGTCCAGCTTCTCACCGCCTTGCGCCGCGGCATAGGCCGGCAGCAGGTCGGCGAATCCCAGCAGCCCGGCCACGTCCAGCGCGGCGGCCGCCAATTGCTCTTCCGTCGGACCGATTCCCATAGCGCCGTCCGCCATTGCTTCCTCCCGATCTCGCTCCGCGTCGCGCGCGGGCCCGCTCAAGCGGCGGTGTCGTGAGCGTCACCGTACGCACGTTGCACGCGACTTGGCTATGGTCCGTGCAAATGCGCGACGATCGGCCTCACAAGACCCTGTCCGCGACCGGTAATCCCATGGACCGCCAGGCCTTGCCATGCGGCGCTCCGCCGCCGCGACGCAATGGCGCGGCCTTGAGGGGCGGGCGCCAGGGCGCGGAAAAGAAAAAGCCCGGCGTCGCCGCCGGGCCTGTTCATCGTCTCGTGGTACCACCTCTCGGGCTCGAACCGAGGACCTCTAGATCCACAATCTAGCGCTCTAACCAACTGAGCTAAGGCGGCTCCGCGAGAGGCGTGTTCTTAGTCGGACCCGCCCCCGGGATCAAGCGGCGAAAAGGCGTCCGGCGGGGAAATTTTCACGCCTCGAACAGGCCTTGATGCCGCCGCGCCTTCGCCCGCCGTTACGGGCAAAGAAAAACGCCCCGGAACCGGAGTTCCGAGGCGTCTTCTTGGGATCGTCCCAGGCCTGCCGCTATTGCGGGACCTGGAAGGTGATCGGCACCGTGATCTCGCCGCCGTCCACCGGAGCCCCGTCGAGGGTCTTCGGCTTCATGCGGAAGAGGCGCGACAGCTTCAGGGCCGCGTCGCCGAAACCGTAGTCGGCCGGAGATTCCGACACGACCGAGCAGTTCTCGAGCGAACCCTTGGCGTTCACCGTGCAACGGATCGTCGCACGACCACCGACTTCCATCCGCTGCGCACGGTCCGGATAGTACCGGGCCATGTCGTCCGAGTTCGGCTTACGCGCCCAGTCGGGACGCGTCACGACCGAAGCGCGGGCCGGCGGAGCCGTCACCGGCGCCGGCGGAGCCGACGAGATGATCGGCGGCGCCGTCTGCTCGACCCGCTCCTTGACGGGCGGGATCGGGAGCGGCGGCGGCGGCGTCACGTCCGGCGGCGGCGCGATCGGCGGCCTCGGCTGCACCACCGCGGGAGGCGGGGGCGGAGCGTTGGTCGGCGGCGGCGGCGGCGGCGGAGGAGGCGGCGGCGGAGGCGGCGGAGGCGGAGGCAGCTCCACGTCCACGGCTTCGTCGCTGTACTCCTTCAGCACTGCTTCGAACTTCTGCTTCGCCAGGTAGGCGAAGAGAGCCGCGTGCAGGCCGATCACGATGATCGTCGCGACGCCGAAGGTGCCGATGCCCTTCTTCCGGCGCGGGCCTTCCGAAGTCAGCGGATCGTAGTGGCGATGCTCGGGCGTTTGTTGTTCAGCCATGCATCACCCCTCAGCTGTTCTCATCACGGCCCACGAGAGCCACGCTGTAGAACCCATTGTCCTGGAGGGTGTTCATCACCTCCATGAACGAGCCGTAGCGCGTCTTTTCGTCAGCACGGATGAAGATGCGCTCCTTCGAAGGGTCGCGTCTGCCGATGTTCTTCGTCAGGTCCTCACCCATCGTGTCAATCGAAGTGCGATCGTCGCCGATGTACAGCTGACCGTTTGACTTGATGGAGATGTAGACCGGTTTCGGCGGGTTAGGCGATGCTTTCGCTACCGCCGGCGGCAGGTTCACTTCGATCGACACGGAGGCCAGCGGGGCCGCCACCATGAAGATGATCAGGAGGACCAGCATGACGTCCACGAAGGGCGTGACGTTGATCTCGCTGTTCTGTTCGACGTTGAACCTGTCGCCGCCGCCGCCCGAAAGTTTGGCGGCCATCGGTCTTACGCCCCCTTGTCGAGCTGACGCGAGATAGCGTTCATCAGTTCAGCAACGAAGCCTTCCGAGCGGGTGCCGTAGGCCGAGATGCGGGTTTGGAAGTAGTTGTAGAAGATAACGGCCGGGATAGCGGCGAACAGACCGATACCGGTGGCGAGCAGGGCTTCAGCGATACCCGGGGCCACGACGGCGAGGTTGGTCGTGTTGGTGTTCGCGATGCTGATGAACGAGGTCATGATCCCGTACACCGTACCGAACAGACCGATGAACGGACCGCCCGAACCGACCGAAGCCAGGAACACCATGCCGCCCGACAGACGCTTGGCGAGCGAGGCTTGCACGGCGTTGATGGCGTAGGTGGCGCGGGCCAGGGTCGAGTCGCGGTGCTCGCCGCCGACTTGCAGGCCGGCTTGACGCGACAGTTCGACTTCTTGGGCGGCCGCGGCGGCCATGTCGGCCAGCGGGTTGCCTTCGAATTCTTCCGACGAGCCGATGCGGGCGATGTCCGAGATCGAACGGGCGCCGCGGAAGGCTTCCAGGAACTGGTCGGTCTGCTTGTTCAGGCTGGCGAACTCGAGGAGCTTGGTGATCAGCAGCACCCACGAGAAGATCGAGGCCAGGATCAGGCCGATCATGACGACCTTAACGACGATGCCGGCGGCCAGGAACATGCCGACCGGGGTCAGCGAGTGCGACTTCATCTTTTCGGTGGCGGCTTCACCGGCGTCCTCGGCGGGAGCGGCGTCAGCGGCCGGGGCCGGGGTTTCAGCAGCCGGGGTGGCGGCCGGAGCGGCGGCTTCGGTGGTGGCCGGCGCGGGAGCGGCGGCGTCCTGAGCGAAGGCCGGGGCGCTCGCCATCAGCGCCATGGCGCCGACGAGAGCGATGAGGGGGGTCTTCCGTTTAATGTCGAGCATCTGTCGCCAGTTCCTGATTGGTCTAGCACGTTTGGACCGAGGGTCGTCGCGCGAGAGCGTCTCCACCCTAACTTGAAAAGCCCGCTTTCCCATCCGATCTCTCGGAAGGTGGGCGAACCCGCTTCGCTGCGCTCGACCCGTTACGCCCGCCGCGGAAGGCTCATGCCCGCCGTGAAGGATCGTTTCGAAGCGCGAGTGACCGGAGCTCCTCTCGAAGCCCAGGCCTTACCGCAATGTTAGAATTGCGGCATGGGTCCTTTGGCAACCCCTTTTCGCACCGTCAAGGGGGCCGCTTGGGCATAAATTTACGACAGTCACCCCCGGTGAACGCCCTTTGCTGCACCGCACAAATGAGAAATCAGGAATTCGAGGCGGTTTTTCCCTATCAAAGGGAATATTGGCGCCGCAGCGCAGCATGCCGACAAAACAGCGATCTTCCGCCGAGTGCGCGCGAGGTGGTCAGATGTCCCTCAAACGAGGCGCCTCAGAATCTCTGAGCCCGCTCGCAAATGTCCTCATCGGACAAGAATCCGTCGCCCTGCCGACTTACCGGTAAGCTTGGGTGAACGCCCCTATCCGCCGAGAGGACGACGCGAAAGGTCGACCGCCCATCATCGGCGTCGATCTGAACGGCATGAAAGGAAGGTGGTGCCTGGGGCCGGAATCGAACCAGCGACACGCGGATTTTCAATCCGCTGCTCTACCAACTGAGCTACCCAGGCCCTTGGGCCTTCGAAGCGGTGAAGGCCGCTTCTGGCCTCGCCCGGCGGCGAGGAGGGGGTCTATAGGAGAGCCCGCTGGGCTTGTCCAGCGCCCTTTTCGACTAATTGTCGAAGTCTGTGGATGGAGGGTTTTCCTCGTCGTCCTGGGCGCCTGGCACGACGTAGCGATCCGACAGCCAGCGTTGCAGGTCGACGTCCGCGCAACGCTTGGAGCAGAACGGACGCGTGGCGTCCTGGGCGGGCTTGCCGCAGATGGGGCAGGCGCTGCTCATGCCGCGGACACCTCGATACGATCGTTGCTCCAGCCGGGCTCGGCGGAAACGGTGAAACGGCGACCCAGGCGCTCGGCGAGGCCTGCGTCGAGTTCGGCGAAGGCCTCCAGCACGGCCGGGGCGCAGCGGGCGGCCAGGCGGCCGCCGGGATCGGCGCGCCCTTCCCGCTCAATGGCGCGAGCCAGGCGACGAGCGGCGTAGGGGGCGGTCCAGCCGCCTCGCGCGTCCACCAGCCGCTCCATGACCGGCCGCGCGCGACGCGGCAGGGCCATCTCCAGCGCCCCGAACTTGCTGATCGCCCCGACGGCCACGCCCGGATTGTCGGGCGCGAAGGCGTTGCGGGCGGCCACGGTCAGGGCCTGGCCGTCATGGCCGCGCCCGACGAGGTCGAACACCACCAGCCCCCCGAGGCCCTTCAGGCGCATCACCCGGGCCGAAACCCCGATCGCGGCCATGTTGGCCTGGCGGGCGGCGCGCTTGGCGTCGCCTTCGCGACCGCCCAGGTCGACATCGACCGAGGTCAGGGCGCGGGTCGTTTCGATGGCGACGTCGCCGCCGCCCGGCAGGGCGAAGACCGTTTCCAGAATGTCGGCCTCGGCGGCTTCCACCGCCTCGAGGGCGCGCTCGCCCGTCGTCGGCGAGCCGGCCTTCACATAGTGGCGCAACTGCTCATCGAGCGTCGGGGCGGCGGCCAGCACGCGCGGCTCCCCCTCGCCTTCGCCGATGAAGCGGGCCACGGCGGCCTTGTCGGCGCGCGAAGCGGTGCGGATCTCGATCTCGACCAGACCGCCCTGCACCAGCTTGGGCATGTCGGGCTTGATCGGCAGCAGCACGTCGCCGCCGCCCGGCAGGGCCACGAAGGCCGCCCCGAAGGCGCGCTCGATGGATTTCACCCGGGCCACGCCACGCACGCCCTCGGCGTCCAGCGGATCATCGCCCGGCCACTGCACGATCAGGCGCTCGGGCCGGCCGTCCAGGGTGACGACGCCGACGGTCTCGCCGACGCCCTTGTAGAGATAGGCGCGACGCTCGCTCATGCGGCGGCCTCGCGACGGGTCCAGCCCTTGCCGTCCAGCATGCACAGGGTCTCGTACAGCGGCAGACCGACCACGCTGGGATACGAGCCCTGCAGGTCGACGATGAAGCCGCCGGCCACGCCCTGCACGCCGTAGCCGCCGGCCTTGCCGCGCCAATCGCCGCTGGCGACGTAGGATTCGAGTTCGGCGTCGGACAGGCGCTTGAACACCACCCGCGTCTCGATCACCCGCGAGCTGATCGTTCCGTCCGGCCCGATCAGCGCGACGCCGGTCAGCACCTTGTGGGCGCGGCCGGTCAGCAGCTTCAGGCAATAGCGGACGTCGGACTCGGTCTCGGCCTTGGGCAGGATGCGGCGCCCCACGGCCACCACGGTGTCGGCGGCCAGCACGAAATCGCCCGGCGAGCGCGCGGCCACGGCGCGCGCCTTCTCCTGCGCCAGGCGCAGGGCATGGCGGCGCGGAGCCTCGTCGCGCAGCGGCGACTCGTCGATGTCGGCGGGATCGACCCGGTCGGGGGTTACGCCGACCTGGGCCAACAGGTCCAAGCGCCTGGGGCTCGCACTGGCCAGGACCAGCGAAGGCTGGGCGACCGTCATGTGCGCGCCCGGCTTACTTGAAGCGGTAGGTGATACGGCCCTTGGTCAGGTCGTAGGGCGTCATTTCCACGAGCACCTTGTCGCCGGCCAGCACGCGAATGCGGTTCTTGCGCATCTTGCCGGCGGTGTGGGCGATGATCTCGTGATCGTTCTCGAGCTTCACGCGGAAGGTGGCGTTGGGCAGCAGTTCGCTGACCGTACCGGGAAACTCAAGCAGTTCTTCCTTAGCCATCAGGCCTCTCAACAGGGGTTCAATAGCAACGCGGCCCGCGCGACCCGTGGGCGAGTCGTGACGCGAGCCGCGGCTGCGAGGCGGGGCTTATAGCGCATTCACCCCCCGAACGTCGATGGTGTCCCGAAACGCGCGCGGATCGCGGCCGAAAGCGTGTCGCGAACCTCACGATACGCGGCCAGCATCGCCTCGCGCGAGCCGTCGTTCACCAGGGTCGGATCGTGGGTCGGCCAGTACTCGATCTCGACGGCGCGGTCGCGCGACAGCTCCACCGCCCGGTGCTGGGCTTCCGGCGTCAGCGAGACGACGACGTCGAAGCTGTCGTCCTCCAGTTCGTCGAAGGTCTTGGGCCGGTGGGTCGCGACGTCGACGCCCATCTCGTCCATCACCGCCACCACGAAGGGGTCGATCCCCTCCCCGGCCGGATCAGGCTTCAGGCCGCACGAGTCGACATACGACCGGGTTCCGTAGAACCGCTTGAACAACGCCTCGGCCATCGGCGAGCGCACGCGGTTGTAGTTGCAGGTGAACAGCACCGCATCGGGCAGATCGACCACGATCAGCCCCGCCAGTGCAGCGCGCAGATCAGGGTGAAAAGGCGCCGGGCCGTGTCGAGATCGGTCTTCACCTTGCCGTCCAGCCGCTCGCGCAGCAAGGCCGAGCCTTCGTTGTGCAGCCCGCGCCGGCCCATGTCCAAGGCCTCGATCTGCTGCGGCGTCGAGTTGCGGATCGCCTGGTAGTAGCTGTCGCAGATCATGAAGTAGTCGCGGATCACCCCGCGGAACGGCGACAGCGACAGCAGGTGCCGCTTCTCGTAGCCGCCGCCGACGATGTCGAGCGCCAGGCGGTTCTCGATCAGCGACAGCTTCAGGTCATAGGGCCCGCCCTGCGCCTCGGCCGGTTCGAAATAGTTCTCGTCCAAGAGGTCGAAGATCGCGACCTGGCGCTCCTGCTCCTGGTCGCGCGAGGCCGCGGCCAGCGAATCCTCGTCGATGGCGATCGTCTTCAGGAAGTGCTTGCTGGCGTCGTCGGACATCGAAGGGAGATTTGCCTGTCAGGACGAAGATGGCAATTGGCGAGCCGCGTCGAGATCCGCGCGAACGCCGTTTAGGAGGGCGACGGCCTGGCACGTTTCGGCGCCGGGTTCGCCGGCGGGAGCGGCCGCGAGCAGCGCCTCGGCCTCGTGCAGCCGCCCGGCCCTGACCAGGGCCAAGGCCTGATTGCCTCGAAACACCGCGAGATTGGCGTTGCTCTCGATGCCCCGGCCGGTCTCGAACGCCCGGATCGCCTGATCGTAGAGGCCCGCGTCCGACAAGGCCGCGCCGAACAGAGACCACAGCATGGGCGCGTTGGGCGCGCGCCGCACGCCTCGCGCCAGAATCGCCCGCGCGGCCAGCGGTCGCCCGAGACCTTCATAGGCCTTGGCCCGGATCTCATAGGATCCTGAGAAGCGCAGGCGATAGAGGCGCAGACCGGTCTTCCAGGCGGATTTGAAGCGGCCACGAGCCAACTGCCCGTCGGCCTTGGCCATCAGGGCCTCGACGCGCCGCTGCGTGCGCTCGTCCGCCATCAGCCGCCGGAAAGCCGGATGGACGCCGACAAGGCGTGGGCCGGCAGCCCCTCGGCCTGCGCCAGCGCCGCGGTGTGCGGCCCCAGGATCCCGAACGAGGCCGCATCGCACTTCACGATCGAGGTGCGCTTGATGAAGTCGTAGATCGACAGGCCCGACTGGAAGCGCGCCGCGCGGCTGGTGGGCAGCACGTGGTTGGAGCCGGCCACGTAGTCGCCGATGGCTTCCGGCGTCAGGCGGCCCAGGAAGATCGCTCCGGCGTGGCGCACGCGGTCGGCCAGCCGTTCGGGCTCGTCCAGGGCGAACTCGACGTGCTCGGGGGCGATGGCGTCGACCAGGGCCGGGCTCTCGTCGAGCGGGGCGATGATCACCGCGCCGTGGTCGCGCCACGAGGCGGCGGCGTCCTCGCCGGTGGCCAGCGTCTTGAGGCGTTCGGCCACGGCCGCCTCGACGGCGGCGGCGAAACCTTCGTCGTCGGTGATCAGGATCGACTGGGCGGCCGGGTCGTGCTCGGCCTGGCTCAGCAGGTCGGCGGCGATCCAGTCGGGATCATTCTTGGCGTCGGCCACCACCACGATCTCCGACGGACCGGCCAGGGCGTCGATGCCGACCACGCCGTACAGGCGACGCTTGGCGGCGGTGACATAGGCGTTGCCGGGGCCGACGATCTTGTCGACCGGCTGGATCGGACCCGCGCCATAGGCCAGGGCGGCGACCGCCTGGGCCCCGCCCACGCGCCAGATCTCGGTCACGCCGGCTTCCTTGGCCGCTGCGAGCACCGCCGGCTGAAGCTTGCCGGGCGGGGTGACCATGGCGATGCGGTCGACGCCGGCCACCTGGGCGGGCACGGCGTTCATCAGCACGGTCGAGGGATAGGCCGCGCGGCCGCCGGGCACATAGACGCCCACGGCCTCCAGCGGCGTCCAGCGCCAGCCTAGCTCGACGCCGGCCTCGTCGGTCCAGGCCTGGTCGGCCGGACGCTGGCGGCTGTGATAGGCGCGGATGCGGGCGGCGGCGAAGGCGATGGCCTCGCGCACCTCTTGCGAGCAATCGGCCGCGCCCGCCTCGATCTCCTCGGCGGTGACGCGCACGGTGTCGGGCGTCAGCTCCACCTTGTCGAAGCGGCGGGTGTAGTCGAGCACGGCGTCGAGACCGCCGTGTCGCACGGCCTCCAGCACATCCGCGGTCGCGGCGTCGACGTCGGCGGGCGAACCGCGGCGCTCGTCGAGGAAGGCCTTGAAGGCCTGGGCGAAGTCGGGGCTGGAAAAGTCGAACCGGCGCATGGGGCCTAGATGCGCGTTTTTACGGCGGGAGCAAGGGGATAAATCCCCCGTCCGCCCGCAGCTCCGCTCCCACCACCCACGCGCCCTTGGTTCTCGACGCCGGCGAGGCTAAACCCAAGCTTGAGTTTGCGTACGGGGGAGCGTCGCGTGATCATCGGCATCGATCTGGGAACCACCAACAGCGCCGTGGGCGTCTGGCGGGACGGCAAGGTCGAGCTCGTGCCCAACAGCCTGGGCGCGGTGCTCACCCCTTCGGCCGTGGGCCTGGACGACGACGGCGCGCTGCTGGTGGGCCTGGCCGCGCGCGAGCGGCGCTCGACCCACCCGCACCTGACGGCGACCACCTTCAAGCGCTACATGGGCACGACCCGCGCCACGCGGCTGGGCGACAAGTCCTACAGCCCCGAGGAGCTGTCGGCCCTGGTGCTGGCGCGGCTCAAGACCGACGCCGAGGCCTATCTGGGCGAGCCGGTGCGCGAGGCCGTCATCACGGTCCCGGCCTATTTCAACGACAAGCAGCGCAAGGCCACCCGCCGGGCCGGCGAACTGGCCGGGCTGAAGGTCGAGCGCCTGCTCAACGAACCCACCGCCGCCGCCCTCGCCTACGGCATCCACGAGCTGGCCGACGAGACCCGCTTCCTGGTCTTCGACCTCGGCGGCGGCACCTTCGACGTGTCGGTCCTCGAGATCTTCGAAGGCGTCATCGAGGTGCGCTCTTCCACCGGCGACAACCGGCTGGGCGGCGAGGACTTCAACAAGGTGCTGGTCGACCGCATGCGGGCCGCCCACCGCGAGGCCTTCGCCGCCGACCTGCTCGGCGAGGCCCTCACCACCCGCCTGGAAGCGGCCGCCGAGAAGGCTCGCCGCGCCCTGACCACCGCCGACCGCGCCGAGATGACGGTCACCTGGAAGGACCAGGCCTACACGCTGGAAGTCACCGCCGAGGACTTCGAGGCCGCCGCCGCGCCGCTGCTGGCCAAGCTGAAGGAACCCGTCACCCGGGCCCTGCGCGACGGCGGCCTGCGCCCGGACGACCTGAAGGAGATCATCCTGGTCGGCGGCGCCACGCGGATGCCCGTGGTGCGCCGCACGGTCACCCGCATGTTCGGCCGCTTCCCCTCCACCGCCGTCCATCCCGACGAGGCCGTGGTGATCGGGGCCTCGATCCAGGCGGGCCTGAAGAGCCGCGACGTCGCCCTCAAGGACGTGGTGATGACCGACGTCTGCCCCTACTCCCTGGGCGTCGACGTCGGCGAGCACGGCCCGGGCGGGGTGCTGCGCACCGGCATCTTCTCGCCGGTCATCGAGCGCAACACGGTGGTTCCGGCCAGCCGCTCGAAGATCTTCAGCACCATGCAGAACGGCCAGCGCAAGGTGCTGTTCGGCATCTATCAGGGCGAGGCGCGGATGGTCTCCGAGAACGTCCGCCTGGGCGAGGTCGAGATCCCCGTCCCGCCCGCCAAGGCCGGCGAGATCGCGCTGGAATGCCGCTTCAGCTACGACGTCAACGGCCTGATCGAGATCGACGTCCTGGTGCCCCAGACCAACGAGCGCCGGCAGCTCGTCATCGTCGACGAGGACGACCGCAACGCTCCCGACCTGGAGGTCCGCCGCGCCGCCCTGGCCGCGCTGAAGGTCAATCCGCGCGACAACGACGCCAACCGCGCCGCCGTGGCCCGCGCCCAGCGCTGCTACGAGATGTTCCTGGGCGACGTGCGCGAGCATGTCGGCATGCTGCTGTCGCAGTTCGAAGGCGTGCTCGACGGCCAGGATCCGCGCCAGATCGACGCCGCCCGCCAGCAGCTGCTGGCCGCCCTGGACGAACTGGAAGGCGAGAGCTTCCTGTGAGCCACGACATCTGGGACGTGCTCGGCATCGCCCCGACCCGCGACCGCGACGCCATCCGCCGCGCCTATGCCCGCAAGCTTCGCGTCACCAATCCCGAAGACGACGCCGAGGGCTTCATGCGCCTGCGCGAGGCCCACGACGAGGCGGTCGCCCGGATCGGCTGGGACTGGATGTGGGAAGAAGACGAGGGCGGCGAAGGCGACCATGACGCCCAGGCCGGCGATCCGTACGCCGCCGCGCCGACCCTCGCGCCTGTCGCCCTGGCGACGCTGGAGCGCGCCCCTCCCGCCTCGCCCACGCCGCTGACGCCCGAGGCCGAGGAGCTACAGGCCAGGATCGAGCGTCTCGAACTCCTGCTGCGTGGTCACGAGATGGCGCCTGCGACCGAACTCGAGGCCGCCTTCCACGCCGTCCTGAACGCCGAGGCGCTGGAGCAGATCGCGGTCGCCGACGAGGTCGAGACCCGGATCTCCCACCTGCTGCTGGAGGCCGCGCCGCGTTCGGACGCCCTGCTCGCCCCGGCGGTCGACGCCTTTCGCTGGCGGCGCGACGACCTGCACTTCGAGCCGTCGGACGTCGTCCAGGCGATCATCCAGCGCCGCGACTTCGTCGAGCGCCGCGACCGTCTGGTGCGCAACGACGAGCAGGCGCGCGCGGTCGTCGCCGTGCTGCAAGGACCGCCGACGGCCAAGGTCTCGCTATGGCGGCGCCTCAATCCGCGCTTCGAGATCGTCATGAAGACCCTGCTGGAGCGCCTGGGCGACGGCCACGAGGTGCTGATGGCCGGCTTCGACGCCCAGACGGTCGCCGCCTGGCGACAGCGGTACGCGCGCCCCCGGCTGAGCTCGGGCATGATCTGGTTCACGCTGGGCGCGCCGCTGCTGGCGCCGCTGATCGCCGGCGTCGCCGGCCTGTCGCCCGCGGCCATACTGGCGGCCTATCTCGCCACGGCCGCCGTCATCCTGGCGGCCCAGCTCTTCTACCTGCAAGGCTACCTGCGCCTGAAGACCGCCTGGGAGGTCCACCGCTCCTGGCGCGCCGGCGCCCTGGAAAGGATCGGCTGGGCGCCGCTCAGCCTGCTGCTGCTGCCGGTCTCGGCGCTGCTGCCCGACACCCTGTGGAGCCCGCTGGCGGTGGCGGGCCTGGGCGCCCTCCTGCTGGCCTGGACCTTCACCACCACCGATCCGCCGTCAGGGCTGGCCCTTCCCCTGCACCAGCGGCTGCTCGGCCAGGCCGTGCCCTTCGCATGGGCGCTCACCCTGCCGCTGTTCGACGTCGACGTCGTCACCCCGTCGATGCTGGCGGCCCTGGTCGTGGCGGCGGCCGTCGACTTCCGCGGCGGCGCCCAGACAATCCAGGCCTGGCATCTGGAAATGGGCAGGACCCCGCGTCTCGTCGGTTCGCTGGCCTTCCTGGCGGCGACGATCGCGGCCGGCGTGGCGGCGTGGCGGATGGTCGGCGAGACGCCGCCGTCCTGGGCGCCGCTCTGCGTCGCCAGCGTGCTGGCCCTGGCCATCGGCCACAGGCTGCCCACCGCAGCCCTTGGCGAGGCGCTCGCCAAGACCCGCTACTACGGCATGTTCGTGCTGTTCTGGCTCAGCCGAGGCCTCGACGCCGTGGTCGACTCCTGGCTGGTCACCAGCACCCTGTGGATGCTGATCGGCATGGCCGTGGGCGTGATCCTGTCGCTTATCATCGAAGTGCGCGACAGGACCCCGGCCGGCTAGGCGGCTAGCCCTCGGCTATCCAGCTGGGCTTGCGCTTGGCCAGGAACGCCCGCACGCCTTCCTGCCCCTCGTCGGAGACGCGGCGGCGGGCGATGCGGCGGGCGCTGTCGTCGATCAGGCCGCGATCGATCTTTTCGAAGGCGAAGTCGTTGACCAGGGCCTTGGCGTCGCCGATCGCGCCAGGCGCGCAGACGATCACCTCCTCGATCAGCGCCTCCTGGGCGGCGACCAGACCCTCGACGTCGTCAAACACCTCGTCGACCAGGCCGTAGCTCCAGGCCGCGTCGGCGTCGAACACCCGGCCGGTGGCGAACAGGAGCTTGGACGTGCGCGGACCCAGGGCGGCGATGACGTAGGGGCTGATGGTGGCCGGCGTCAGGCCCAGCTTCACCTCCGAGAAGGCGAACTTGGCGTCGGCCGTGGCCAGCGCGTGGTCGCAGGCCGCGACAAGGCCGGCGCCGCCGCCGAAGGCCGCGCCCTCGACCAGGGCCACGGTCAG
Organism: Caulobacter sp. CCNWLW153; assembly: GCF_036889365.1. Taxonomy (NCBI): domain Bacteria; kingdom Pseudomonadati; phylum Pseudomonadota; class Alphaproteobacteria; order Caulobacterales; family Caulobacteraceae; genus Caulobacter; species Caulobacter sp. CCNWLW153. The sequence continues at coordinate 156,228 of NZ_JBAKFV010000014.1, forward strand.
GGCCGGGATGTCGTGCAGGGCCTTGAGCATCCGCGCCAGTTCCAACGCGTCGTCGCGGTTGTCGTCCTCGTCCCACTCGGCGGCGGCGGCCATCCATTCCAGGTCCGCGCCGGCGCAGAACGTGCCGCCCGCGCCGCGCAGGAACACGATCCGCACGCCCTCGGCCCCGTGCAGGGTCTCGAAGGCCTGGGCCAGGGCGGCGATGGTCGCCTGGTCGAAGGCGTTCTTCTTCTCCGGCCGGTTGATCCACACCGTCACCGCCCCTTCGGGCGTGGAGTCCATGTGGACCAGCGGGCTCATGGCGTCGGTGTCCGGCACCTCGACGATCGGGTCGGCGATGGGGTTGGTCATGAGCACGCTCCTTGTTGAAGTCAGCCGTCACACACTGGGGCGAAAACCTCGCCCTTCGACAAGCTCAGGATGAGGTTTTTCTACGGTCCGCGCCTTGGACCTCACCCTGAGCCTGTCGAAGGACGGGGTCCACGCACGGCCCTCGTCAACGATACGCCCAAAGCCGAGGTTCCGCTTGCACGGTCACATCCTGAAGACGCCGAAGGTCGTCTCCGGAATCGGCGCGTTCAGGCTGGCCGATATGGCCAGGCCCAGCACGTCGCGGGTTTGAGCCGGATCAATGATCCCGTCGTCCCACAGCCGCGAGGTGGCGTGGTACGGGTTGCCCTCGTCCTCGTAGCGCTGGCGGATCGGGGCCTTGAAGGCCTCGGCCTCGTCCTGCGTCCAGGTCGCCGCGTCGCGGTGCACCGTGGCCAGCACGCTGGCGGCCTGCTCGCCGCCCATCACCGAGATGCGCGAATTGGGCCAGGTGAACAGGAAGCGCGGGCTGTAGGCCCGGCCGCACATGCCGTAGTTGCCGGCCCCGAAGCTGCCGCCGATCAGCACCGTGAACTTCGGCACTTCCGCGCTCGCCACCGCCGTCACCAGCTTGGCGCCGTCCTTGGCGATGCCGCCGGCCTCGTACTTGCCGCCGACCATGAAGCCCGAGATGTTCTGCAGGAACACCAGCGGGATCTTGCGCTTGCAGGCCAGTTCGATGAAGTGCGCGCCCTTCAGCGCGCTTTCGGAAAACAGCACGCCGTTGTTGGCCAGGATCGCCACCGGCTGGCCCCAGATGCGGGCGAAGCCGCAGACCAGGGTCGTGCCGTAGAGGGCCTTGAACTCGTCGAACTTCGAACCGTCGACGACGCGGGCGATCACCTCGCGCACGTCGTAGGGCGCGCGCACGTCGGTCGGCACGACGCCGTAGATCTCTTCGGGGTCGTAGAGCGGCGGCTCGGCGTCGGCGACCACCGCCTCGTGCCGCTTCTCGGCGTTCAGGTTGGCGACGATCGAGCGGACGATCTCCAGCGCGTGCTCGTCGTCGTCGGCCACGTGGTCGACCACGCCCGAGCGGCGGCCGTGGGTGTCGGCCCCGCCCAGTTCCTCGGCCGAGATGACCTCGCCGGTGGCGGCCTTCACCAGCGGCGGGCCGGCCAGGAAGATGGTGCCCTGCTCGCGCACGATGACGGTCTCGTCGCTCATCGCCGGCACATAGGCGCCGCCGGCGGTGCAAGACCCCATGACGCAGGCGATCTGGGCGATGCCCCGGGCGCTCATCCGCGCCTGGTTGAAGAAGATGCGGCCGAAGTGGTCGCGGTCGGGGAACACCTCGGCCTGGTGGGGCAGGTTCGCGCCGCCGCTGTCGACCAGATAGACGCACGGCAGGCGGTTCTGCTCGGCGATCTCCTGGGCGCGCAGGTGCTTCTTCACCGTCATCGGGAAGTAGGCGCCGCCCTTCACCGTTGCGTCGTTGGCGACGATCATCACCTCGCGGCCCGACACCCGGCCGATGCCGGCGATGATCCCCGCGCCCGGCGCCTCGCCCTTGTAGAGGTCGAAGGCGGCCAGCTGGCCGATCTCCAGGAACGGCGAGCCCGGATCGAGCAGGCGCTCCACCCGCTCGCGGGGCAGGAGCTTGCCACGGGCGGCGTGCTTCTGGCGGGCGCTCTCCGAGCCCCCGAGAGCCGCGGTCGCGACCCTTTCGCGCAGTTCCTCCACCAGGGCCGTGTTGTGGGCAGCGTTTTTCGCGAACGAAGCGCTGTTCTTGTCAATAAGCGTGTTCAGCTTCGGCATAGGCGAGGCATAGCCTTTTCCGTTTCCATCCGAAAGCGGCGATATTTCACCCTCATTGGCAAAGCTCGCCGGTTCCGTTTAGCGTCCGTCTCGTGGTCACCCTACCCGACTTCATGGCCGACTCGGCCCTGGCCCGGCTGTTCGCGCGCGAAGGGCGCGAGGGCGACGCCGCCTGGTTCTCCCTGCCCGGCGGCTCCCTACTCTATGCGCCGGGCGAGGCCTCCGACCACCTCTACTTCCTGCGCACCGGCCGCCTGGGCGCGTTCAGGCGGGAAGAAGGCCAGGAGCCGCAGTTCCTGGGCGTGATCCGCCCGGGCGAACCGGCCGGCGAGATGGCGATGATCGCCGGCGCCCCGCACTCGGCCCACATGGTCGCCTTGCGTGATTCCGAGGTCCTGGCCCTGCCCCGCACGGCCTTCTTCGAGGCGGTCGAGCGCGACCCCGACGTGATGATCGAGCTGTCGCGGCTGATGATCCGCCGCGCCCGCCAGGCCGGCGCCCACGCCTCGATCGGCGATCCGTCGGTCTACGGCTTCATCGCCGCCAGCGACGGCCCGCCGATCCGCCCGATCATCGAGCGCATCGCCCGCTGCATCGCCTCGCTGGGCTACGCCGTCACCGTCGAGGGCGGCGAGAGCCTGCTGGCCCCCACCGAATGGTTCAGCCGCGTCGAGCGCACCCACGACTTCGTGCTGTACGTCGCCGAGATGGGCGAGACGGCCTGGAAGCACGTGGTCGGCCGCCAGGTCGACCGCCTGTTCCGGGTCGGTCGCGGCGACCACCGCCCGCCGGTCGAACTGCCGACCTACGCTTCGCGCCCCCTCCAGGCCCAGCGCCTGATCGACCTGATCCTGATCCAGCCGCCCGGCGCCAAGCGGCCGCGGGGCTCGCAGGCCTGGCTGGAGGCCACCGACGCCGCCCGCCTGTTCCATCTGCGCGAAAACGGCCTGGCCGACGTCGAGCGGCTGGCCCGGGTGCTCACCGGGCAATCGGTGGGCCTCGTCCTCTCCGGCGGCGGCGCGCGGGCCTACGCCCATGTCGGCGCCGTCCAGGCCCTGCGCGAGCGCGGCGTGCCCATCGACTTCGTCGGCGGCGCCTCGATGGGGGCCATCGTCGCGGCGGGCCTGGCCATGGGCTGGGACGACGGCGAGATGGAGACCCGCATCCGCCAGGCCTTCGTGGAGTCCAGCCCGCTGGACGACATCGCCTTTCCCCTGATCGCCATGACCCGGGGCGAGAAGGTCAAGGATCGCCTGCACGAGCACTTCGGCGACATCGACATCGCCGACCTGTGGCTGCCGTTCTTCTGCGTCTCGTCGAACCTGACCTCCGGCGCCTATCACCTGCATCGCACGGGGCCGCTGCACCAGGCGCTGCGGGCCTCGATCTCGCTGCCCGGCGTGCTGCCGCCGGTGACCGACGGCGAGGCCGTGCTGGTCGACGGGGCGGTGATGAAGAACTTCCCCGCCGACGTCATGCGCGCCTTCCAGCTGGGGCCCATCATCGGCGTCGACGTCACCCGCGGCCGCAGCATCACCGCCGACGACATCGTCACGCCGCCGTCGTTCTGGCGCTGGCTGTGCTCGGGCGAATGGCGCAAGGGCCCGCCGATCGTCGCCCTGCTGATGCGCGCGGCCACGGTCTCCACCGGCCGCGACCTGGCCGCCAGCCGCGAGGCCAGCGACGTGCTGATCACGCCCAAGCTGGAAGGCGTCGACATCCGCGACTGGAAGGCCTTCGAGCCGGCCGTGGCGGCGGGCTTCGAGGCGGCGGCGCTGGCCCTGGACAGCCTGGAGGTTCCGGTGACGGAGCTTAGGCGAAGGAAGAGCCTGGCGGAGATGGGGTAGTTTTTTGATCCCTCTCTCGAAGAGAGGGATCAGTAACGTCTACCGCCGCGCCACCACGAACAGACGCGTGAACGGCAGCAGCGTGATCCCGTCAGCCCGCCTGGGATAATCCTCGGCCAGCCGCTCGCGCCACGCCGCCAGGAACGCGGCCGTTTCGTCACCCGGCCCAAGCCGCTCCAGATAGGGCCGGAGGCTCGTTCCCGAGGTCCAGTCGACGATCGGGTCGTCGCCTTCCAGGGCGTGGACATAGGTCGTCACCCACACGTCGAGGTCCGAAGCCAGCGGCGAGAGCCAGTCGTGATAGGCGCGCGGGTCGTGGCCCTGGCGCACGCCGTCCAGCGCCGCCAGCCTGCCGGCCCACGGACCGTCGGCGGCGACCTCGCGCAGGCTGCGCCGCCAGCCCGCGTCCTCGACCTGCGGGATCTGGCAGGCCAGCACCCCGCCGGACGCCAGGCTTTCCAGCAGGCGCGGAAACAGCGCCTCGTGCCCGTCCAGCCACTGCAGGGCGGCGTTGGTGAAGATCAGGTCCGGCGCGACGGCGGGGCGCCACGACCCGATGTCGCCCAGCACCCAGTCGACGTCCGCGCCCTGCCCTCTTGCGCGCTCCAGCATCTGCGGGCTCGAATCCAGGCCGTGGACCACCGCCCCGGGATGCCGCGCGGCCAGCAGGGCGGCGTGCTCGCCCGGCCCGCAGCCCAGGTCCCAGATCTCGCTCGGATCAAGGTCGCGAGGGATCTTCAGCATCAGGTCCAGGGCCGGCCGGTCGCGATAGGCGCGGTAGCGGGAATAGACGTCCGGATCCCAGGCGGGCATGGCGCGACTCTCTGCGACAATTCGCGCACGACCATGCAGGGGCGCGTCGGTTTTGTCGCATATGAAACCATCGACCGGCTTCCTATCTTAAGAGGGTAAGAGCGACGCACGCAGCGTCGCCCAGCCATCCAAAGGAACCATCGCCGTGACCCGCACCGCCGCCACCGCCGCTCCCCACGCCCAGCGCCCGCGCGCCGTGGCCCTGGCCGCGCGCGTGAACGGCCCCCGCGTGGCGGCCCTGGCCCTCAACCTTGGTCTCTGGACCCTGATCCTCCTGGCCTGGCGCGCCCTCTAGCCAGTTTCCAGGAGCGCGGCCCCGGATCGCGCATCGCCCCCCCTTTGCGCGACCCGGGGCTGCCCCCACTCTGCTCGCCGAAACACCTCCGCACCGCCCCGTCGCCCTGCGACGTCGCGCCTCTTGCCAACGACGCGCGCGCACCCAACCTTAGTGTTGCGTCAGGTTGTGGCGCGCAGCCGAAAGGAGGTGATCCAGTGTCTCATTTGTCGATCGCGAACGCGCTGGAACGCTCCGTGAAGACCATGGGTCAAATCTGACCTCCAGCGCCTTTTGCGGACAAATGCCGTTCTTCGACCCCGCGCCCGAGCGCAGGCCGTGAACGGATCGGGAGCCCCGGACCAGTTCCGGGGCTTCTTCGTTTGCAGTGATGTTTCGGGAATAGAAAATCTCGGTGCCCGCGCGCCTCGCTCGCGCCTCCACGAAGCGCGGCCGACAGACTCGCCAGGCGCATCGACGCCCGGCGGAGCCCCCCAGGAAATGGAATTCGCCCCGCCCTCTGCAGGACGGGACGGTCAGTGCTTTCCGGCGCGCCCGCAACCCCTTGCGAGACCCGCCTTCCGGAAGCGTCGACCACGGCACGCACACACAACGCCGAGAAACGCGACCACAATCTGTAGTGACTAAAAGACCGCTATAGACACCGGTATCCTCGTCGCGCCTGAGCCGTCTTCCGATGGCTCCGGGCGCGCCGCCGAAGCGACCGGTGGGATGACTGTCCCTCCTTGCTGACTACCCCAGACGGCAGGCGGTTCGGGCGGGGCGGTTGGAGCTTGGGAAGGGCCGCTTGGGCATCTCCTGTCGCTTCCTCTCAATCCCGATCTTGCCGTCGGCCGGGCGCGCGGACGCGCCGAATGTCGCCACACTGAGCAGGATGAGCGCCAAAATCAAGCACTAATCCCGATTGTTGCAAAAGCATTCCACCATATGGGAACAAAGTGCTTTAATTGTCACATGAATGGGGCTACGGGCCTCACGAACGTAATTTTGTCTCCCGACCGTTGACTCGACGCTTCGGTTTGGAAATGGATGGATACGTTCCGTACGCAGAGACCAAAGGTTCGCGGCGGGACGACAGACCGCCTTAGACAGTGCCGCGTGCCCGCAACACGCGCACGATCGCAGAAGATCGAGATACGGACCGGCGCAGCGTTTCGCCGCCGGCCGTCGAGGCGTCAGCTCCTTACCCCAGGCCCGCCGTCAGGACTTGCCCGCCAGAGCGCACAGCGCCGCCGGGTTCGTCCTGTCCTCGACCTTCGCGCATCGCAACGGCCCGGGCCCGGGGACTTCCGATTCGACTGCCGGTCTTCGTCGGACGCTCCCGCCGCCCAGGCTTCCATCTCACGACTTTAAAGCCGGCCGCCTCGAGAGACGCCGCTGGCCCGGGCGGTTCGCCGCCCACGCTTGGAGGAATACTATGAAGGTCAACACCAAGGTCCGACGCGATAACGGACTGCTGCGCACCACGGGCATGGCGGCCATCCTGCTGATGATCGGCGGCGGCTCGGCCCTCGCCCAGACGGCTCCGGCCCCTGCCCAGGACACCGGCGCGTCCACCGAGACCGCCGTCGAGGAAGTCATCGTCGTCGGCACCCGCGCCAGCCTGCAATCGGCCATGGGCCGCAAGAAGCGCGCGAACACCGTCTCGGACTCGATCGTCGCCGAAGACATCGGCCAGTTCCCCGACAAGAACGTCGGCGAGGCCCTGGGCCGCATCACCGGCGTCCAGCTGGCGCGCGACTTCGGCGAAGGCAACGCGGTGTCGATCCGCGGCGTCGAGCCCGACCTGAACCGCGTCGAGATCAACGGCGTGGGCGCCCTGTCGACCGCCGGCAACCTCAGCGTCTACGGCGGCGGCGGCCGCTCGAACGACTTCCGCGAGCTGCCCTCGGAACTGGTCAAGTCGATCGACGTGTTCAAGGGCTTCACCTCCGACATGACCGAAGGCGGCGTCGGCGGCACCGTTTCGGTGACCACCAACAAGCCGCTGGACTTCAAGAAGCCGACCTTCTCGATGACCGCCTCGGGCCAGAAACTCGACACCCAGGGCGGCTGGAAGCCGCGCGGCAACCTGTTCGGCGCCACCCAGCTGTTCGAAGGCCGCCTGGGCCTGATGGGCAACCTGACCTATGACCGCGTCATCACCCGCGGCGACTACTACGACGGCAACTCGTGGGCCCGCCTGGCCGACTTCGACAACACGGCCGAGAAGACCGTCGAGTACTACAACCCGGCCTACAACCAGACGGTCAACGACTACCTGCGCGGCTTCAACACCGAAGCCAGCTGCGCCAGCGTCGTCACCCCGGACTCCTCGGTGCTGTCGAACGCCCAGGCCCGCACCGCCTGCGAAAGCCAGTGGTACGACTACAGCCCGCGCGTGCCGCGCTACCGCGTCTGGGACCGCGACTCCAAGCGCTCGTCGGCCGAACTGACCGCCCAGTACAAGTTCACCGACGACCTGACGGCGTACGTCACCTATCAGCGCAACAAGCGCGAAGACGTGATGAACGACATCAACTACGGCACCGGCCTGACGTCGCTCGACGCCCTGAACTACGGCCCCGGCTGCGCCCGCGTGACGCCGGCCACGGCCCAGAACGTCCCCGGCGTGAAGGTCGACGCCAACCACAACGTCACCGAATTCGTCATCGGCGACTGCCTGGGCACCGCCAACCGCGGCGGCAACAACGCCTTCAGCATCTCGTCGCGCGACTTCACCTACGAGACGGACTCCGAGTACGTCACCTACGGCTTCAACTACCAGAACGACCGCTGGAAGATCGACTTCGTCGGCTCGAACGCCACGACCGAGACCATCAGCGAGACCAACAACGCCTCGGTGTCGTTCAACACGCCGGGCCTGAAGGTCACCCTGGCCGACGGCACCTCGGCGCCGATCTTCACCTTCGCCCCGGGCTTCAGCCCGTCGGACGCCGCGGCGGTCAACCAGTACCAGATCCAGTACCGTCCCTCGCAGTCGGCCAACTCGGAAGACCAGTACAAGATCGACTTCGAGTACCGGACCGAACTGCCGATCATCAAGTCGATCAAGTTCGGCGGCCGCTACTCCAACGCGGCGATCTCGGGCTACGGCTACGGCGGTCGCGTCATCGACGGCGGCGCCAACCCGACCAGCGCGCTGGACGACATCGTCATCTACGCCAACTCGGTCAACTCGACCGCCACGGTGGTCAACGGCCAGGCCGCCGACCAGACCAACCCGGTGCTCGGCAACGCCTACCAGACCAGCTACTGGAACTCGACCGAGAACTGGTCGCGCGCCTTCTCGAACCAGGTCTTCGCCGCGGCGATGACCGACCTGCCGTCGAACTTCTACTATGCCGGCAACGGCCTGCCCTCGACCTGGAAGTATCCGACCTTCGCCGGCATCTCCCAATACCTGGACACCAGCCACTTCAACCTGAACAACCTGTATCAGGGCGTCGGCAACGACGGTAAGACCTACGACCAGATCCCCTACAGCATCGACGAGAAGACCAACGCCCAGTACCTGCGACTGGACTACGGCTTCGACCTCGGCGGCCGTGAGGTGCTCGGCAACTTCGGCCTGCGCCGCGTCTACACCGAGACGTCGTCGACCGGTCAGGTGACCCGCAACGAAACCCGCCTGGTCAACGGCGTCGCCTCGACCAACACGGTGTCCAACACCCAGGCGACGTTCAAGCGCGACTACACGATCTGGCTGCCCAGCTTCAACATCCAGACCTGGCTGATCGACAACCGCCTGAGCGCGCGCGCCGGTTACGCCCAGCTGATGGCCCGCCCGCTGGGCAACTTCATCATCCCGAACGTCACCTGCACCATCAACTACACCAACGATGGCACGGCCGAAGACGGTCCCGACAGCTGCTCGGCCGGCAACCCGGGCCTCAAGCCCTATCGCGCCGACCAGTACGACCTGTCGTTCGAGTGGTATCCGGACACCGACACCCAGCTGTCGGCCGGCTTCTTCTACAAGGACATCAAGTCGTTCTACCTGTCGCAGCGGACCAACCTGGGCCAGCAGGACATCTTCGGCGACGGCACGCTGTACTACTACAACACCTACATCAACGGCGACGGCGCCAAGATCTCGGGCCTGGAACTGACGGCCAAGACCGCCTTCACCTGGCTGCCGGGCCTGCTGTCGGGCTTCGGCGTCGACCTGAACTACACCTACCAGAAGGCCAAGGACGTCGGCGTGTTCAGCTCGCTGGACGGCTCGTCCCTGCCCTATCCGGGCCTGTCGGAGCACAGCTACAACGCCACGCTCTGGTACGATAAGGGCCCGATCAACGCCCGCCTGGCCTACAACTACCGTTCGGAATACCTGGTCACGGCCGCGGACCAGTCGGGCAACCCGATCTTCCGCGACCCGACCGGCTACCTGGACGGCAAGATCACCTGGCGCACGCCGGTGAAGGGCCTGTCGTTCTTCGCCGAGGGCAAGAACCTCACGAAGGAAGACGAAACCAGCTGGGCCGGCGATATCCGCCTGATCAACACCGGCTACGCCGGCCGCCGCTTCTTCATGGGCGCCACCTTCAAGTACTAAGGCGTCGCGAGAGCGAAACGAGAAAGCCGTCCCGGGCGACCGGGGCGGCTTTTTTGTTCCTCGGTCCCCCCTCCCCCACCTCCCGTCATTCCCGCCCTTGTGGCGGGAACCCCTCTGTCAGCCGCAAGGGCGGGAGGGGCGGATCGCCAGCGATCCGCTGGCGTCTCACGTGCGAGCGGAACCAGGGTTTCCCGCCACAAGGGCGGGAATGACGGGAAGAAGGAAGGGCTCAGCCCTTCTTGCTCAGGTTCAGCTCCACCGCCGCCAGAAACAGCGCCTTCAGCGCCGCCGCGTCGATCGCCGCGCCCTCGTGGATGTCGATGGCCCGGCGGGTGTTTCCCTCCAGGCTGGAATTGAACAGCCCCTTCGGATCGGGCAGCGACGCCCCCTTGGCGAAGGTCAGCTTGACGTAGGCCTTGTAGGTCTCGCCGGTGCAGACGATGCCGGCGTGCGACCACACCGGGGTGCCGCGCCACTTCCACTCCTCCAGCACGTCCGGATCGGCCTCGTGGATCAGGGCCCGCACCCTGGCCAGGGTCTCGCCGCGCCAGTCGCCCAGCGAGGCGATGCGCTCGTCGATCAGCTTGCCGGCTTCAACGCCGCTTTGGGGCTCGCCCGTGGCTCCCGCCTTCATCGCTTCTTCCTCCCTCACATCTTCTCGCCGGGCAGGGCCGCGGCCTGTCGCACCCAGTCGGCGAACCGGGCCTCGTCCCAGCCCCCATCGCCCAAGCTGTCTTCGTAGACGTCGAGATAGCGGACATTGGCCTGCTTCGACGGCCCCGGCGGCGGCGGCTCCAGGGCCGCGCCCTTGAAGAACGCCACCTTCACGTAACGGGTCATGCAGTGCAGGCTGAGGAACCAGCCCTCGCCGTCCGGCGCGCCGTAGAACGGCGAGTTCCACTTCACCGCCTTGCGCGCGCCGGGAACCTCGCGGGCGACCACGGCGTCGATCCGCTCGCCCACCTGGCGCTTCCAGCCCGGCATGGCGGCGATATAGGCCTGAACGGGTCCGTCGCCGTCGCCCTTGGGAATCTGCGGATTGCCGCCCGAAAGCAGCTTCACCGGCCCGGTATCGCCCGTCATGGCTCAGCCCTTCCTCCGCCAGCGCAGCACGTAGGGCAGCGCGAACAGATAAAGCCCCGAGACCAGCAGCAGGATCAACGGGATCAGGGCCAGCAGCCCGACCCAGGCCGCCGGCTGGCCGCGCGTGCTCATCACGACGATGTAGGTCAGCACGCCCAGGGTGAAGGCGATGGAGAGCCAGCGATGGCTCTGGCGGATGAAGCCGCTCATGGTGTCCTCCCTTTGTTTCTACGGGGCCACCCCCGACTTTCCACCGAGCTTCCCCGCGAAGGCGGGGATCCAAGCCGAGCCGGGCCCTGACGCGCGGCCGCGCCTCCCCATGAAAGTCAGCTTGGGTCCCCGCCTTCGCGGGGAAGTACGGATCTTGAAACGCCCGTCCCCTACCCTTCCTTCGCCAGCAGTCCGTCCAGCTTGTCGAAGAAGGTCTTCCAGCCGGCGTGGGCGCCGCCGTAGGCCTGCTTCTGGTCGGGGCGGAAGCCGGCCTGCTCCATGCGCAGGTGCGTGCCGCCGGCGGTGGGCGTCAGTGTCAGGGTCACGATGCTCTTGAGGCCGTAGGCCGGGTCCTCGTGCTCGAAGTCCCAGCGGTAGGCCAGCACGCGGCCCGGCTCGACGGTCAGGACCTCGCAGTCCAGCGTCCCGCCCCACTCGCCCTTCAGCTGGAAGCGGTGGCCGATCTGGGGGGCGAAGTCGTTCTTCATCAGCCATTCCTCGATCAGGTGCGGCTGGGTCAGCGCCCGCCACAGCTTTTCCGGGGGATGCGAGAATTCCCGCTCGACGACGGCGGTGCGCGTATCGGTCATTGGTCCATCCTGCTCAGCAGATCCTCGAGGGCGTCGAACCGCCCCTCCCAGAACCGCGCCATCTCTTTCGTCCAGTCCGCCAGCGGCCCGAGAGCCGCCGTACGGGGGCTGTAGTGGGTCTGCCGGCCCTCGTGCCGGTCGGCGACCAGCCCGGCCGCCTTCAGCGCCGCCAGGTGCTTGGACACCGCCGGCTGCGACACCCCCGCCGTCGCCGTCAGCGCCCCCACCGTCTGCTCGCCCTCGCGGCACAGCCGCTCGAACAGGGCCCGGCGGGTGGGGTCGGCCAGGGCGCGGAACAGAAGGTCGGTCTGGGTTTCCATGGGGACAATCAATAACTCAAGAGTTATGCGATTTCTATAACTTTTGAGTTATGATTTGGTCAATAGGGACCCGCCGGCCCGTTCATCAAGATGCTCCCCCTGAAGGGGGAGCTGTCGCGGAGCGACTGAGGGGGAAGAAATTGCGGCGCAAGCAGACGCTCCAACTCATCAGGGACTTCCCCCTCCGGCCCTCCGGGCCGCCTCCCCCTTCAGGGGGAGGATCCAGAGCGCCCGCCCCACGCAACACTCTTCCGGCCGTAAGCCGCTGAAAAGCCTCACCCTCGCTCCGCCATACCCCCGCTTGCTCCCCTCGCCCCATACTCGCCGGGTCTCGAAGCGATGGGGAGGGCGCGCGGCCAGCGACCTTCGCGGTTTGGGGATGCTGTCGAGCGGGATCGAGTCCGGCCGGGAAAGCCGGACGCTCGGGACCTGGCGCTGGCCAGGCCCGCCCGCCATCGGCTTCGCCGGGGATAGACGGGAGAGACGCTCCTACCCAGGACCCTCCCGCCCCGCGGCGCGCCATTCGGGAAACCGCAAGGCGCGATCCGGCAAGGCGTCAACAGCGCCGCCGGCCGGAGGCTGATGGAAAACGGCGGCGCGGAGCGTTCGGGCTTCGTCGAAACGGTATTTGCTCAAACAGCTTCCGGGCGTGGCCCGGCGCTCCGCCCCCTCCCCGACCCGAGCGCCCTTCGGCGCCCGGCCGATATCCCGTGCCCGTCAGGAGACCCCATGGCCGGACCCAAGACCAGGAAGCCGGCTCCTCGTCGGGGCCGCTCGCGCCGCGCCCGCGAGAAGGAGGCCCTGGCAGCGGCCGTCACGGCCAAGATCGAAAAGCTCGTCGAACAGCTACGCGCGCGGGACGCCGATCCCCCCTACGCCCCGACCAGCTCGCGGCCGATCAGGTAGCGGCGGATTTCGTTGGTGCCGGCGCCGATGTCGTAGAGCTTGGCGTCGCGCAGCAGGCGCTCGACCGGCCACTCCTTGGTGTAGCCGGCGCCGCCCAGGGCCTGGATGGCTTCCAGCGACACCTTCACGGCGTTCTCGCTGGCCATCAGGATCGCGCCGGCGGCGTCGAAGCGGGTGGTCTTGCCGGCGTCGCAGGCGCGGGCCACGGCGTAGACATAGGCGCGGGCCGAGTTGAGGGCCACGTACATGTCGGCGACCTTGCCCTGCATCAGCTGGAACGAGCCGATCGCCTGGCCGAACTGCTTGCGGTCACGCACATAGGGCAGCACGTAGTCGAGGCAGGCCTGCATGATGCCCAGCGGACCGGCGCTGAGCACGGCGCGCTCGTAGTCGAGACCGCTCATCAGCACCCCGACGCCGCCGCCCACCGGGCCCATGACGTTCTCTTCCGGGATCTCGCAATCCTCGAAGACGAGCTCGGCGGTGTCGGACCCGCGCATGCCCATCTTGTCGAGCTTCCTGGAGACGCGGAACCCCTTCATGCCCTTCTCGACGAGGAAGGCGGTGATGCCGCGGCTGCCCTCGCCCGTCTTGGCGTAGACCACCAGCGTATCGGCGTGCGGGGCGTTGGTGATCCAGAACTTGGTCCCGTTCAGCACGTAGCGGTCGCCGACCTGCTCGGCGCGCAGCTTCATCGAGACGACGTCCGAGCCGGCGCCGGCCTCGCTCATGGCCAGGGAGCCGACATGCTCGCCGCTGATCAGCTTGGGCAGGTAGCGCTGCTTCTGCTCAGGCGTCGCCCAGCGGCGGATCTGGTTGACGCAGAGATTGGAGTGCGCGCCGTACGACAGGCCCACCGAGGCCGAGGCGCGGGAGATCTCCTCCATGGCCACCACGTGCTCAAGATAGCCCAGGCCAAGGCCGCCGAACTCCTCCTCGACCGTGATGCCGTGCAAACCGAGGTCGCCCATCGGGACCCACAGCTCGCGCGGGAAGGCGTTGGTCTCGTCGATCCGGGCCGCCAGCGGCGCGATCTTGTCGGCGGCGAAGCGGGCCGTGGTTTCACGAATCGCGTCGGCCGTCTCGCCGAGCGCGAAGTCCATCGAGGGTGCGGTTTGCAGCGTCATGCCCGCAGGCATAGCACAAACGCCCGCCGATCAACGAGACCAGCGGGCGTTCATGCTCTTTTCTTCAACGATCCGGGGTCCGACCGGCCTTTCAGCCACGATGTTCGACGATCACGCCTCGTCGAGATCGGGGCCGCCCAGCTTGCGCAGCAGCAGATAGGCCGAGACCGCGAAGCAGATCACGCCGATGACGCTGGCGCCCCAGCCGAACATGCGCACGGCCGTCAGGCCGGGGTCGGAGGCCACCGACAGGTTCCACAGCACGCCGCCGCCGAACAGGGCCAGGCCCAGCAGGCCCAGGCTGACCAGCAGGCTGCCGTTGCCGAACACCGGCTGCTCGGGCGGGTTCAGCGGCACGTCCAGGGTCTGGATGTCGACCTCGGCGCCGCTGGTCGAGAAGCCGCCCAGATTGAAGGGCGAGCGGGCGGGTTCGCGGGCGGTCTCGAACAGGGTCGGCTCGACCTGCGACGGGATTGGGGCCGGCGCGGCCGGCGGATCGGGCACGAACAGCGGGGCCTGGGCCGGGACCGGCTCTTCCGGCGTCAGGCGGAAAGGCTCCAGGGTCGGCGCGGGCTCGACGGGCGCGTGCAGCACCGGCGCGGGCGCGGCGGCGGGAACCGGGGCGACCGGAGGCTCCGGCATGGCCAGGTCCTGCACGGGCTTGTCGATCGGGCGAACGACCGGCTCGTCGGCCAGGATGGCTTCCAGGCGGGCGCTGACGGCCGCGGCGGCCTGCTGGCTGGCGCTGGGGGCGTCCTCTTCCGGGACGGCCGGGGTCAGCGGCGCGGGGCCTTCCTCGCGCTCGGCGACGGCCTTGTCGCCCTCCAGCCGGGCCGAGACGGCGGCCGGGGTCTGTTTCGGAACGGCGCAGCTGGCGTCGTAGTCGACCTTGGGCCGCAGCACCGGGCTGGGCGCGGGCACCCACTGGCCGTCGGGCGGGGTCAGGAACAGGGTCTTCTCGGCCGCGCGGCGGCGCACCAGGGCGTCGATGACGATCCGCTCGCCCTCGAAATCGGCCTTGCGCCACATCTCCATGGCGCAGGCGGCCTGCAGCAGCGAGCCCTCGTTGATCCGGCGCAGCACGCCCGAGCGCATGAAGTTCTCGGTCCCGATGTTGAACGCGAAGCAGGTCAGGGCGTCGAACTGGTTCTGGTTCAGCGGGGCGTAGGTGTGCTCGTTCACCGCGTGGGCCACGGTGATCAGGTCGTAGAGCAGCAGGGCCTCGGCGTCCTGTTCCGAGACGACGGCGCCGCCCCGGGCGGTCAGGGTGTGCCCGTAGCCGATCGTCCAGCGGCCGTCGGGCAGCTGGGCGGCTTTCTGCCGATAGCCCTCGAACCTCTTGATGAGATCGACGGCGGCGCGGGAGACCTGATGACGCGGCTTCATCGCGAGAAACGACCCAATTTGAAACAGGGGCGGATGCCCTCGCCTCGTCCCGCGCAAGACTGGCGCCGTTTGGTGTCGCTTCTCCCGTCCCGGGGAAAGAATTCGCCAGGTCTAGTTGAACAGCAGCGCCGCGATCAGCAGAACCGAGAAGAAGCCGGCGAAGTCGGTCAGGAAGGTCACGAAGATCGACGACGACACGGCCGGATCGCGGCCCATCTTCTCCAGGGCCAGCGGCGCCAGGATGCCGCCGACGGCGGCGGTGAAGATGTTGACCACCAGGGCCAGGGCCACGGTCAGCGACAGCTTGGGATTGTCGTAGAAGACATAGACCGCCGCCCCCATGACGACCGCCAGGGTCAGGCCGTTCATGACGCCGACCAGAAGCTCGCGCATGACGATGCGCGTGGCGTTGGCCGCGGTCAGCTCCTTGCTCGACAGGGCGCGGACGGCGACCGCCAGCGTCTGGGTGCCGGCGTTGCCGCCCAGCGACGAGACGATCGGCATCAGCACCGCCAGGGCCACCAGCTTGGAAATCTCGGCCTGGAACAGCGCGATGCCCGAGACCGAGATCGTCGCGGTCAGCAGGTTCAGCAGCAGCCACGGCAGGCGCGAGCGGACGATCTCGACCACGCTGGCGTCGCGGCCGACGTCGGACACGTTGGCCAGCGCCAGGATGTCTTCCTGGGCTTCCTCGCGGATGACGCCGACGATGTCGTCGACGGTGATCTGGCCCACCAGCCGCCCGCCGGCCTCGACGACCGGGGCGCTGATCAGGTGGTACTTGTCGAAGATGTAGGCCACCTCCTCCTGGTCCATGTCGACGGTGATCTCGGTCACCGGCTCCATGATCTCGGCCAGGGGGGTCTCCAGCTTGCTGGTCAGCAGCAGGCTGATCGGCAGGGCGCCGACGGGCGTGTACGAGGGATCGACCACGTAGACGTCGAAGAACAGCTCCGGCAGGCTGTCGCCCGACTGGCGCACGTGCTCGATCGTGTGGCCCACGGTCCAGAACTGCGGCGCGGCCAGGAACTCGCGCTGCATCAGGCGGCCGGCGGTCTCGTCCTCGTAGGACAGCGTGGTCTCGATGGCCGCCCGGTCGGTCTCGCCCATGGCCGCCAGCACCTGGAAGCGCTTGGTGTCGTCCAGGTCGTCGATGACGTCGGCGGCGTCGTCGGTGTCCAGTTCCTCCAGCGCGCGGGCCAGGGTGACCGACGGGGTCGCCTCCAGCACCTCCTCGCGGATGTTGTCCTCGAGCTCGGCGATGATCTCGCCCAGCGCGTGGGGCGCCAGGACGGGGATGACCTCCTCGCGATAGGCGGCCGACAGGAAGCCCATCAGGTCGGCGACGTCGGCGGGGTCGAGGGCGCCGACCAGCTCGGACAGGCGCGCGGTGTCGCCGCGGTCGGCCGCGTCGACCACCATCTCCACGTAGTCGGGCTTGAGGGCGTAGTCGTCGCCGAGCGCCAGGTCCTCGAGATCCTCGACGACTTCCGGCTCGGGAATGGACAGGGCGTGGCGCGCCTCTTCGCTCAGGTCGGCTGTTTCCCGGGTCATGGGGACCTCCTGAACTTTAGGCGAGGCTTGAGCTGCGCGCGCGTGATCCGAATGATTGAAAGCCGAAGCTTGGCGGGCGGTTGCTCCCAAACCTTGGCCAAAAATGGTTAGAGCGCGGAAGGCGATTCGGAAACCGAAGCCTGCCGCGCTCTACGCAAGTTCACCTGGTGCGGTCGAGAAGACTCGAACTTCCACGGGTTGCCCCACAGCGACCTCAACGCTGCGCGTCTACCAATTCCGCCACGACCGCTCGTGGTGAGGCGCGGCAGGTAGCAAACTGAATCGGCTTTGGGAAGAGGAGAGTTCGATTATCTCGAAGAACCCACAGGGAACTTCAGGCGCCGCCGGCCATGTAGTCGTAGACGTCGGCCGGGCCGGTCACCTGGATGGCGATGCGATCGTCGTTGATCTGGATCTCGCCGCGGGCGATCGGGTGGTTGTTGGCCAGGATCCAGACCTCGTCGTTGGTCTTGGCGTCCAGCGGGATCACCGCGCCACGGCCCATGCGCAGCAGTTGCTGCATCGGCAGGATCGACCGGCCGAGCAGAACCGAGATCTCGACATTGACGGCGTTGACCTGGCTCACGAAGTAAGGCCCCTGGAACTGAAGTTGCCGAGCGGCGGGATGTCCGCGCCCCGGCTCATGCAAGACTAAGGCCGCATGCTTGATCGCCCGTTAAACCTTGAAGATAAAGGCCTTCCCGATTTGTCGCGCCCGGACGGGGCGCCGGCGGGGTGGGCGGTTTCGACCGGCTACGTGCCCTACCCGGCAGCCGTTGCCGCCATGGAGGCCCGCGCCGCCGCCATCGCCGACGGCGCGGCGGGCGAGCTGATCTGGCTTCTGGAGCATCCGCCGCTCTACACCGCCGGCGTCTCGGCCAAGACGTCCGACCTCTTGGAACCCGAACGCTTTCCGGTGTTCGAAAGCGCCCGGGGCGGCCAGTTCACCTATCACGGCCCCGGCCAGCGGGTGGCCTATGTGATGCTGGACCTGACCCGGCGCGGGCGCGACGTGCGGGCTTTCGTCGCGGCGCTGGAGGCCTGGATCATCGACGCCCTGGCGACCTTCAACGTCACCGGCGAGATGCGCGACGGGCGCGTGGGCGTCTGGGTCGAGCGCAAGGGCGCGGGCTGGTCGCGCGAGGACAAGATCGCCGCCATCGGCGTCAAGCTGCGCCGCTGGGTCAGCTTCCACGGCATCAGCCTGAACGTGGAGCCGGACCTGTCGCACTTTTCCGGCATCGTGCCCTGCGGCCAGGTCGAGCACGGGGTGACCAGCCTGGTGGACCTTGGCCTGCCGGTGACACTGGACGAGGCCGACGAGGCCCTGAGGGCCAGCTTCCGCAAGGTGTTCGGCGCGGTCGAGGACGCCGCCCCGCCTGTGCAGGGCGACTAGATAGCCGGAGCTTTCAAGGGCGGCTGGCCGTAGCGGTTGGCCCCCTGCTCTCCCCCCATCACGCCCAGTTCGACGATCGCCCAGAGGATCACCAGGGCGAACACGAAGTCGAGGAAGTGCTGCGGGGTCGGCCAGACGGCGACCAGGGCCACCAGCACCAGCGCCGCCCACCAGCCCGAACGGCCGCGATCGTGCAGGCGCTTCGAAAGCACGCAGGCGCCGCTGTAGAACAGGGCCGAATAGACGAGCCACCCGGTCAGCAGCCGCAGCACGTCGCCGGCGATGGCCTCGTACAGCACCGCCACGCCGATCAGCACGGCCGAGGCGATCAGGAACGGCGCGCGCGCCAGTCTGCCCGTTGAGGACAGGAACAGCTCCGCCCAATCGATCCGACCGTTCATCTAAGGCTCCGCGACTCTTCTGGGCGGAACCTAGGCGCAGGCGAGCGCCAGCGGAAGTCGCCGCCGGGTCACACCCTCAGGCGAAAACCTCGTCGAGTTCGGCGTCGGTGGGGACGCCCAGGCCCTTGGGCGAGGCGCCGTAACGGTTGGGACCTTTCGTACCGTCCAGGATGCCCAGGTCCACCAACGCCCAGACAATGGCCGCCCATGCGAAGACCTGCTCGGCGATCTGCAGCCGCGGATCCAGGAATTGCCCGGCAAGAGCTCCGCTGACGGTCGGCAGCCAAGCGATGACCGCCAGCCAGCCGCTGCGATCGCGGTCATGCAGGCGCTTGGCGATGATCGCCAGATTGGGCCACAGGGTCACGAGACTGAGCGCCAGCATCCGGGGATCGGTCAGGGCCACGCCCGACACCCTGCTCACCCCGTACTCCAGCACCTGCGCCACGACGAAGACCAGGATGCTCAGCAGCCAATAGTCCCGCCGTCGCAAACGGCCGTGAAAGCCGAACAGCTTCTGAGCGAAGGTCATCAGGCAAACACCTCGTCGAGACTCTCGTCGCCATAGGGCGACGGGCCGAAACGATTGGAACCGACCTGCCCGCGCAGGAAGCCGAGCTCCACGAGGCTCCAAACCCAGCCGACCAGCGGCACGACCAGGAACAGCAGCAGCCAGCCGCGCCCCTTGCCGCGATCGTGGCAGCGCTTGAGCGTGATCGCGTACAACGCCCAGATCAGCGGCGCCGACAGCGCCAGGCGCAGAACCGCCTGAGGACTGTAGATCGCCTCGCCCGGCGTCACGCTGACCTGGATCAGCAGGTTGACGGCGACCAGTCCGGCGAAGACCGGCAGGCCCAGCAGCCAGTAATCGCGCCGGACCAGCCGTCCCGAGAAGCCAAGCAGCTTCCAGGCCAGAAGCGTCAAGCGAAGACCTTGGCCACGTCGTCCTCTTCGGTGCCGCCGATGCCCTTGGGCGACGGCCCGAAGCGGTTGCGCCCCTGCGTGCCGTCCAGGAAGCCCAGCTCGACGAAGCCCCAGATCCAGCCGACGATCGGCACCAGCAGGAAAAAGGCCACCCAGCCGCCGCCCTTGTCGCGGTCGTGGCAGCGCTTGAGCATCAGGGCGATGGTGATCCAGAAGTTCAGCAGGCTGAGAACCAGCGTGATCCCGCCGCTGGCGAGGTTGTCGCTGTTTTCCAGGGCGTTGATGTCCCAGCCGTTGAGCGCGAGCGTCTGGAGGCTGTCGACGATGGCGATGCTGATGTTGGTCCCGATGCTCAGCAGCCAGTAGTCGAGACGCCGGATGCGGCCGGAAAAACCGAACAGCTTGTGCTTCACGTCCATGGAATCATCCCCCGATTGATTTCGACGGCGACCTAAACACAGACGTCATTCGAACTCCACGAGGACCTGGTCGGCGGCGACGGGGTCGCCGGGCTTGGCGTTGACGGCCTTGATGACGGCGTCGCGCTCGGCGCGCAGGATGTTCTGCATCTTCATGGCCTCCAGCACGCAGACGACCTCGCCCTCGCGGACCTGCCGGCCGACCTCGACGTCCATGGAGACGACCAGGCCCGGCATCGG